>NZ_JAPSKZ010000249.1 GCF_031181185.1 Phenylobacterium sp. | reverse complement strand
CGACGACCCCGTCGGGCACTATATGCGCGAAGGCTGGATGCAGGGGCTCTCGCCGCATCCGCTGTTCGATCCCGCCTGGTACGTGCGGCAGGCGGGCCGGGCGGCGCGCGGGATCCCGCCCCTGGTCCACTATTTGACGGAGGGCTGGCGCGCCGGGTGCTCACCGCATCCGCTGTTCGACCCGACCTGGTATCTCGATCGCCACCCGGACGTGGCCGAAGCCGGTCTCGAGCCGCTCACCCATTTCCTCGTCTCGGGCGCGAGCGAAGGCCGCAGTCCGGGACCCTGGTTCGACCTGCCGCACTACGTGGCGCAACGCGGCGAGGCGCTGGCGTCGGGCGAGAACCCGCTCGTCGATTACCTGCAGGGCGGCGCCTGGGCGGTGGCCGAGCCCCGGCCGGGCTTCGCGGCCGCCGCTTACCTCGCCTCGCGGCCCGAGCTCGTGCGAGACGGCGTCACGCCGCTGGAACACTGGGCTCGGCAGGCTCCGCGCTAGGCTGCGGCACGCCTAGCGCCTCCAGCTGCCGCCAGATCTCGGCGTAGTATTCGGGGATGAAGTGGAAGGGGCTGAGTCCCCAGCGATGGCCGGGATCGGCGATCCGCAAAGCGCCGCCGTCAACGCGGGCCAGCGGCGGCATCACGGAGGTGAGGTGCGCCTCGTAGGCGGCCAGTAGGGCGTTCTGCTGGCCGATGTCGGCTGGCTGGTCATCGAGGATCGCCACGTTGGTCAGCGGGCGATGGTCGCCGTCAGGCGTGCGCATCTCGTCGGCCCATCGCGAGACGTGCAGGATGAGCTTGGCTTCTCGCAAGGGCGTCGAGCGGACCACGGCGGCCAGTTCCCCGGCCGCGTCGGTCCAGAGCCGCCAGCAGGCGTCGGAGAGCCGCGGGATCGTCCGCGCGTCGCGGAAGGCCTTCTGCGCGAGATAGCCGCTCGCGCCCAGCTCCCAGCTGCGGGTGACGATCGAACGCCCGACCGACATCAGATCGAACCGCTCGTCGATGAAGTCGAAGATCAGGTGCGTAGGCCGGAAGGCGACGAGCCGGGCCAGTCCGGTCTTGGTCAGGTCGGCGACCACGGCCCTGTGCTGGTTGCCCGACAGCGGCGATTGGCGCGACGGTCGAAAGCCGGCGACGGGTTCGGACATCAGGCTGGGAAAGCTGGTCCGAGAGAGATAGGCGAGGTTCTCGGCGCCGGGGCCGCGGATCGGCCACAAATCCCGTGTGATGCAGCTTCCGATGATCCCAACCCGTGCCATTCCCGCTCCCGCACGGCCCGCCGCGCTTTGGGGGCTCAGCATTGACAACATTTCGGCGGCTCCGCATCTAGCCGCCGCGCCGGGCGTTTCCGGGCGCGAGGCTGAACGAACGGCAATTCCGCACCCGCGTTCACCCTTTTCAGGCCGGATCTGGTTTATCTGGCCGAAAGCCACGACGGAACAGCTCGGCGCCCGATGAAATTCCTGACGTTCCTAACCAACCAGCCGGACACCGCCCTGACCCGCGCGATGGCCGACGTCAAGAAGGTCGCCCTTGTGGCCTTCGGCTTCAGCCTCGTCTCGAACGTGCTGTATCTGGCGCTGCCGCTCTATACCTACCAGGTGTACGGGCGGGTCATGGTGAGCCAGAGCCAAGCGACGCTCTGGATTCTGACGCTGGTCACGCTGTTTGTCTTCGCCGTCTCGGGCGTGATCGACGACATCCGGGCGCGGATCCTCATCAACTACGGCGTGGCGCTGGACCAGCGGGTGTCGGGACGCGTGTTCGCGAGCCTGTTCGACGCGGCCGTGCGCGGAGACCCCAGCGCCCGCGCCCAGGCCCTGCGCGACCTGGACCAGTTCCGGCAGACCTTCACCGGCGTCGGCGCGGCGGCGATTTTCGACCTGCCCTGGATCCCGGTCTTCCTGATCGTACTGTTCATCATCGATCCTCTGGTCGGCGTGATCACACTGCTGGGCGCCATCGTCCTTCTGGCGCTGGCCATCATGCAGACCAAGGCCATGCATCCGGTGCTGAAGGAGGCCAACGACGCCGCCCTGAAGAGCTACGGCTTCACCGATGCGGCGTTGCGCAACGGCGAGGTGGTGCGAGCGATGGGCATGCTGCCGACCCTGGGCTCGGCCTGGGCGCGGCACCGGGCCGTCACCATCGAGCGGGGCGCGGTGGCCTCCGAGTATTCGAACACCTACACGGACCTCATCAAGTTCGTGCGCATGGGCATGCAGGTGCTGATCATCGCGATCGGCGCCTACCTGATCCTGAAGGGCGAAATCCACTCGGGCATGCTGTTCGCCAACATGATCCTGGCGAGCCGGGCGCTGCAGCCGATCGAGAAGATCGTGGGCTCGTGGGAGCCGCTCAACAACATGGTCCGCTCGCATGAGCGGCTGCAGAACCTGCTCAGCAAGGCTGAGCCGCCGCCCGCCGGCACCCAGCTGCCGCGACCGACCGGCAAGCTCTCGGTGGAGGGCGTGAACTTTGCGCCGCCGGGCGCCAACAAGCTGGTGGTCAGCGGCGTGAGCTTCTCGATCGAGCCGGGCGAGGTGCTGGGCATCATCGGCCCGTCCGGCGCCGGCAAGTCGACCTTGGCCCGTCTGCTGATGGGGATCTGGAAGCCGCTCCAAGGCGTGGTGCGCCTCGATGGCGCGGACGTGTTCACCTGGGACCGCGCCGACTTCGGCCGCCACGTCGGCTATCTGCCGCAGGACACCGAACTTTTCGCGGGCACCGTCAGGGACAACATCGCCCGTTTCCGGGCCGACGTCACCGATGAGGACGTGGTCGAGGCCGCGCGGCTGGCCGGCGTGCACGACCTGATCCTGCGTATGCCCAAGGGCTATGACACCGAGGTGGGAGAAGGCGGGGTCACCCTCTCGGGCGGCCAGAGGCAACGGGTGGGCCTGGCCCGGGCGGTCCTCGGCGCGCCGGCCTTCCTGGTGCTGGACGAGCCCAACGCGAACCTGGACGCCGAGGGCGAAGACGCGCTCATCCGCGCCATCGAGACGTTGAAATCGAAGGGCACGACGATCGTGATCATCTCCCACAAGCCGGGGGTGTTCCGGTCGGCCGACAAGCTCCTGATGCTGCGCGACGGCCGCGTCGAACTGTTCGGGCCCCGCGACCAAGTCATGGCCAGGCTGGTGAAGCCGGCCGGGGATGTGCGCGCCGTGGAGGCGGGACGATGAAGCTTGACCTGAGCCCGGTCCGCTCGACCTACGTCGCGCCGACGTTCGGGGGCGAAGACCGGAACGAAATGGATCCGGCGCTGCGCCAGCGGCTGCGCCGACCGATGGTCGTCGGGGCGGGGGTGATCGGCGCGTTCGTCGTGGGGCTGGGCCTCTGGGCGTCCTTCACGCCCCTCAGCAGCGGGGTCACCGCGCCGGCCGAGGTGCGGGTCGAGAGCAATCGCAAGACGTTGCGGGCGAGCCGCGAGGGCGGCACCGTCAGGCAGATCCTGGTTCGGGAAGGGCAGTTCGTGCGCGCCGGCCAGCCGCTGCTGCTGTTCAACGACGTCGAGGCGCGCGCCGCGGTCGATGTGTACCAGAATCAGTACGACGTGCTGCTGGCGCAGAACGCACGCTTCTCGGCCGAGGCCACGAACCGCACCAGCCTGCAGTTTCCGGCCGAGCTCACCTCGCGCGCCGCCGACCCCCGCGTCGCCGCGCTGATCCGTGACCAGGAGTTCCTCTTCAGCACCCGGTTGCAGCTCTTCCAGAGCCAGTCGGCGGTGCTGGGGCAGCGGATCGAGCAGCTCGAGACCCAGGTCGTGGGCCTGCAGGCGCAGGTCGCCTCCATCGACGAGCAGCGCCGCCTGACGGAGGAGGAGCTCGCGGGCTACCGCAAACTCCACGAGCAGGGCTATGCGCCCAAGACCCTGATCCTGCGGTATGAGCGCAACCTGGCGGAGCTCTCCGGCCGCAAGGGGCAGCTGAGCGCCGACATCGCGCGCATGCGCCAGCAGATGGGCGAAACCCGCATGCAGCTCGTGCAGCTCCGCGACGAGCGGCAGAGCCAGGCCGCCGAGGGCCTGCGCGACAGCCAGTCGAAGATCGCCGACGTCGTGCCGCGCCTCACCACGGCGCGGCAGAGTCTGCAACAGACGGTCATCCGCTCGCCCGTGGACGGCTATG
>NZ_JAPSKZ010000033.1 GCF_031181185.1 Phenylobacterium sp. | reverse complement strand
GTGCGCACGGGCCACGGCATCGACGCGCACCGCTTCGGCCCGGGCGAGGTCGTGTGGCTGTGCGGGGTGCGAATCCAGCACGACGTGGGGCTGATCGGGCATTCGGACGCGGACTGCGGCCTGCACGCGCTCACGGACGCTGTGCTGGGCGCCATCGCGGACGGCGACATCGGCGAGCACTTCCCGCCCTCGGACCCGCGCTGGAAGGGCGCGTCCTCCGACCAGTTCCTGACGCACGCGGTGAAGAGGGTCGGCGCCGTCGGCGGTCGGATCCTCAACGCCGACGTGACACTGATCTGCGAACGGCCGAAGATCCGGCCGCACCGCGACGCGATGCGGGAACGGATCGCCGAACTGCTGGGGCTGCCGGTCGGCCGGGTCAGCGTGAAGGCCACCACCACCGAGGGCATGGGCTTCACCGGCCGCGAGGAAGGCCTGATGGCCCAGGCGGTGGTTTCGGTCGAAACCCCGCCGTAAGGACTACGGCAGCCAGGTCCAGCTGGCCTTGAGGTTCGCGTACAACGCCCCGGCCAGGTTCGTGTAGTCGTCCCGCCAAGGCTTCGCCTGGAAGGGGTTGGCCCGCTCCCAGCGTGAATCGGCGGCGAAGGCGGCGAGCGCCTCGCGATTGCGCGCGACGATCACGGCATCCTCGGCCGACTCCCAGCTGCCCTGCGGATCGTTCGCGGGTCGGTAGCGCTGGGCCAACGCCTGACCGCCGGCTGCGCGCGCGACCGCCTGGGCCGGCCCCATCAGGTCGAGGTTGCGGTTCGAGAGGTGCAGGACGAGGACGCCGTCCGGCTTCAGCCGCGCGAGATATCCCTGCACGGCCTCGACGGTCAGGAGATGCGCCGGCACCGCGTCGGACGAGAAGGCGTCGATCAGCAGGAGGTCGAAGGCGCCCTGCGGCTGGTCCTGCAGCGTCAGACGGGCGTCTCCGATGACGAAGTCCACCTCGCCTTTGGCGCATTCGCGCACATAGCTGAAGTTGTTGGGATCAGTCGCGATTCGCTGCACCAGCGGATCGATCTCGAAGAAGGTCAGATGGTCGCCGGGCCGGACGTAGGCCGCGACCGAGCCCGTGCCGAGCCCAACCGCCCCGATGCGCATCGCCGCCTTCTGGCGCTGGCTTGTCGTGAACACCTGCCCAATGGGCGTGCGCGGCGTGTAGTAGACGAGCGGATTGCAGCGATAGACCGGGTTCTGGGACTGGGCGCCGTGCAGGGTGGTGCCGTGGGCCAGCATCTTCACCTCGCCGCCCAGGCTCGACACATAGGTCTGGGATAACCGCATCACGCCGAAGAAGCTGCGCCAGCTGTGGCGCACGTCCGTACGGTCGGCCGCGGCCTCGGCGGCGAACGAGAGCACGCCGATCACCAGGAAGAAGAACAGCGCCCGTGAGCGCACCAGGAAGGCGCAGATCACCGCCAGGGCGAGCAGGCCCTTCATGCCCATGTCGAACAGCTCGGACTGGTCGAAGGCGCCCACGACGCTCGCCGTGGTCACCTTGTCCTGCATGACCGAGACGAAGACCGGCGTCGCCACGGCCGCGAGCACGCCGAGGATCATCAGCACCCAGGCGCCGGGTGGCACCTTGTCTAGCCGTCCCCAGGGTCTCGCCAGGCACGAAAGCGCCAGCACCAGCGGATATTCCCAAACGTTGTCGAAGATGACCGGGGCGACGAAGGCGTTGAAGGCGCCGCCCACGACGCCGCCGATCGACAGGCACAGGTAGAACTCGGTGAGGTGCGCGGGATCCGGCCGGCGAGCCACCAGGCGCTGGTGGCACATGAGCGCGGTCAGGAAGAAGGCCAGCAGGTGGATGCCGAACTGAAGGACGAAGAAGCTCGACCGGAAGGGCAGCATCGCGGCGCATACGGCGACGGCGGCGGCCTGGAGCACCAGCGTGAACCCTGGTTCGATCGCCGGCTTCTGCTGGAAGGCGATGATGAAGGTCAGGAGATAGAGCGCCAGCGGAACGACCCACAGGAAGGGCGCCGAGGCCACGTCGGTCGTGAGATGGGTCGTCACGCCCAGCATCAGGCTGGCCGGGATCGCCGCCAGCAGGATCCAGGTGAAGCGGTCGCGCCAGCTGGTCGGCGCCGCCGCCGTTGGCGCCTCCTCCACGGCCGCCGAGGCCCTGGCCCGCATGACCAGCAGGCCGAGCGTCCCCATCAACAGCACGAAGACCAGATAAGCCCCGCTCCAGCCGTAGCGCTGCCCTGCCAGGGTCAGGCCGGGCTCGACGACCAGCGGGTAGGCCAGCAGGGCCAGCAGGCTGCCGAGGTTGCTGGCGGCGTAGAGGACGTAGGGCTCCTTGCCCTCGGCCTGGCCGACCGTGCGGGCGTACCAGGCCTGGACCAGGGGCGCGGTGGCCGACAGTACGGCGAAGGGCGCGCCGATCGAGAGCGCCAGCACCGCGAGGAGCCACAGGTTGGGATGCTCGGACGAGGGCGGGCCGGCCAGCTCGTTCACCCGCAGCGGCAAGGCCAGGGCCGCGATCAGCAGGGCCGCGCAGTGGACGATGATCTGGCTGCGGACCTCCCGCACCTTCTGCAGCGCGTGGGCGTAGCCGTAGCCGGCCAGCAGCGCGATCTGGAAGAAGGCCATGCTGGTGTTCCAGACGGCCGGGCTTCCGCCCAGCAGCGGCAGCACCAGCTTGGCCACCATCGGCTGAACCAGGAACACCAGCGCTGCGCTCGAGAAGGTGGTGATCGCGAACAGCGCCGGCGGGGCGTAGGCCTGGCGCGACGTGGCGGCGAGCGTGGTCATGTCGTCTTCCGGCCCTTGATCGAAGCAGCGCTTCCGGTGCTTGTGGTGCGCGACAACCCTTAAGAGAGCGTGCGCCGATGTTCACCCTCGAGATCGTCACCCTGGCCCGGCTGCTGATCGACGAGGCGCGTGAACGATCTCTGAGAATCGTCACGGCGGAAAGCTGCACCGGCGGCCTAGTGGCCGGCGCCATCTGCTCGGTCGCCGGCGCCTCGGACGTGTTCGAGCGTGGCTTCGTCACCTATTCGAACCGCGCCAAGCAGGAGCTGCTGGGCGTGCCGGGCGATCTGATCGCCGATCTTGGCGCGGTCTCGGAGCCCGTCGCGCGGATGATGGCCGAGGGCGCGCTGGAGGCCTCGAACGCCCACCTCGCGGTCGCCATCACCGGCGTCGCGGGCCCCGGCGGCGGCACGGCGATGAAGCCCGTCGGCACGGTGCACATCGCCACCGCCCGATCGAACGAGCCGATCATGCACCGCCAGGAGCTGTTCGAGCACGAGACCCGGGAGGAGATCCAGCTGGCCGCGGTGCAGGCGGCCCTGCAGGCGCTGCGTGACCGGCTGGCCTAGCCGGGCGAGAGCTCGGCCCCAGCCTGGCCGTAGATCGAAGCGGCGCGAGCCTCGAAACAGCCCATCAGCTTTTCGACCGCGTGATGGAAGTTCGCCTTCAGGAGGCCCTCCAGCAACCGCGACTTGAACTGGAACTCGATGTCGAACTCGACCCGCGTGCAGCCGTGGCCGGCGTCGATGAAGCGCCAGCGGTTGACCAGCTTGCGAAACGGCCCCGATAGCAGGCTGACGTCGATCTGCCGGTTGACGGCGTCGCGCCGCACGCGGGTTGCGAAGCGCTCTTTCAGGAAGGCGAAGCCGACGCTGGCCTCGGCGTCCAGGCTGTCTACGCCCTCGCTGACCTTGCGGGCGTTCCAGGTGCGCAATGCCGTCACCCAGGGCACGAACGCCGGATAGTGCTCCACGTCGCCGACAAGCTGGAACAGCTGGTCCGGCGTGTATGGCAGCTGTTTCGAGACGTGATGGCGCACGCCGCTGCCCTTAGGCTGCGGTTTCGCGGGCCCGGCGCGCCGCCTGCAGCCGCGCGAAATCCTCGCCGGCGTGGTGCGACGAGCGGGTGAGCGGACTGGCCGAGACCATCAGGAACCCCTTTGCACGGGCGATCTCCTCCAACGCGCGGAACTCATCCGGGTGCACGAAGCGGTCGATGGCGGCGTGCTTGCGCGTGGGCTGCAGGTACTGGCCGATGGTGATGAAGTCGACGCCCGCCGAGCGCATGTCGTCCATCACCTGCATGACCTCTTCCTTCGTCTCGCCCAGGCCGACCATGATGCCGGACTTGGTGAACTGGGTGGGGTCGCGCTCCTTCACCCGCTCGAGCAGGCGCAGCGAGTGGTAGTAGCGCGCGCCGGGCCGGATCGACAGGTAAAGCCGCGGCACGGTCTCGAGGTTGTGGTTGAAGACGTCAGGCCTGGCGTCGATCACCGCCTCCAGCGCGGCGATCGGCTTGCGGGCGAAGTCGGGTGTCAGGATCTCGATGGTGGTCGACGGCGAGGCCGCCCGGATGGCCCGGATGGTCTCCACGAAGTGCTGGGCGCCGCCGTCGGCCAGGTCGTCGCGGTCGACCGAGGTCACGACCACATGCTTCAGGCCCATCTTGGCGGTGGCCTCGCCGACCCGGGCCGGCTCGTCGAGGTCCAGCGCCAGCGGCTTGCCCGTCGAGACGTTGCAGAAGGCGCAGGCGCGGGTGCAGACCTCGCCCATGATCATGAAGGTGGCGTGGCTCTTGTCCCAGCATTCGCCGATGTTGGGGCAGCCGGCCTCTTCGCAGACCGTGACCAGACGATTGGTCTTCACGATCTCGCGCGTGGCCATGTAGCCGGGGGACCCTGGGGCGCGGACCCTGAGCCATTCCGGCTTCTTCAGGATCGGCGTGTCGGGGTTCGCCTGCTTCTCGGGGTGACGCGGGCGCCGGGCGCCCAAGGTGTCGATGACCACGGCCATGGGCCCTAAATCGTCGCTCGGGGCCCCAGGATCAAGCGCGCGTTGCGTCGCGACCCCAGACCACACCGCCGGTTGGCGGCTTTTCGGCTACGGTTATGGTGGGACGAGATCAGACCGGAGACCGCATGCGCACGCTCGCCGCCCTCGCCCTTGCCGCCCTCGCGACCCCCGCCCTCGCCCAGACCGCCACGGTGGCGGCGCGCCCGTTCGAGCCCGCGCCCTGGTGGATGGAGCGGCCGATCCTGGCCTCGACCGGCCACGTCTGGACCGAAGTCCCGGCCAACCGCGCCCATGTGAACGCCACCTACGACGCCATCGAACGCGAGGCTTCCGCGGCCCAGAAGGCCGCCGCCGACAAGGTCCGCGCCTTGGGTCAGGCGCTCGCGGCCTATGGCGCCGACAAGGTGCGCGTCGAGACCACGTTCCGCATCCAGCCGCTGTACGACCAGTACCGGGACCGCCAGGGCGACGTGAACGAGAACCAGCGGGCGGACAAGATCGAGCGCTACCAGGTGGTGGCCAACGTCGCCGTCGAGATCCGCGACGTGCGGCTGACAGAGCGCGTCTATGCCACGCTGATGGCCGCCAAGCCGTCGTCGACACAGCCGGTCCGCTTCCGGCTCGAGCCCGAGAACGAGACGCGGACGCAGATGTTCAGGCTGGCCGTCGAGGACGCCAAGCGGCGAGGCGAGCTGGCCGCCGCCGCCGCGGGGACCCGCCTGGGCGCGGTGAAGCTGATCGATCCGACGGGCCGGGCCTGCGAGACCGACGTGCTGGTGACCGGCGCCGGTCGCAGCTACGGCGGCGAGGTGGGCGCCTATCAGGTGCCGCCGCCCCCGCCGGCCGCCCCGCCCCTGCCCGTGCCGCCGGTCGAGCGGCGGGTGGAGGACATCACGGTGACGGGCTCCAGGGCGGGGCAACAGCTGGATCCCGAGTCGATCCGCCTGCCGCTGAACCCGCCGCTTCAGCGACTGGAACAGCGGGCCTGCGTCATCTACAGCCTGGGGTAGCCGCCTCACGGCCTGTTACCGATCTTTTCTTCGCCGTGACTGGCGGCTAGGTTCCCCGACCAACGAGAACAGTTCGGGGAGCGTGCGCCCTTGCGTTCGTTCGACAGCGCCCAGGCGCAGTCTTCCGTCTTCGACGCGCTCATCGACGCGGCGAAGACCCATGGGGCGAAGAAGCCGATCCTGGAGGACCAGGAGCGCAATCCCCTCACCTACACCGACCTGATGCGCGCTTCGTTCGCGCTCGGCCGCAAGCTGGCCGGCATGACGAAGAAGGGCGAGCGGGTCGGCGTGATGCTGCCGTCCAGCGCCGGCGGGGTGGTGACGTTCTTCGCCCTGCACGCGTTCGGCCGCACGCCGACGATGCTGAACTTCACGGCAGGCATCCGGAATCTTCGCGCCGCCTGCGAGCTGGCGGGCATCCAGCGCGTGCTCACGTCCCACCGCTTCGTGGAGCAGGGCAAGCTGCACGACCTGATCGACGCCCTGGAGACGAAGGCGGAGATCACCTACCTCGAGGAGGTCCGCGCCACGATCGGCCTCTCCGACAAGCTGTTCGCGGCCGCCGCCGGCGCCCTGCCCCGGCAGTTCCGCGCGGCGGTGGCGCCCTCGGATCCCGGCGTGATCCTGTTCACCTCGGGCAGCTTCGGCGCGCCGCGTGGCGTGGTGCTCAGCAACGCCAACCTGATCGCCAACTGTCGCCAGATCGCGGCCCATATCCCGCTCGACCCGAACTGGGTGTTCTTCAACCCCCTGCCGATCTTCCACGTGTTCGGCCTGACGGGCGGCGTGCTGCTGCCGATCCTGACGGGCATGAAGGCCGTGCAGTACCCCTCGCCGCTGCACACCAAGCAGATCCCGCCGCTGATCAAGGACACCAAGGCCGCGGTGCTGCTCGCCACCGACACCTTCGTGAACCAGTACGCCCGCGCCGCCGAGAAGGACGAGCTTGCGGGCCTGACCTTCGTCGTCTGCGGCGCGGAGAAGGTGCGCGAAGAGACCCACAACCTGATCACCGAGAAGTTCGGCCCGATCCCGCTGCTGGAAGGCTATGGCGCCACCGAGGCCTCGCCCGTGATCGCGGTGAACAAGCCCACCGACAACCGCCGCGGCACCGTGGGCGGACTGCTGCCGGGCGTCGAGGTGAAGCTGGAGCCGGTGGAAGGCATCCCTGGCGGCGGCAAGCTGCTGGTGCGCGGGCCGAACATCATGGCCGGCTACCTGAAGCCGGACGGCGGCGTCGAGCCGCCCACCGGCGGCTGGCACGACACGGGCGACGTGGTGTCGATCACCGACGACGGCTGGGTGAAGATCCTGGGCCGGGTGAAGCGCTTCGCCAAGGTGGGCGGCGAGATGGTCTCCCTCACGGCCGCCGAGGACCTTGCCTCGGCCGTGTGGCCGGACTGCCGCCACGCGGTCGTCGCCGTGCCCGACCCGAAGAAGGGGGAGCGGCTGGTGCTGGTCACCGACCGCCGCGACGCCAACCCCGCGCCCTTGCTGACCCACGCCCAGAAGATCGGCGCGCCCGAGCTCGCCGTGCCGCGCAAGATCATCCGCGTGCCCGAAATCCCGGTCCTGGGCACCGGCAAGACCGACTACGTCGCGCTGCAGCGGATCGTCGAGGCGGAGCTCCGTCGGGCGGCCTGAGCGTCTACAAGCTGGACAATGGACGGATTCCTCGTTGAGCATCCCTCCGCCGGGTAAGGCCGGTGGGAGGGACCAATCCAATGCCGAACCTCGATGTCTGGGCGCCGCGCGTCCTCAGCATCCTGCGCATCATCGCGGCGCTGCTGTTCATGCAGCACGGCCTGATGAAGCTCTTCGACTTCCCCGGGCCACAGGAAGGCGCGCCCGATCCGCTGCCGATGCTACTGGTCGTCGGCGCCTGGATCGAGGTCGTTGGCGGCGCCCTGATTGCGCTGGGCCTGTTCACCCGCCTCGCTGCATTCGTCTGCTCAGGCGAGATGGCGGTGGCTTACTTCATGTTCCACGGCGCCCAGGGCTTCTGGCCCGCCCTGAATGGCGGCGAGTTGGCCATCATGTTCTGCTTCGTCTTCCTGTACCTGGTGTTCGCCGGGCCCGGGCCGTGGAGCCTGGACGCCATCGTCAGGAAGAAGCGGTAGGGCCGAGTGGGTCACCCCCGCCTTGGCCGGGGTGACCTGCTTCGCTGTCAGATGTGCAGGACGCGACCGTAGGCGTCGAGAGACGCCTCGTGCATGGCCTCGCTCATGGTCGGGTGCGGGAAGACAGTGGCTTGGATCTCGGCCTCGGTGGCCTCCAGCGTCATGGCCATGGCGAAGCCCTGGATCATCTCGGTGACCTCGTGGCCAACCATGTGGGCGCCGATCAGCGCGCCGGTCTTGCCATCGAAGATGGTCTTCACCAGACCCTCGGTCTCGCCGGCGGCCACGGCCTTGCCGTTCACGCGGAACGGGAAGCGGCCGACCTTGGGCTCCAGACCCTGCTCCTTCGCCTGGGCCTCGGTCAGGCCCACCGAGGCGACCTGCGGGTTGGTGTAGGTGCAGCCCGGGATCGGAGCGGTCAGGTTCGTGGGCTTCAGGCCCGCGATATGCTCGATGCAGTGCACGCCCTCGTGGCTGGCCTTGTGGGCGAGCCAGGGCGGCCCCGCCACGTCGCCGATGGCGTAGAGCCCCGGCACGCCCGTCGCGCCATGCTTGTCGGTGACGACGTGGGTCTTCTCGACCTTCACGCCCAGGGCTTCCAGACCCAGATCCTCGACGTTGCCGACGATGCCGATGGCGACGATGCAGACGTCGGCCTGCAGGGTCTCGGCCTTGCCGCCGGCCTCGATCTCCAGGCTCACCCCCGTTTTCGATTTGGTCAGCTTCTTCACATTGGCCGGGACGCGGAACTTGATGCCGCGCTTCTCGAAAGCCTTGTGGGCCACCTTCGAGATTTCCTCGTCCTCGACGGGCAGGATCCGCGGCATCATCTCGATGACCGTAACTTCTACGCCCAAGGCCCTGTAGAAGCTTGCGAACTCCATACCGATAGCGCCGGAACCCACGACCACCAGCGATTTGGGCGCCGCCTTCGGCACGAGCGCCTCGCGATAGGTCCAGACGCGCTCGCCGTCCGGCTCCAGCCCGATGGCGGGCACGGTCCGCGCCCGCGCGCCGGTCGCCAGGATGACGTGCTTGGCGGTCAGCTTGCGCGCGCCCACCACGACCGTCGGCGCCGCCCCGCCCCTTTCGAGACGCGCGGAGCCCTGCACCACCTCGATCTTGTGCTTCTTCATCAGGAAGGTGACGCCCGAGTTCATCTGGGCGGCGACCTTGCGCGAGCGCTGCACCACGGCCTCGAAGTCGAAGCCGCGCTTCTCGACCGACAGGCCGTAATCCTTCAGGTGATCCAGCTGCTCGTAGACCTCGCCCGACTTCAGCAGCGCCTTGGTCGGGATGCAGCCCCAGTTCAGGCAGATGCCGCCCAGTTCCGACCGCTCGACAATGGCGGTCTTGAAGCCCAGCTGCGAGGCCCGGATCGCGGTCACGTAACCGCCAGGTCCCGAGCCGATCACAACGACGTCGAACGCATCAGCCATCAGAGCAAAGCCTCGATCGCGCCTTCCAGCGCCTTGGGTTCAACGGTGGGGGCGAAGCGGTCCACGACCCTGCCCGACCGGTCCACGAGGAACTTCGTGAAGTTCCACTTGATGCCCTCTGTGCCCAGCACGCCCTTCTTCTGCTTCTTCAGGAAGACGTAGAGGGGGTGGGCCGAAGGGCCGTTCACATCGATCTTCCGCATCATCGGGAAGTCGACGTCATAGGTCAGCGAACAGAACGACTTGATCTCCGCCTCGTCGCCCGGCTCCTGCTGACCGAACTGGTTGCAGGGGAAGCCCAGCACCACGAGCCCGCGTTCGGCGTACTTGCGGTGCAGATCCTCCAGCCCGGCGTACTGCTTGGTGAAGCCGCACTTGCTGGCGGTGTTGACGATGAGCAGCACCTTGCCGCGATGGTCGGAGAGCGGCGCCGGTTGGCCGTCAATCGTCTCAGCGGTGAAGTCGTAGACGCTGCTCATCGCGGCCTCAGACGATCATCGTCAGCGGCTCTTCGAGCAGCCCCTTGAACACGGCGAGGAACTTCGCGCCCGTCGCGCCGTCCACCACGCGGTGGTCGCAGGTCAGCGTCACCGACATGACGGTGGCGATCGCCAGCTGATCGCCGCGCACCACGGGCCGCTTCTCGCCCGCGCCGACGCTCATGATGCAGCCCTGCGGCTCGTTGATGATCGAGGCGAAGCTCTTGATCCCGAACATGCCCAGGTTCGACACCGAGAAGGTGCCCCCCTGGTACTCCTCTGGCTTCAGCTTCCGGTTCCGCGCCCGCTCAGCCAGGTCCTTGGCCTCGGTGGCGATCTGCGCCAACCCCTTCAGTTCGGCCTGGCGGATGATCGGGGTGATCAGGCCCCCCGGCACCGCCACCGCCATGGCGATGTCGGCGTGGTGGTGCATCGCGATGCCTTCGGGCGTGTACGAGGCGTTCGCCTCGGGCACGCGCTTCAGGGCGACCGCGGCGGCCTTCATCACCATGTCGTTGACGCTGACCTTCACGCCCTCCTTCTCGAGGATGGCGTTGATCTTGGTGCGCGCGGCCAGGAGGCCGTCGATCTCGAGATCGATGGTCAGCGGGAAGTGCGGCACGTCGCGGAAGCTGTCGGTCATCCGCCGGGCCACGGTCTTGCGCATGCCGTCCAGGGGTACGAGGTCGTAGCTGCCGGGCGCGATGCCCTGCTGCTCCAGGCTCTGGACCTGACGCGGCGCGGCAGCCGGAGCCGTCGAGGGCGCGGCGGAAGGCCGCGCGGCGGGCGCCCGCGCCTGCCCCGCCTGGGCGGCGTCGATGTCGGCCTTGATGATCCGGCCGTGCGGTCCCGAGCCCTTCAAGGCCGACAGGTCGATGCCCTTCTGCTCGGCGAGCCGGCGGGCCAGCGGCGAGGCGAAGATGCGGCCGCCGTCGGCGGTCTTGGCCGGGGCGGCCGCGGGCTGAGCCGCGGCGGGAGCCGTAGCCCCAGCGGGAGCTGCGGCGGGAGCCGGAGCCGGCTTGGCCGCCGGGTCAGTCGCCTGCTCGCGACTGGCGCGGGCCGAGTCGGTCTGTGACGTCGGCGCGGGCGCCGCCTTGGGCGCGGGCGCAGCGGCGCTCTCGCCCTCGCCGGCGAGGCGCGCGATCGGCGTGTTGACCTTCACGCCTTCCGAGCCCTCGGGCACCAGGATCTCGGCCACGACGCCTTCGTCGACCGCCTCCACCTCCATGGTGGCCTTGTCGGTCTCGATCTCGGCGATCACGTCGCCCGAGCGAACCTGGTCGCCTTGCTTCACGTGCCATTTGGCGAGCGTGCCCTCCTCCATCGTCGGAGAGAGCGCGGGCATGAGGATGTCCGTCATGCGGGTTCCTTGGAGAGATGGGCCAGGCCGGCGGCGTTCGCCTCCCAGTTCTGGCCGTCGAAGGCTTCGATCGCGATATCCAGCCCCTCGACGGAGTCGAGGCAGCGGGCGTTGACGCTCCAGCCGTCGGGATTGGACCTGGGGCGGTAGAAGCTCTTCACGCCGCATTCGGCGCAGAAGAGGTGCTTCGCCACCCGGCTATTGAAGGTGTACTCGGCCAGCCGATCCGCCCCCGCCGTAAGGCGGAAGCGGCCCTCGGGCACGATCACGTGCACGAAGCCGGTCTTGGCGCACATCGAGCAGTTGCAGGTCTGGGCCTCAACCCGGTCCGGCAACGCGACCTCGAAGCGGACGCCGCCGCAGTGACAGCCGCCCGCGCGCCAAGTGAACGGCGCGGCCGTCATCGGTAGGTGACCTGCTTCACCGCCGCGACGATCTTCTCGACGGAGGGCAGCGACATCGCCTCGAGGTTGGCCGCGTACGGCAGGGGCACGTCCTCCTGGCAGACCCGCGCGGGCGGAGCGTCCAGCCAGTCGAAGGCATGCTCCACCACCCGGGCCGCGACCTCGGCGCCGACGCCCATCGGGCCCCAGCCTTCCTCCACGGTGACCAGGCGGTTGGTCTTCTTCACGCTCTCGACGACCGTCTCGTGGTCCAGCGGGCGCAGGGTGCGCAGGTCGATGACCTCGGCCTCGATGCCCTCCGCCGCCAGCTCCTCGGCGGCCTTCAGGGCCAGGCCCACCATGCGCGAATAGCCCACGATGGTGACGTCCTTGCCCTCGCGGCGGACCTTGGCCTTGCCGATCGGCACGACCCAGTCGATGCCTTCCGGCACGTCGAACTCCTGGCCGTAGAGCATCTCGTGCTCCAGGAAGACGACCGGGTTCGGGTCGCGGATCGCGGCCTTCAGCAGGCCCTTGGCGTCGGCCGCGTCGTACGGCGCGATCACCTTCAGGCCCGGCACGTGGGCGTACCAGGCGGCGTAGTCCTGGCTGTGCTGAGCCGCCACGCGAGCGGCGGCGCCGTTGGGCCCGCGGAAGACCACGGAGGTCTTCAGCTGGCCGCCCGACATATACAGGGTCTTCGCCGCAGAATTGATAATGTGATCAATGGCCTGCATGGCGAAATTGAAGGTCATGAACTCGACGATGGGCTTCAGGCCCGCCATCGCCGCGCCTACGCCGAGGCCGGTGAAGCCGTACTCGGTGATCGGGGTGTCGATCACCCGGCGGTCGCCGAACTCGTCCAGCAGACCGCGGCTGACCTTGTAGGCGCCCTGATACTGGGCGACTTCCTCGCCCATCAGGAACACGGCCTCGTCCCGGCGCATCTCCTCGGCCATGGCGTCGCGCAGGGCGTCGCGGACCGTCACCTTCACCAGGTTCACGCCCTCGGGCAGTTCGGGGTCCTTCAGCGCCTGGGCCGGCGTCACGGCCGCCGCGCCCTCGCCTTCCGGCTGCGGCCTGGCGGTCTCGGGCGGCTGCTTCTCGGGATCGCCGGCAGAGGCCTCGCCTTCGCCCTTGGCCGCCGAGGCGGGCTGCGGCGCGGGCGGCGGCGCGGGCGGCGCGGCCCCGGCCTCGCCCTGCAGGCGCGCGATCGGGGTGTTCACCTTCACTTCCTGCGAGCCTTCCGGCACGAGGATCTCGGAGACGACGCCTTCATCGACGGCCTCGACCTCCATGGTCGCCTTGTCGGTCTCGATCTCGGCGATCACGTCGCCGGACCGGACCTTGTCGCCGGGCTTCACGTGCCACTTGGCGAGGGTGCCCTCCTCCATCGTGGGCGAAAGGGCCGGCATCAGGATGTCGGTCATTGCGCGGCTTCCGTGTAGACGTCGGTGTAGAGCTCGGAGGGCTCGGGTTCGGGACTGGTGCGGGCGAATTCCGCCGCGTCGGCGACGATCTTCTTCACCTCGGCGTCGATGGCCTTCAGCGCCGCCTCGTCGGCCCAGCCGTGCTGCTCGAGCAGCTCCTCGACATGGTCGATCGGGTCGCGGGTCTTGCGGACCTCGTCCACCTCCTCGCGCGTCCGGTACTTGGCCGGGTCGCTCATGGAGTGGCCGCGGTAGCGGTAGGTCTTCATCTCGAGGATGTAGGGGCCTTGGCCCGAGCGCGCGTGCTCGGCGGCCTTGCGGGCGGCGTCCCTGACCGCCAGCACGTCCATGCCGTCGACTTCCTCGCCCGGGATGCCGAACGAGACGCCGCGCTTGTGCAGCCGGGTCTCCGACGAGCTGCGCTCGATCGAGGTGCCCATGGCGTACTGGTTGTTCTCGATCACGAACACGACGGGCAGCTTCCACAGCTCCGCCATGTTGAAGCTCTCGTAGACCTGGCCCTGGTTGGCGGCGCCGTCACCGAAGTAGGTGAAGCTGACCTTCCCGTTGTTCCGGTACTTGTTGGCCAACGCCAGGCCAGCGCCCAGGCTGACCTGGCCGCCCACGATGCCGTGGCCGCCGTAGAAGTCGGCCTCGGTCGAGAACATGTGCATCGAGCCGCCCTTGCCCTTGGACGAGCCGCCGGCTCGGCCGGTCAGTTCGGCCATGACTTCGCGCGGGTCCATGCCGCAGGCCAGCATGTGGCCGTGGTCGCGGTAGCCGGTGATGACCTGGTCGCCCGGCTCCTTGATCGCCTGGACGCCGACCGCGATCGCCTCCTGGCCGATGTAGAGGTGGCAGAAGCCGCCGATCAGGCCCATGCCGTAGAGCTGACCCGCCCGCTCCTCGAAGCGGCGGATGAGCAGCATGTCCCGATAGTACTTGAGAAGTTCGTCCTTGCCGGCGGCGGCGTTCCCGTCCGCGCCATTGGCTTTTCGCCGACCGGCTTCACCGGTCTGCCCGCGCGCCATGCGACACTCCGTGATCCAATGCAGGTGTCCGCTAGAACCCTCGGAGGGGTGCTAGGGCTTCATGCGGATCACATAGTCTCTTGGATCAGCAAAGCCTAGCAGAGAGCGCGCCCTTTCCTCCAACAGATCGGCGGAAAGGCTCTGATCGCGCAGAAGCTGGGCGCGCACTTCCAGGTCCCGGCGCTTGGCGGTGACTTCGGCCAGCTCCCGCTGCTTGGCGAGCAGCGTCGCGTCGCGTTGGTCCGACCGCAGGATCCCGCCCTCGCCCGTGAAGGCGTGGAAGCCGAAGTAGAAGATCAGCAGGGCGAGCGCAGCGGTCGACAGGTACGGGCGAAGACGGGCGAGCACGGACGCGAGAATCCTCAGGCGGTACGCACGCCTTCTGGCCCGCGCATGCTTAATGCGCCGCTAACCGCCGCCGTTCGGCGACGTTGATATCGCTCCCAATCCGTTTGACCGCCGCCGGGCCTTGCGAAAGGCTCGCCGCTGAACGGGGAGAGGCTCCTTCATGGCCAGAACGATTCCGGCGCTGCTCGGCGGCGCGATTCTGCTGTTGGCGGCCGCGCCGGCCGCCGCCCAGCCCGCGACGTCCCAGGCTGTGCGGACCGAGCGCGTGCGGATCGACAAGGCCCGCATCGATCGGGCGCTGGCGCAGATGGTGGCGAGCGGCCGGGCGGCCGGCGCCTCGGCTCTGGTCTGGCAGGACGGCGCCGAGCGCTACTTTGGCGCGGCAGGTTTCGCCGACCGCGAGGCGGGGCGGCCGATGCGTCGGGACGCGATCCTGCAGATCTATTCCATGACCAAGCCGGTCACCGGCGTCGCCCTGATGCAGCTGTGGGAACAGGGCCGATTCGGGGTCGATGACCCGCTGGCGCTGCATCTGCCGGAATACGCCGGGGTGAAGGTGCTGACCAAGGACGGGACGCTGCGGCCGCCGGCGCGGCCGATCCTGGTGCGCGACATCCTCCGCCACACCGCCGGGTTCGGATACGACCAGGAGCCGCTGGCGCCCCAGAACGACCTCGCCGAGATGAGCCGGCAGGTCGCCGGCGCGCCGCTGCTCTACGAGCCCGGCTCGGAATGGCGCTACAGCATCGCCGTCGATGTCCAGGCGCGGCTGGTGGAGAAGCTGGCGGGCGTCGCCTTCGAGACCTACGTCCAGCGCAACATCCTCGAGCCGCTGCGCATGGGAGAGACCGGCTGGAGCCAGCCCGCCGAGCGGCTGCCGCGGTTCGCCGCCACCTACGTGCGCAAGGACGGGCAGCTCGTGCGCCAGGACCACGCCACCACCCGCAGGCTCAACTTCGCGCCCAAGCGCCTCACGATGGGCGGCGCAGGCCTGGCAGGCCCCATCGACGACTACATGCGTTTCGCCCGCATGCTGCTGAACGAGGGAGAGCTGGATGGCGTGCGGATCCTGAAGCCATCCACCGTGCGGCTGATGGCGACCGACCACCTCGACCCGCAAATGAGGACCCGCCACTTCCTGCCCACGAAGGGTCAGGTGGGCTTCGGTTTCGACTTCGCCGTACGCACGGCGCGGCCCGCGAGCGCCGAGGAGAATCGCGGTGCGGTCGGCGAATTCTTCTGGGACGGCGCGCAGTCGACCCTGTTCTGGGTCGATCCGGCGAACAGGCTGACCGCCGTGTTCTTCGTCCAGACCGTCCCCTTCGACGGGACGCTGCACAAGGACATCCGGGCCGCCGTCTACGGCCCGGACTATCTCGGTCCCGCCGGCGACGCGCGGCGCTAGAGCGCCCGCAGGGCCCGGCGGCCGGCGTAGATCGCCTGGTCGCCCAGCTCTTCCTCGATGCGCAGCAGCTGGTTGTACTTGGCCGTGCGATCCGAGCGCGCCAGCGAGCCGGTCTTGATCTGACCGCAGTTGGTGGCGACGGCCAGGTCGGCGATCGTGGAATCCTCCGTCTCGCCCGACCGGTGGCTCATGACGGCCGTGTAGCTGTTGCGGTGGGCCATATCGACGGCGTCCAGGGTCTCGGACAGCGTGCCGATCTGGTTGACCTTCACCAGGATGGAGTTGGCCAGGCCCTTGCCGATGCCCATGGCCAGGCGCTCGGGGTTGGTCACGAACAGGTCGTCGCCCACCAGCTGGACCTTGCCGCCGAGGCGCTCGGTCAGCAACTTCCAGCCGTCGAAGTCGTCCTCTGCGCAGCCGTCCTCGATGCTGACGATCGGGAACTTGGCCACCAAGTCGGCGAGGTAATCCACCATGCCGGCCGGGTCGACCGTCTTACCCTCGCCTTCCATGACGTACTTGCCACCCTTGAAGAACTCGGTGGAAGCCACGTCCAGGCCCAGGTGGAAGTCGTCGCCCACCTTGTAGCCGGCGCCCTCGCCCGCCTTGACGATGAACGCCAGCGCCTCTTCGGCCGAACCGATGTTCGGCGCGAAGCCGCCCTCGTCGCCGACGTTGGTGTTGTGGCCGGCGTCCTTCAGCTGCTTCTTCAGGGCGTGGAAGATCTCGGCGCCCATGCGCAGGCCTTCGGCGAAGGTCTCGGCGCCGGTCGGCAGGATCATGAACTCCTGGATGTCGATTGGATTGTCGGCGTGGGCGCCGCCGTTGATGATGTTCATCATCGGCACCGGCAGGATGCGCGCCGAGACGCCGCCGACGTACTTGTACAGCGGCAGGGCCGCCGAACTGGCCGCGGCCTTCGCCGTCGCCAGGCTGACGCCCAGGATGGCGTTGGCGCCCAGGCGGGCCTTATTCGGCGTGCCGTCCAGCTCGATCAGGATGCGGTCGATGCGGCGCTGGTCCTCGGCGTCGGAGCCGGACAGCGCGTCGTAGATCTCGCCGTTCACGGCGTCGATCGCCTGGCGCACGCCCTTGCCCAGGTAGCGGCCCTTCTCGCCGTCGCGCTTCTCGACCGCCTCGTGCGCGCCGGTCGAGGCGCCGGAGGGCACGGCCGCGCGGCCCATGGAGCCGTCTTCCAGGATGACGTCGACTTCGACGGTCGGGTTGCCCCGGCTGTCCAGGATCTCGCGGGCGGTGATGTCGACGATCTCGGTCATGGGACTCCTCAGTTTTTCGGCGGCGGCGGGAGCCTTAGCCAGCTTCCGCCGCGCGGGCAACTTGACTTCCCCTTGGGTTCACGGGGCATGGCGGCCGCAACGGAGGAACATCATGCTGCTGGTCGAGAAGCCCTACGAAGGCGTCGCCGTCGTCACCCTGAACCGCCCCGAGGCGATGAACGCGCTGTCGAAGGCGCTACGCCAGGCGCTCCGGCAGGCGATGGTCGAGCTGGACGCCGACCCTTCGGTGAAGGTGATCGTGCTGACCGGCGCGGGCGAGCGGGCGTTCACCGCCGGCCTCGACCTGAAGGAGCTCTCCAGCGATCCGCTGGGCATGGGCGCGGCGAACGCCACCGATCCCGCCGAGAACCCGGCCCGCGCCCTGCTCGCCACCGACAAGCCGATCATCGGCGCGATCAATGGCGTGGCGATCACCGGCGGCTTCGAGGTGGCGCTGGCCTGTGACGTGCTGATCTGCTCGACCAACGCCCGTTTCGCCGACACCCACGCCCGTGTGGGCATCACGCCGGGCTGGGGCTTGTCGCAGAAGCTGTCGCGGGCGATCGGGCCCTACCGCGCCAAGGAGCTGTCCCTGACCGGCAACTTCCTGGACGCGAACACCGCCTACGAATGGGGCCTGGTGAACCGGGTCGTCGAGCCCGGGGAGCTGATGGAGACAGCGCTGACGCTGGCCCGCCAGATGGCCGACATCGAGGCCGAGATGCTGGTGACCTACAAGGCCATGATCGACGACGGCTACGAGAGGAGCCTGGGCGACGGTCTGGCGCTCGAGCACGAGCGCTCGGTCGCCTACAACGCCGCCGTGACGCCCGAGATGGTGGCCGAGCGCCGCGCGGCCGTGCAGGCCAGAGGTCGGAGCCAATGAGGGGGCGCAGCCAGTAGAGCGCGCATGCAAAGGCCCCGTCTGTCGCCAGACGGGGCCGCGCGAATTCAGTCAGCCTGGGAGAGGCTTAGTCTTCCTTCGGCGTCAGGACCTGACGGCCCTTATACATGCCGGTCTTCAGGTCGACGTGGTGCGGGCGCTTCAGCTCGCCCGTTTCCTTGTCTTCGTGATAGGCGTTCGGGCCCAGCGCGTGGTGCGAGCGACGCATGTTCCGCCGCGAGGGCGAGGTTTTTCTCTTAGGAACGGCCATCGGAGTATCTCGAAATGATTGCGGCGGCCGAACCAGGCCGCCGACGTGAGCGCGGGTGTATGCATGAAACCCCGCGCCGGATCAAGCGCCTCTAGACCAGCCGGCTCCGCTCCTTCGCCGCGCCGACGAAGCTGGCGAACAGCGGGTGCGGATCGAAGGGTCGGCTCTTCAGTTCGGGGTGGTACTGCACGCCCACGAACCAGGGATGGTCCTGGCGTTCGCAGATCTCGGGCAGCTGGCCGTCCGGCGACAAGCCGGTGAACTTCAGCCCCGTGGCCTCGATCCGCTCGCGGTAGCCGATATTGACCTCATAGCGGTGACGGTGCCGCTCCTGGATGGTTGGGGAGCCGTAGATCTCCGCCACCCGCGAGCCCGGCGTCAGGATGGCTTCGTAGGCGCCGCAGCGCATGGTGCCGCCGAAGTCGCCGCCCTCGGCGCGGGTTTCCTTCTCGTTGCCGCGGACCCATTCGGTCATCAGGCCGACGATGGGCTCGGATGTCGGGCCGAACTCGGTGGACGAGGCCTGCTTGATGCCGGCCAGGTTCCGCGCGGCCTCGATCATCGCCATCTGCATGCCGAAGCAGATGCCGAAGTACGGGATCTGGTGCTCGCGGGCGAACTGGACCGCGCGGATCATGCCTTCCGATCCGCGCTCGCCGAAGGCGCCGGGCACCAGGACGCCGTGCACGTTGGTCAGCCGCTCGGCGATCAGCGCCTCTTCCTTTTCGAAGGCCTGGCCCTCGATCCAGTCGAAGCGGACGCGGACGTTGTTGGCCACGCCGCCGTGGATCAGCGCCTCGACGAGCGATTTGTAGGCGTCGGTCAGGGCCGTGTACTTGCCGACGATGGCGATGTTCACCTCGCCGTCGGGGTGGCTCAGCCGGTGGGAGATCTCTTCCCAGCGCGAAAGGTCGGGCTTCGGCGCCTTGTCGGTCAGGCCGAAGACGTCCAGCACCTCGGCGTCGAGGCCCTCGCGGTGGTAGTCCAGCGGCACGGCGTAGATGTTGGCGCTGTCCAGCGCCTGAATGACGGCGCTTTCCCGCACGTTGCAGAACTGGGCGATCTTGCGCCGTTCGCCCTCGGGGATCTCCATCTCGCAGCGGCAAAGCAGGATGTCGGGCTGGATGCCGATGGAACGCAGCTCCTTGACCGAGTGCTGCGTCGGCTTGGTCTTCATCTCCCCGGCCGTCTTGATGAACGGCAGGAGCGTCAGGTGGATGAAGCAGGCGTGCCCGCGCGGCAGCTCCTGGCCGAGTTGGCGGATGGCCTCGAAGAACGGCAGGCCTTCGATGTCGCCCACGGTGCCGCCGACCTCGATCAGCACGAAGTCGACGTCCGGGCCTGGATCCGAAAGGACGAAGTCCTTGATCTCGCCGGTCACGTGCGGGATCACCTGAACCGTGGCGCCGAGGTAGTCCCCGCGCCGCTCCTTCTCGATGATCTTCTTGTAGATCTGGCCCGTAGTGATGTTGTCGGCGCGCGTGGCCGACACGCCGGTGAAGCGCTCGTAGTGGCCGAGGTCGAGGTCCGTCTCCGCGCCGTCGTCGGTCACGAAGACCTCGCCGTGCTGATAGGGGCTCATCGTCCCCGGATCGACGTTCAGATAGGGGTCGAGTTTCCTCAGACGGACCTTGTAGCCGCGCGCCTGAAGAAGCGCGCCGAGAGCGGCGGACGCGAGACCTTTACCCAGAGAGGAGACCACGCCGCCGGTGATGAAGATGTACCGGGCCATGGGCGTTCAGATTAGCCGTGATTCGGTCGGGCCGCCCGCCCGACGTTTGAAAAGATCCACGGCTATTGCGACTGGGCCGGAGCTTGCGGAGCCGGCGCCGGCTGGGCCGGCTGGCTGGTGAACGGATTGCCGACGACCGGGGCCGGCGCCTGGAACGGCGACGGCGCCTGCTGCGGAGCCGCGGGCGAGCCGGCGGGCGGCTGCTGTTGCGGGGTCGGCTGGTTCAGGCTGTTCGGGTCGATGGCGTCCACCTTCAGCCGGTCGACGACCGACGAGGCGCCGCCTTCGCGGCCGGCCATGACGGTCAGAAGCAGGCCGAGGACGAAGAACACCGAGCCCAGGATCCAGGTCGTCCGCGTCAGCAGGTCGCCCGCGCCGCGCGCCGTCATGAAGCCCGACGGGCCGCCGCCCATGCCCAGCGCCCCGCCCTCGGACCGCTGCAGCAGAACCACGACGATCAGGAAGAACGCGACGATGACCTCGAGGACGAGGAGCAGCGTGAGCAGCATGGACTTACGTTTCCGGTGCGTTTCGGCGGACACACCCGCCCGAAATGAAGCGCGCGCTCTACCACCTGACCGCGCCCAAAGCCATAGCTAGTGGGTCGCATCCATCGGACAAGAGATGATTCTCGACCTCAGGCGCCTGCCCATCCTGGAATCCGAACGGCTCCGTCTCGAGCCGCTCAAGGTCGAAGACGCCGAGGCCATCTTCCCGATCCTGGGCGACCCCGAGGTGACCGCCTATTGGGATGCGCCCGAGCCGGACGATCCCGACGTCGTCGCCGACGTCGTCCGCAGCCAGGTGGAGAACATGCAGGCCGGCCGCGCCATGCACTGGACCATCCGCACGCTCGCCGACCGCAGCTTTGTGGGCTGTTTCGACCTCACCGACATCGACCGCCGACACCGCCGCGCCGAGGTCGGCTTCATGCTGAGCCGCGACGCCTGGGGCCAGGGCTACGCCCCCGAGGCGATGCGGACCGCGGTGGCCTTTGCGGCCGGCAGCGGCCTGCGCAAGCTCGCGGCGCGGACCAGCCTCGGTCATCGCCGCTCGGAAAGCGTCCTCGAAAAGCTGGGCTTCGAAGAGGAAGGCCTGTTGCGCGGCCACATGCTCGAGGACGGCGAGCGTCGCGACTGCCGCCTCTGGGGCCTTCTGCTCTAGGGCGAAGCTTCCTATCTGCCAGACTTGCAGGGAGTCGCAGATGAGCCACCCCATCGCCGTGAAGGGTTTCGACCACATCGTCCTGCGCGTCCGCGACAAGGACCGCATGGTCAGCTTCTACCGCGACGTTCTCGGCCTTGCCGTCGACCGCGACCGTCCGGAGATCGGCCTCACCCACATCCGGGCCGGGACCCAGATGATCGACCTGGTGACCCTGGACGGGCCCCTCGGGCGCATGGGCGGCCAAGGCCCCGGCCGGGAGGGCCGGAACCTCGACCATTTCGCCCTGCAGGTCCGTCCCTTCGACGAGCCGGCGATCCGCGCGCACCTGGCGGCGCACGGCGTGGACATCGTCGAAGAAGGCCAGCGCTACGGCGCGGACGGCGATGGCCTATCGCTCTACATCCGAGACCCCGAAGGCAACACGGTCGAGCTGAAGGGCCCCAGCGCCTAGAGCGCCGTGACGATCGCCAGGAAGTCCTGGGCCTTGAGCGAGGCGCCGCCGACGAGCGCGCCGCCGACCTCGTCGGCGTGCAGGATCTCGGCGGCGTTGGAGGGCTTCACCGAGCCGCCGTACAGGATCGGGACCGCCCGGCCCGCGTCGCCGAACAACTCGACCAGTGTGGCTCGGATGGCGCGATGCACCTCCTCGATCTCGGCCGTGGTCGGCGTCAGACCGGTGCCGATCGCCCAGACGGGTTCGTAGGCGACGGCGAACGGCTTGCCGGCAAGCTCGGCGGGCAGCGAGCCGCGCACTTGCCCCGTGACGATCCTCAGCGTGTCGCCGGCCTTGCGCTCCTCCAGCGTCTCGCCGACGCAGACGATCGGCTCCAGGCCGGCCCGCAGGGCCGCCTTGACCTTGGCCGCGACGATCTCGTCGGTCTCGCGGTAGCCGGCGCGCCGCTCGGAGTGGCCGAGGATCACCATCCGCGCGCCGGCGTCGGCCAGCATCTCGCCCGAGATGTCCCCGGTGAAGGCGCCAGCGTCATCCCAGTGGGCGTCCTGGCCGCCCACCACCACCTTCGAGCCCTCGAGCGCCTCGGCCATCCGGTGGATCAGGATCGAGGGCGGGCAGATCGCGACTCGGCCGGGGCAGTCGCCCACCCCCTGCGCGATGGCCTTGGCCTCGGCCAGCGAGGCGGAGGTCCCGTTCATCTTCCAATTTCCGGCGATCAGCGGCGTCGGAGCGGTCATTTGGCCTCACATTTGTCCACTGCCGCGGGCGGTTAAGCCAAGCCGGCGCACCTGTCACGTGTTGCCGTAGGGAAGCGGCCTCCACTATACCGGCCCGCACGTCTGCGCCCCGGAAAGGGTTTTCGTTTCATGCTCTCCGCCATTCGCTCGTTCGCGAAGTCCTGGGTCGCCGCCGTCCTCATCGGCCTCCTGATCGTCAGCTTCGCGATCTTTGGCATCAACGACGTCTTCCGGGGCACGGTGGGCGACCAGGTCATCAAGGCCGGCTCGCGGGTGATCACCTCGGTCGACTTCCGGCGTGAGTACGACGACTACCGCAAGCGCCTCGAGCAGCAGAGCGGCCAGCAGATCACGCCGGAACTGGCGTCGCAGAACGGCCTGGACCGCCAGGTTCTGAACGGCCTGGCGACGCGCGAAGCCTTCGCCGAGATGCTGAGCAAAATGGGCATCCGCCCGTCGGACAAGCTGTTGGTGGCCGAGATCCAGAAGATCCCGGCGTTCTTCGATCCGATCAGCGGCCGGTTCGACCGCCGCACCTTCGAGCAGCGGCTGGGCGAGAACGGCCTGACCCCCGAGGACTTTGACCGGATCCTGCGCGACCAGATGGCCGCCCAGCATTGGGGCGCGGGGGCCGGGGAAGGCCTGCGCGCGCCGCGGGCCTACGGCGCCCTCGCCGCCATCTACGGCCTCGAGAGCCGCGACATTGCCTACTTCAACGTGACGCCGGCCAATGTGACGGCGGTCGCGCCGCCGACCGACGCTCAGCTCACCCAGTTCATGCAGCAGAACGCCGCCCAGCTGACGCGGCCGGAGATGCGCGTCCTCACCATCGCGCGCTTCACGCCCCAGGCGGCCGCGGCCGGGCCGGTGGACCAGGCCGAGCTTCAGAAGCTGTACGACTTCCGCAAGGACACGCTCTCGCAGCCCGAGACCCGGACCGTCGTGCAGATCCCGGCCAAGGACGCAGCCACGGCCCAGCAGATCCAGGCCAGGCTCGCTCGCGGCGAGGCGCCGGCCGCCGTCGCCAAGTCGGTGGGCGTGGACGCCATCACCTACGACAACCGCCCGCGTACCGCGATCGCCGACCGCCGCGTCGCCGAGACGGCCTTCCGCCTGCAGCCGGGCCAGGTGGCCCAGGCCCAGGGCGAGCTGGGCCTCGCGGTGGTGAAGGTGCTCTCCGTGACCCCCGGTCGCGCCGTGACGCTGGAGGAAGCCCGTCCGATGCTCGAGGCCGAGCTGCGCAAGACGGCCGCGGCTCAGAAGGTCTACGAGCAGACCCAGGCCTATGAGGAGGCCCACCAGAGCGGCGCCGATCTCGCCGCCGCGGCACAGAAGGCTGGCGTGCCGGTCATGACCGTCGGCCCGGTGGTGCAACAAGGCGTCGACGCCCAGGGGCGCCCCGTGCCGGGGCTGACACCCGCGATCCTCGACCAGGCCTTCTCGCTGCCCGCCGGCGGCGAGAGCGAACTGGTGGACGCCGGCGGCGGCGAATACTTCGCCGTCCGCGTCGAGCGGATCGTCCCGCCCGCCATGCCACCGCTGGCCGAGATCCGCGCCGACCTCGTCCGCGTCTGGACCGCCCAGGAAACCGCTCGCCGCATGGAGGCGCGGGCCAACGAGCTCGCCGAACGCATCCGCAAGGGCGAGGCGCTGACGGCGGTGGCCGCCTCTGCGGGCGTCTCGGCCTCTCAGATCACCGACCTGTCTCGCCAGACCGCCGGCCAGAACCAGGCGCTGTCGCGGGAGCTGATGGGCCGCGCGTTCAACGCCAAGCCCGGCGAGGTTTTCGTCAGCCGGGGCCGCGAGTTCGCGTTCTCGGTCGGCCAGGTCGGCGCCGTGCGCATGCAGCCCGGCCCGACGGCCGCGATGCTCGCCGAGCAGAGCCGCAGCGAACTCGCCAGCACCATCTTCCGCGAGATCGCCGACGCCGCCCAGAACGCCGCCCGCGACAAGCTGAAAGTCCGGGTGGACGTGAACCGCGCCCGCTCGGCCATCGGCATGGAGCCCCTGGAGACCAAGGGCCAGGCGGAGAAGAAGAAGTGACGCCCGAGCCGTCGTTCGAGGCGTTCCGATCGGCCTACGACGGCGGCGCTCCGCAGGTCGTCTGGACGCGGCTGATCGATGACCTGGAGACCCCGGTCTCGGCCTTCCTGAAGATCGGCCATGGGAAGCCGTACGCCTTCCTGTTCGAATCGGTGGAGGGCGGCGCCTGGCGCGGCCGCTATTCCATCATCACGCTCGCGCCCGACCTCGTCTGGCGCTGCCGCGGCGACCAGGCCGAGGTCGCCGAGGGCGAGGATATCGCCGCCGGACGTTTCACGCCCCAGCCGGGCGGCGCCCTGGACTCGCTGCGCGACCTGATCGCGGCCTCGCGGATCGAGCTGCCCCCCGGGCTCCCGCCCATGGCGGCGGGCGTGTTCGGGGCCGTCGGCTACGACATGATCCGGCTCGTCGAGCGCCTGCCGAACGTCAATCCCGATCCGCTGGACCTGCCGGACTCCGTCCTGGCCAGGCCCTCGATCGTGGCGATCTTCGACTCCATCGCCCAGGAGATCATCCTGGTGACGCCCGTCCGGCCGGGCCGGGCCACGCCGGAGGAGGCCTACGCCGCCGCCCGCGGGCGGCTGCAGGCGGTGGTCGACCAGTTCCGCCATCCCGCGCCGCCGCTCTCCGGCCAGGGACAGCCCGAGCCGGACAGCTTCACGACGCCGGTCAGCCGCGAAGACTACCGGCAGATCGTCGAGACGGCGAAGGGCTACATCCGCGCCGGCGACATCTTCCAGGTGGTGCCCAGCCATCGCTTCCGCGCGCCGTTCCGGCGGGACCCGTTCGCGCTCTACCGCTCGCTGCGGCGGACGAACCCCTCGCCGTTCCTGTTCTTCCTGGACTTCGGCGACTTCCATCTCGCCGGCTCCAGTCCCGAGATCCTGGTGCGCCTGCGCGACGGCAAGATCACCATCCGCCCGATCGCCGGCACCCGCCCCCGCGGCGCGACGCCGGAAGAGGACCAGGCCCTGGAAGCCGAACTGCGCGCCGACCCCAAGGAGCGGGCCGAACACCTGATGCTGCTCGACCTCGGCCGCAATGACGTGGGCCGCGTGGCCATGCTGAAGGAAGCCGGCGCGAACGCCCCCAAGGCGCCGTCGCGTACGCCGCGCGTCCGCGTCACCGACAGCTTCTTCGTCGAGCGCTACAGCCATGTGATGCACCTGGTCTCGAACGTCGAGGGCGACGCCCCCGAGGGTCTCGACCCGGTGGACGTGGTGCTGGCCGCCCTGCCCGCCGGCACGCTGTCGGGCGCGCCAAAGGTGCGGGCGATGGAGATCATCGACGAGCTCGAGATCGAAAAGCGCGGCTTGGGTTACGCCGGCGGCGTCGGCTACTTCGGGTGCGACGGCTCGGTCGACACGTGCATCGTACTGCGGACCGCCCTCTTCAAGGACGGCATGATGTACGTCCAGGCCGGCGGCGGCGTCGTCGCCGACAGCGATCCGGACGCCGAATACGACGAGACCCTGCACAAGGCGCGGGCCTTGCGGCGTGCGGCCGAGGAGAGCTGGCGCTTCGTCTGAGGACCGCCGCGAATTTTACCCAATACGGGTAGGACTCTTCCTTGCTTAACGCGTTAGGCGGCCCGACCTTGAACTAGGACGGAGCCACGGGGCGGCATGTCGGGAGCGGGCGAACGCCGGGTGGACGAGACGGCGAAGGAGCACAGTTCGGATCTGGCGCCGTCCCGCCGGGAGCGCGAGCTCGGGCGGCTGTCGCTCGCCTTCATGCTGGACCAGGCCGCCACGGGCCTCGACGGGCTCTCCAGCCTGGATGCGATCCTGGTCATGGCGATCAACCAGGCCAACGTCGCGCCGCTTACCCACGAACCTCTCACGCGCATCCGTCATGGCCGCCTCGAAGCGCCCGCTCCAGACGGCCGCCGTCGGCCCGTCAGCATCAATGCGGTCGCCAATTCCCTGCGGATGCCGTTCGAGACGGTCCGGCGTCACGTCCGTCGGCTGGAGCAGTCGGGCGCCTGCGCAAGTGTCGACGGCGGCGTCATCGTGCCCGAGGCCTATCTCGCCTCGCCCGGCTACGTGGAGGGCGTCACCCGCGGACACCGGCGGCTCGTGATCTTTTTCCATCAGGCGAACGCCGCGGGGCTCATCGAACCTCTACCGCGCTCCGCCTACCCGCCGGAGCCAGCCGTGCCGGTCCGCGCCGCCGCGCGGCTGATGGCCGACTACATCCTCCGCACGACCGACGCACTGCTGGGCATGGTGGGCGACATCGCCTCCGTCGTGGTCCTCCTCGCGATCGCCAGCGCCGAAAGCGGACGGACCAGCGTCGCCGAGATCGCCCAGCGGCTCGGCATGGCCGAGGAGACCGTGCGCCGGCACGTGAAGGGCCTGATCGCCCAAGGCCACGTGCTCCGGATCAGCACCGGCCTCGTCATGCCCTACGAGGTGATGGACCGCCCCGGCTGGCGCGCCTTCCAGCGCGAGAACGCCGTCAACGTGCAGCGCCTGTTCGCCGGCCTGGCCGAGCGCGGCATCATCGAAGCCTGGGCGCGGCTGATCCCCGCCGCCCTGCCCGACCTGGCTAGCCCGGGGCGTTCGGCGCCGCGGGGCGGGTGATCACGGGCGGCGCCAGCACCATAGCGGTCGCAAACGCCAGGGCCGACGTGGCCAGGAGGGCCGCCGCCGCGAGGGCGGGCCACATCCGTTCGTGTCGCGCCCGCGCAGCCAGCAGCGCCCGGGCTCGGGCCATCGCCTCCGGATCCAGGGCCGAATCGTTCCCCATCGAGGGCAGCATCCCGCTTGGCGGATGGGCCCGCAAAGCCTAATGGAAGCCCATGATCCTGGTGATCGATAACTACGACAGCTTCACCTACAACCTCGTTCACTATCTGAACGAACTGGGGGCCGAGACGCACGTCGTGCGCAACGACGCGCTCAGCGTCGATGAGGCTCTTGGGCTGAAGCCGGAGGCGGTGCTGCTGTCGCCCGGCCCCTGCACGCCGAACGAGGCCGGCGTCTGCCTGTCGTTGCTGACGGCTGCCCCGGCCGATCTCCCGATCTTCGGCGTCTGCCTGGGCCACCAGTCCATCGGCCAGGCGTTCGGCGGCGAGGTCGTGCGCGCCAAGGCGCTGATGCACGGCAAGACCAGCCTGATCCACCACAACGGCAAGGGCGTGTTCGCCGGCCTGAAGAACCCCTTCACCGCCACGCGCTACCACAGCCTGTCGGTCGAGAAGTCGGTGCTGCCGCCGGACCTCGAGGTCACCGCCTGGACCGAAGACGGCGAGATCATGGGCGTGCAGCACAAGAGCCGACCGATCTTCGGCGTGCAGTTCCACCCCGAATCCATCGCCACGGAATGCGGGCATGAACTGCTAGGCAACTTCCTCGACATTGCCGGCGTGAAGCGGCTGGCCGAGGCCTGATCGCCGTCCGATGTCCGACGCCTTCAAGCCGCTGCTTTCGCGCCTGGCCGACGGCGCGACCCTGTCGGACGAGGACGCGGACCTGTTCTTCTCGGCCTGCCTCCGCGGCGAACCCACCCCCGCCCAGGTGGGCGCCGCCCTGACCGCCATGCGCATGCGCGGCGAGACGCTGGGCGAGATCACCGCCTGCGCACGGGCGATGCGCCGAGCGGCGATCCGGCTCGAGCCGCCCTTCCCCACCATGGACGTCTGCGGCACCGGCGGCGATGGCCTGCACACCCTGAACATCTCGACGGCGGTCGGCTTCGTAGTGGCCGGCGGCGGGCTCAAGGTCGCC
>NZ_JAPSKZ010000248.1 GCF_031181185.1 Phenylobacterium sp. | reverse complement strand
GCGGCCGAGATCGGCCTTTGGGACGTGGATCCCCTGAGCGACACCCTCTATTGGCCGCCACGGGTGAAGGCCATGTTCGGGATCAGCGCCGACGCGCCCGTCTCCATGGCCGAAGACTTCTTCCCGTGTCTCCATCCAGAGGATCGCGACCGGGTGGCGGAGGCTTACGCCGCGGCGACCGATCCTGCCCGACGGGCGCTCTACGACGTCGAGTACCGCACCATCGGCAAGGAAGACGGACAGGTCCGGTGGGTGGCGGCGAAGGGGCGGGGGCTCTTCGACGAGCGCGGCGAGTGCTATCGCGTCATCGGCACGGCGGCCGACATCACCGCACGCAAGCAGGCCGAACGCGACGCGGCCCGACAGGCGCAGACCCTCCAGGTGCTGAACGCCACGGGCGCGGCGCTGGCGGCCGAACTTGACCTGGAGAAGGTCGTCCAGATCGTCACCGACGCCGGTGTCGGCATCACGGGGGCGCAGTTCGGGGCGTTCTTCTACAACCTCGTGAACGAGGCCGGAGAGAGCTACACGCTCTACACGCTGTCGGGCGTGGACAGGTCAGCGTTCGAGCGCTTCCCGATGCCGCGCAACACCGAGGTCTTCGCCCCGACCTTCGAAGGCAGCGGCGTGGTGCGATCGGACGACATCACCAAGGACCCACGCTACGGACGCTCCGCCCCGTATCACGGCATGCCGCCCGGGCATCTGCCGGTGCGCAGCTACCTCGCCGTTCCGGTCATCTCGCGGTCGGGGGAGGTGCTGGGCGGGCTGTTCTTCGGACATGCCGAGCCCGCGCGGTTCACGGCCATGGCCGAGGAACTGATCCGCGGCGTAGCCGGTCAGGCGTCGGTTGCGATCGATAACGCCCGGCTTTTCCAGGCGTCGCAACAGGAGCTCGCGCGCCGCCGGAAGGTCGAGGAGCAGCAGAGGCTGCTGATCAACGAATTGAACCACCGGGTGAAGAACACCCTGGCGACAGTCCAGTCGGTTGTGGCGCAGACGTCGCGAGGCGTCGTCTCGGCCGAGCTTCGCGAGATCATCGAGGGCCGCCTCCTGGCCCTTGCCGGCGCGCACGATCTGCTGACGCGGGAGAACTGGGAGGGCGCCGAGCTGCGCGACGTGCTGGTGCGGGCCACGTCGCCGTTCGCCTCGGCCGTCTCGGGACGTTTCCGCATGGACGGTCCCCGCGTGACCCTGGCGCCGCAGCAGGCCCTCGCGCTCGCCATGGCCGCCCATGAGCTCGCCACCAATGCGGTGAAGTACGGGGCGCTCAGCGCGTCCGAAGGCTGGGTCGAGATCGCCTGGAGCACGCGAGCGGGGCGTCTCTCGCTGGAGTGGCGCGAACGCGGAGGCCCGCCGGTCCAGCCCCCGACCAGCGCCGGCTTCGGGACCCGCCTGCTCCAGCGGGGCTTGGCCCAGGATCTCCATGGCGACGTCAGCCTGGAATTCCGGCCTGAGGGTGTGCTGTGCCGCGTCGATGCGCCTCTCAGGGCGAGCTCCCAGCCGCTGGCGCTCGCCTAGGGGCCTAAGACTTGCTGCCGGCGCGGCACGAAACCGTTGCAGTGGGCGAAACCTCCACCGGAAGTCTGGTCTCGGCGAGCCTGCTCACGCTCGCCGATGCCTCAGCGTAGCTGGCGATCCAACGCCTGCCCCAATCCCGTCAGCAAGCATTGAAGGCCCCACTCGAAGTTCGCCTGCAGCTCGTCGTCGGGGTCGACCGCGCCGCCTGCGTCGACGACCCGGAGGAGCCGGCGCAGATCCGCGGCAAGAGTGAGGTCTGAGGCGTCGCTCGTAGCCAGAGAGCTCTCCAGAGACTGCAGGCGGGACCAGCTCCGAGTGCGGAGGACGCTGCGCAGCGTGCCTTCCACGTGGTTCCGCAGCATCATGATGGCTCGCGCCTGCTGGCGGATGTCCAAGCCGCATCCTTCCAGGGCGGCATAGACGCGGGCCAGCGCGGCCGTGGTCACCGGGCCGGGCGGCGTTTCATCGGCGGGCATGTCGAGCAGCCAGGGGTGACGCTGGCTTATCGACCACCATGAGCGCCCGACATGCGCGAGCACTTGCCGCCATCCGGCGGGTTCGAGCGGTGGAGCCGGCTGCTCCTTGACGACGTGGTCCAACATGGCGGCGCGAAGGGCGGCCGCATCCTCGACATAGGTGTAGAGAGCCATCGGAGAGAGGCCAAGCTTCGACGACACGCTCCGCATCGACACGGCCGCCAGGCCGCCCTGGTCCGCGAGCTCAACGGCCGCAGCTCCGATCTGGTCGATCGTCCACCCAGGTCTAGGGCCGCGGCTGCGACTGATCCGCGTGGCCCAGAGGCGGGGAACGGCCGCCCTGTCCCTAAACGGCACCGCGCTCCCATCCGCCCCCGAGGGCCTTGAACAGCGTGATCTGGTTCGAGGTCACGGCCGCTTCCGACTGCGCCAGCTGCGCCTCGAGGGCGGCGAGCGTGCGCTCTGCGTCGAGCACGGTCAGGAAGCTGTCGAGGCCGGCCTCCTGGCGCAGGCGGGCCAGCCGCACGGCCTCGGCGCTCTCGTCGCGCGCCCGACGGAGGGCGGCGCGGCGATCGAGTTCCCGGCCGTAGGCGCTGAGCGCCGTCTCGGTCTCCTGCAGAGCCGTCAGGGTCGTCTGCTCGAACGTGGCCAGCGCTCCCTGGGTGGCGGCGTCCGCCTGGGCGATGCGGGCCCGGGCGGCGGCGATGTTGGGGAAGCTCCAACTGATGAGCGGACCCACGCTGAACGACACCTGGTCGCCGAAATCGCGCCCGCCGCCGCCGGCGCTGGCGAGCGAGCCGCCAAGGATCACTTGCGGATAGAGCGAGGCCGTGGCGACGCCGATCCGCGCGGTGGCGGCCGCGAGCCGGCGCTCCGCCTGGCGTACGTCGGGCCGCCGCGCCAGCAGGGAGGCGCCGTCGCCCACCGGGATCGTCGCGGCGATCTGCGGGACCGCCGTGCAGGCCGCCGCCTCCGGCGAGACCTCGGCGGGCGGGCGGCCCACCAGCACCGACAGGCGGAACAGGGCTGCGTCGCGCTGCGCCTGCAGGGGCGGGATAGCCGCGCGCGACGTCTCGGCCTGGGCCTGGGCGCGGGAAACGTCGAGGCCGGTGCCGCGGCCCGCGTCGAGCTGGCGTCGCGTCAGGCCGGCGGTCTCCTCCGACAGCGCCAGCGTGCGCTGAGCGACGGCGAGCTGGGCGCCCGCCGCGCAGGCGTCGGCGTAGGCCCGCGTCGTCTCGGCGGCGACCGAGACCCGCACCACGTCCAGCGCCGCCTGGGCGGCGTCGCGGTCGGCGCGGGCGGCCTCGATCGAACGGCTCACGCGGCCGAAGAAGTCGAGCTCGTAGGAGACGTCGAGGCCGGCCGAGAAGGTGTCGCCTTCGACCATCTGGCCTGTCACGGGGTTTGGCTGCCGGCTGCGCGCCGCCGAGCCGGACACGGTGGTCGAAGGCAGACGGCCGGCGCGCGCTTCCGACAGCGAGGCCCGCACCTGGGCGAGGTTCGCCGCGGCGACGGCCACGTCGCGGTTGTTGGCCAGCGCCTCGGTCACCAGGCGGTCGAGCGCCGGGTCCTGATAGAGCCGCCACCAGTCAGCGGGCGGCTGATCGGCGTTCACGGGGGCCACCGGCGCGCTGACGAAGCCGCCGGTCGTCCCCGCCATGGCGCTGGGCGCCCTGTAGTCGGGTCCGGTGGCGCAGGCGGTGAGGAGGGCGGCCGCGGCGGCGGCCGTCACGAGGTTGCGGGCGCTCACGGGCGGCTCCCTTCGGTTTCGGCTTGAGCCGTGGCGGGCGTGCGATCGGCCTTGGGCAGCCGCTCGGCCAGCTTGCGGCAAACCACGTAGAACACGGGCGTGAACAGCAGCCCGAAGACGGTCACGCCCAGCATCCCAAAGAACACCGCCGTGCCCAGCGCTTGGCGCATCTCCTGCCCGGGGCCCGTCGCCAGCATCAGCGGCACGACGCCGAGGATGAAGGCGAAGGAGGTCATCAGGATCGGCCGCAGACGCGTGCGGGCCGCGGTCACCGCCGCCTGCAAGCGGTTCTGGCCGTCCTTCTCCTCGGCCTGTTTGGCGAATTCGACGATGAGGATGGCGTTCTTCGCCGCCAGCGCCACCAGCACCACCAAGCCGACCTGGGTGAGGATGTTGTTGTCCTGTCCGCGCAGGCTCACGCCCACGAGCGCCGCCAGGATGCACATGGGGACGATGAGGATCACCGCCAGCGGCAGGGTGAACGCC
>NZ_JAPSKZ010000247.1 GCF_031181185.1 Phenylobacterium sp. | reverse complement strand
GTGAAGACGACGTTGGCGGGCGCCGCCCCGATCAGGCCGGCGACCTCCTCGCGGGCCGCCTCCAGGATCGCCCGCGCGGCGCGGCCATAGGCGTGGATGGACGAGGCGTTGCCGGTGACGCCCAGGGCCTTCACCACCGCCTCGATCGCCTCCGGCCGCACCGGCGCCGTGGCGTTGTGGTCGAGGTAGACCGGCTGGCTCATGCCGCCACCGGGGGATTGCGCAGCCGGCCGCCGATCACGTCGGCCAGGCTGACGGACGAGAGATAGTCCTCGATCTGGCGGCCCAGGTCGGCCCACAGGTCGTGCGTCAGGCACCGCTCGCCCTTCACCATGCAGCCCTTGCCCGGATGGTTGCAGCGGGTGGCGCGAAGCGGCTCGTCCACGGCGTGGACGATCTCGGCGATGGTGGTGGCGTCGGGCGAGCGGGCCAGCCGGTAGCCGCCGCCGGGGCCGCGGGCGGACTTCACCAGGCCCTTGCGGCGCAGGCGGGCGAACAGCTGCTCCAGATAAGACAGCGAGATCTCCTGGCGCGCGGCGATGTCGGCCAGCGCGACGGCGCGGGCGGCCTCGCCCTCTCGCCGGGCGAGGTCGGCCATGGCCATGACGGCGTAGCGGCCTTTCGTGGAGAGACGCATGGCTTTGGGCTCGATGCAGTTTTCGCGCGCATCCGGAGCGGCCTGTGCTACAAGCCGGCGCCTCGCGCGGGGCTTAGGAACCGGGTCGCAACCGGATGGTCGCGACTTAGGAAGACCCAGCGCAGCAGTCAAGTATTCAGGACCGATAAGAGGGGTCTAGATGCCAGAGGTTGTTCTGACCGGCGCCGCCGGGCGGATCGAGGGTCGCTATTCGCAGGGGAAGAGCGAGACCGCGCCGGTCGCCCTCATCCTGCACCCGCACCCCAAGGCGGGCGGCCAGATGAACAACCCGGTGGCCGTGCAGCTCTTCCACATTTTCATGAAGCGCGGCTTCTCGGTGCTGCGCTTCAACTTCCGCGGCGTGGGCCGCAGCCAGGGCGAGTTCGACGGCGGCATCGGCGAACTGGCCGACGCGGCGACGGCGCTGGACTGGCTTCAGTCCACCAACCCGGCCGCCTCGCAGTGCTGGGTCGCCGGCTATTCCTTCGGCGCGTGGGTGGGCATGCAGCTGCTGATGCGCAGGCCCGAGACCGACGGCTTCATCTCGGTCAGCCCGCCGACCAACGCCTACGACTTCTCGTTCCTGGCCCCCTGCCCGGCCTCGGGCCTGATCCTGCACGGCGCCGCCGACACCGTCGTGCCGCCGATCGACGTCGAGCGCGTGGTCTCCAAGCTGCGCACCCAGAAGGGCATCGTCATCGACTACGAGGTCGTGGAAGGCGCCAGCCACTTCTGGATGGAGAACCTGCCTGAGGTGGAGACCCGCGTCGGGAACTACCTCGACAAGCGTCTCGAGGCGAACCCGGCCTGATGGCCACGGCGCCGGAGGACGCCATCCGCGCCCGGCGGCGGCTGACCAACAAGCTGATCGCCGCGCATGAGGCCGCACGGCTGAAGCCCTTCTTCGCGCCCGACGTGAAGCTGATCGTCGGCGACGGCGGCCTGATCCTGGGCGCGGATCAGGTGATCGAAGCCTTCGCCGGCCAATTCGCCGATCCGTCGTTCGTGACCTATGTCCGCGAAACCGAAAGCGTCGAACCCGACGCCGCCGGCGAGCGGGCGGCCGAGACCGGCCGCTGGGTCGCCGACTGGAAGGGCCAGCCCAAGATGGGCGGCCGGTACCTTGCCGTCTGGCGTAAGGTCACCGGCCAGTGGGTGATCGAGAGCGAGCTCTACGTCACGCTCAGTTGAGCTCCAGGCCCTTCAGCTGCCCCTCGGCGCGCCAGTCCTCGAGCACCTTGGCGAAGGCTACGGGGCCGGCGCCGTACGAGCTGTTCTTCTTGTTCATCAGCTCGACCTTGCCCTCGTTGTTGTAGTAGCCGGGCGTGCACTCCTTCAGGAACTGCTCGCGCATCACCGACAGCTTGACGATGGTGTCGACCCAAGCCTCCTCGGCCTCCTGGGAGGGCTCGACCGTGCGTGCCTGCCGCTCGGCGGCGTTCTTCACGATGTAGGCGATGTGCTTCACCTGCTCGTTGATCATGTGCGGGAAGTTGGCCGAGAAGCCCGACTGCACGTTCGAGACGATGAAGCAGTTCGGGAAGCCGCGGCTCAGCAGGCCGTGCAGCGTCTCGGCCCCGTTCTTCCACTTCTGCGTCAGGGTCAGCCCGCCCCGGCCGTGCACCTCGTAGCCGGCGCGGCGGGTGTAGTCGGTGCCGACCTCGAACCCCGTCGCAAAGACCAGGCAGTCGATCTCGTACTCGCGGCCGTTGGCGATGATGGCGTTCTCGGTGATCCGCTCGACGCCGCGCCCCTGGGTGTCCACCAGCGTCACGTTCGGCCGGTTGAAGGTCGCCAGGTACTCGTCGTGGAAGCATGGCCGCTTGCAGAACTGGTTGTACCAGGGCTTCAGCGCCTCGGCGGTGGCCTTGTCCTTGACGATCTGGTCCACGCGGGCGCGGACCTGCTCCATCTTCTTGAAGTCGGCCAGCTGCATCAGGGCGGCGGGGTTCTCGACCTTCTCGCCCGCCTCGGCCTTGCGGCGCGCCAGCAGCAGGATGTTGCCGATGATGTCGGTCCAGCCGTCGTTCACCAGGTCCTCTTCGGCGAAGCCGCCCGAGACCAAGAGGTTGAAGTTGTCCATCCGGTGCTGCTGCCAGCCCGGCGGCAGGCTCTTGGCCCACTCCGGATCGGTCGGCCGGTTGGCCCGAACGTCGATGGACGAGGGCGTCCGCTGGAAGACGTAGAGTTGCTTCGACCACTCGCCCAGGTGCGGCACGCACTGGACCGCCGTGGCGCCGGTGCCGATGATGCCGACCCGCTTGTCCTTCAGGCCCGTCAGGCCGCCGTTGGAATCCCCGCCGCTGTAGTCATAGTCCCACCGGCTGGTGTGGAAGGAGTGGCCCTTGAACGTCTCCACGCCCGGAATGCCCGGCAGCTTCGGCCGGTGCAGCGGCCCGTTGGCCATGACCACGAACCGCGCCTTCATGGCGTCGCCGCGGTTGGTCTTCACGATCCAGCGCGAGGCGTCCTCGTCCCAGGAGAGGTCGGTCACCTCCGTCTGGAAGCAGGCGTTCCTGTAGAGGTCGAACTTCTCGCCGATCGCCCGGCTGTGGCGCAGGATCTCGGGCGCCCGGGAGTACTTCTCCACGGGCATGTAGCCCACCTCCTCCAGCAGCGGCAGGTAGATGTAGCTCTCGATGTCGCAGGCCGCGCCCGGATACCGGTTCCAGTACCAGGTGCCGCCGAAGTCGCCGCCCTTCTCGATGATGCGGATGTCATTGACCCCCGCCTCGCGCAGGCGCGCGCCGGCCAGCAGCCCGCCGAACCCGCCGCCGATCACCGCCACCTCGACCTCGTCGGTCAGCGGCGCGCGGGAGAGCTCCCGATCGACGTAGGGGTCCTCGAGATAGTGGGCGAAACGCCCCTTGATCTCGACGTACTGCTCGTTGGCGTCGGCGCGCAGCCGCCGGTCGCGCTCCTCCCGGTACTTCCGAGCGAGCGCGTCCGGGTCGAAGCCCAGGTCGTCGATCTTGCCGATGTCGTCCGCCACGGCGTTCCTCCCGCCTTGTTATCGGCGTTCAGCGTGCCGAACGATCGTTTGAGCGGCAAGCGTGACGTGGCGTGAGCGACAGTAAGAACCTCCCCCGCGCGGCGGGGGAGGTTGTTCGAGCGCCTACTTCCCAGCCGTCGACAGGAAATCGAGCGCCGTCAGCACCTGGGCGCGCACGCCCACTTCCATCGCGCCTTCATCCACGACGTTGAAGAACGGCGAGTGGTTCACGCCCGGCGGGTTGCCGATGGTCAGGTCGTAGAACAGCCCGGGGACCTTCTGCTGGTAGTACGAGAAGTCTTCGGCGCCGGTGATGTAGTCGATGTCGTCTTTGATCTTGCCGCGGGCGGCCCGCGCCAGCGTTGGCTTCATCTTGGCCGTCAGCGCCGGGTCGTTGGTGGTCACCGGGTTCGGCGTGCCCCACTCGATCGAGCCCTTGCCGCCATACCGCGCGGCGATGCTCTCCACCGCCTTCTCGGCTCGCGCCATCACGTCCTTGCGCAGGTTCGGGTCGAACGTCCGGAGCGTGCCCGCCAGCGTGAAGTCGTCGGGAATGATGTTGTAGCGGACGCCGCCGTGCACCGTGGCCACCGTCAGGATGGTGGGCGTGCGCGTGACGTTGATCT
>NZ_JAPSKZ010000032.1 GCF_031181185.1 Phenylobacterium sp. | reverse complement strand
GCCGCAGCGTCTGGCCGTCCTGGGCGCCCTTGGGGATCGTCACGTCGACGGTGCGGCCGTCCGAAAACGCGATGCGCCGCTTGCCGCCCCGGATCGCGTCCAGGAGGTCGATCTCCAGCTTGGCCCGCACGTCGGCGCCGCGCTGGGAGAAGCCGCCGAAGCCGCCCCCCTGGCCGCCGCGGCCGCCGCCGCGCCCGCCGCCGAACATCTCGCCAAGGATGTCGCCCAGGTCGACGCCCTCGAAGGTCTCCGTGCGATAGCCGCCGCCTCGGCCGCCGAAGCCGCCGCCGGGCGGCGGCCCCCAGGGACCGCCGGCGCCGCCGCCGAAGCCGCGGAACGTCTCACGGCCGTCGGCGTCGATCTCGCCGGCGTCGAACTTCTTGCGCTTGTCCGGGTCGCCCAGGATGTCGAAGGCGGCGCTGACGCGCTTGAAGCGCTCCTCGGCCTCCTTGTTGCCCGGGTTCGTGTCGGGGTGGTTCGCCTTGGCCAGCTTGCGGAAGGCCTTGCGGATCTCGTCCGCGGAAGCGCTCCGGGGGACGCCCAGCTCCTGGTAGGGGTCGCGCGCCAAGCTCGATGAACCTCTCTGCTGCCGAAAAACCACTGGTGGATTGCGAGTTCTAGATTGGGCGTACGGCCCCGTCACGCAAGACGATCTGTTGTAAAATTGCCACAGTCGCTGCGCGGCCGATCTTTCCGCCGCGCGCGGTCCCGGCTACGAGGGGCGCATGGGTGACTGGAAGGCCTGGTTTTCGTTCAGCGGGCGCGCCGCGCGGCGTCAGTACTGGCGCACGCTGCTGCTGCTCATCGGCATCAGTTTCGCGCTGTCGGCGCTCGGCGTGATTCCGGGCGGGCAGATCATAGCCATGCCGTTCAGCCTTGCCGCCAACATCGCCCAGTGGGCCCTCGTCGCCCGCCGCCTCCACGACCTCGGCCGCTCCGGCTGGTGGCAGGTTCCGGCCATGGCCCTGGGCATGGCGGCGGTGCTGCAGGTGGTCTCCATGGGACAGAGCGGCATCGAGGCCCGTCCCGACATCGCCGCGGCGATGCTGGGGGCGATGTTCCTGTCGATGGCCTTCGTGGTGGTGATCGGCGTCGTCCGCGGCGATCCGGGGCCGAACCGCTGGGGTCCGCCGCCGGCGCGCTAGTCGTCGCCGCGCTCGACCACGAGATCCCAGGCGGCGAAGTCCAGCGCGTCCTCCGGATCGGCCAGCGCGGTCTCGCTCACCGTCTGTCCGCGCACCGAGATGCCGGCCTTGTGCACGCTCTCCGGATCGCCCGAGATCAGCGGATGCCAGTCCGCCAGCTCCCGGCCCTCGTGCAGCCGGCGGTAGGCGCAGCTCTTGGGCATCCACTCCAGCGCCTCGATGTTGTGCGGCGTCAGCTTGATGCAGTCCGGCACGTACTGCTTCCGGTTGGCGTAGTCGCTGCAGCGGCAGACATCGGCGTCGAACAGCTTGCAGTGCACGCGCGTGGGGATGACCTCGCCGGTCTCCTCGTCCTCGAAGCGCACCAGGCAGCACAGGCCGCATCCGTCGCAGAGGCTCTCCCACTCCGCCACGGTCATCTGCTCGAGCGTCTTGCGCCGCCAGAAGGGTTCACCGGCCATCGCGCCCATGTAGGCCCCTGAGCTGTCCGACAGAAGAGCGACCTTTCGCGCGGGCCTGCGAACCTCTATTCCCCGCGCCCCATGAGAGCTCCCATCCTCGCCCTGAAGGACGTCCGCCTGGCCGATGGCCCGCGGATGCTGTTCGACGGCGTCGACCTGGGGCTGGAGCCGCGCGTCCGCGCCTGCCTGGTCGGCCGCAACGGCGCCGGCAAGTCCACGCTGATGCGCATCATCGCCGGCCAGATCGACGCGGACTCGGGGGAGCGCGTGGTCACCCCCGGCACGCGCATCTCCATGGTGCCGCAGGAGCCGGAGATCGCGGGCGGCACGCTGCTGGACTACGCCACCGGCGGCGGAGCGCCGGGACATCGGGCCGAGGCCGAACTGCAGGCCTTCGGCCTCGATCCCGCCAAGCCGGCCCAGGGGCTCTCGGGCGGCGAGACCCGCCGCGCCGCGCTGGCCCGCGCCTTCGCCGAGGACCCCGACGTCCTCCTGCTGGACGAGCCCACCAACCACCTCGACATCCTGGCCATCGAGACCCTGGAGCAGGCGATCGCCGACTGCCGGGCCGCGATGCTGATCGTCAGCCACGACCGGGCCTTCCTGGAGCGGGTCACCGGCCGCTGCTTCTGGCTGGAGCACCGCCAGGTTCGCCGGCTCGACCGGGGGTTTTCGGAATTCGACGGCTGGGTCGAGAAGATCGAGGCCCAAGAGGCCGAGGAGGCTCGTCGCCTCGACAAGCAGATCGAGCGCGAGCAGCACTGGCTGGCCCGCGGCGTCACGGCTCGTCGAGCCCGCAACGAGGGACGCCGCCGCCGGCTGATCGCCATGCGCCAGGCCAAGGCCGAGCGGCTGAAGGAGGCGCGCGGCAGCCTCAACATGGGTCTCGCCAGCTCCGGCGTCTCGGGACAGCGGGTCGTCGAGGCCAAGGGCCTGGCGAAGGCGTTCGGCGAACGGGTGATCCTGAAGGGCTTCTCCACCCGCATCCTGCGGGGCGACCGCGTCGCCGTAGTTGGGCCGAACGGCGCCGGCAAGACCACGCTGGTGAAGCTGCTGCTGGGCGAGATCGCCCCGGACACTGGCGAGGTGAAGCTCGGGACCAACCTTTCGGTCAGCTACATCGATCAGGCCCGCGCCGGCCTGAAGGAGGAGATGACCGTCCGCGACGTGCTCACCCCGCACGGCGGCGACCAGGTGATGGTCCGCGGCCAGCCCAAGCACGTGAACGCCTACGCCAAGGACTTCCTGTTCACCGATCTGCAGCTGCGTCAGCCGGTGAAGAGCCTCTCGGGCGGCGAACGCAACCGCCTGCTGCTGGCCCAGGCGCTGGCCAACCCCGCCAACGTCATGGTGCTGGACGAGCCCACCAACGACCTCGACATGGACACCCTCGACCTGCTCGAGGACCTGCTGGCCGACTACGACGGCACGCTGATCCTGGTCAGCCACGACCGCGACTTCATCGACCGCCTGGCCAGCTCGACCATCGGCCTGGACGGGACCGGCCGCGCCGTGGAAACGCCCGGCGGCTGGCAGGACTTCATCGAACAGAACCCCGGCTTCTTCGGGAAACCGGCCCGCGCCGAGCCGCCGAAGGCCGCCCCGGCCGCGTCGCGGCCTGCGGCCCAGGCGCCGGCCAAGCTGTCCTACAAAGAGCAGCGCCGCCTGGCCGAGCTGGACGCCCTGATCCACGACCTGCCCGGCAAGATCGCCACGCTCGAGAAGGCGCTGGCCGATCCCGAGCTCTACGGCCGCGATCCGGCCAGCTTCGACCGCTTCACCCGCGCCCTGCAGGCGGCGCAGGCCCAGCTCTCGGCGGCGGAAGAGGAATGGCTCGCGCTGGAAGAACGCCGCGAGGCGCTCGAGGCCGGCCGCTGAAGCTTCCTGTGGACAACTGAAGCGCGTTGATTCGCTTCAGGAAACGGCGCGCCGCCCCCGGGTTGTTAACAGTTTCCTCACGGATTGTTGACGCCTCGCCCACACGGGGCCGCACTCGGGCGCTTGCCTCATACCCGGTTCGGGCGCACCGTCAAGACGCCGAGAGGAACTGCGGCGCCGGCGGACCGGAAAACCAGGCGACTGGGAGACCGGAAAGACAGCGAAGCGGAGTGTCCAGCGGAACTTCAAGGAACCGGGGCGACCCGGGACCCGAGGATCCGGAAAGACATCGGCGGCGAGGGAAAACCAAGGCTGTCCGCAAGGACGACCCGAACCGAACTCGCAGCTGGCCACGATGGCGCAGATCCCCCAACGGATCTGGATGAGAGGGCGACGCCCCGGGCGACCGGAGCGCCGCCCTCTTGCATTTCGGGCCCCTTCCAACCGCCACCGCACCGCCCTACGCTCCGCCGGTCCACGTCGGGGGAGTTCATGAAAGCTCTGCGTTCGATCGTCTTCGCGATGGCCGCCCTGCTGGCGGCTTGCTCGGGCCAGAAGGAAGAGGCCGCGCCAGCCGCCAAGGGCGACGGCGGCCGCACCACGATCCGTTTCGCCACCGACTGGCGCGCCCAGGCCGAGCACGGCGGCTTCTATCAGGCCCTGGCGTCCGGCGAATACGCGCGGCGGGGCCTCGACGTGCAGATCGTCCAAGGCGGCCCCGGCGTGAACGTGCCGCAGCTTCTGGCCTCGCGCGCCGTGGACATGGGTATGGGCTCCAACAGCTTCATCGTCATGAACCTGGCCAACGAGGGCGCGCCGGTGAAGGCCGTCGCCGCTTTCATGCAGAAGGACCCCCAGGTGCTGATGGCCCACCCGGGCACGGGCGCCGAACGCATCGCCGACCTGAAGGGCCGGCCGATCCTGCTCTCCGACGCTTCGGTCTCCGCGTTCTGGGTCTGGCTGAAGGCCCGCTACGGCTTCACCGACGACCAGGTGCGCAAATATACCTTCAACCCCGCGCCGTTCCTCGCCGACAAACGCGCTGTCCAGCAGGGCTATGTCACCTCCGAGCCCTACGTCATCGAGAAGCAGGCGGGCTTCGCGCCCAAGGTCTTCCTGCTCGCCGATGAGGGTTACCCTGGCTACGCCACCATGGTGCTGGCCCACGACGACCTGATCGCCAAGAACTCCGCCGCCGTGCAGGCCTTCGTCGAGGCCTCCGCCAAGGGTTGGCGGGACTATCTCTACGGCGATCCGTCCGCCGCCGACGCCCTGATCCGCAGGGACAATCCCGAGATGGGCCAGGACGTCCTCGACCAGGCCCGCGCGAAGATGAAGTCCTACCGCATCGTCGAGGGGGACGAGGGCTTGGCGGTCGGCGCCATGACCGACGCCCGCTGGATCGCCTTCGCCGACATGGCCAAGGGCCAGGGCGTCTATCCCGCGAGCCTCGATCCCAAGCGGGCCTACACCCTGCAGTTCGCGCCGAAGTGACCGTCGCGGCGCTCCGCAACGTCGAGGTCGACTACGCCCGAGGCCGGGCGCTGGGGCCGCTCGACCTGAAGGTCGACGCCGGGGAGGTGGTGGCCCTGGTCGGTCCCTCCGGCTGCGGCAAGTCCACCGCGCTGCGCCTGCTGGCGGGGCTGGAGGCGCCGACCCGCGGTGAGGTCGTGCGCGCCGCCGGACGGGGCGAGACCGCCGTCGTGTTCCAGGCGCCGACGCTCGCCCCCTGGCTCTCGGCGCGCGCCAACGTCGCCCTGCCGCTGGAGCTCGCCGGCGTCGCCACGGCCGAGGCCCGTCGCCGCGCCGACGAGGCCCTGGCCCGTGTGGGCCTGGCAGGCGCCGAGGCCGCCCGGCCCGTCCAGCTCTCGGGCGGCATGGCCATGCGGGTGTCGCTGGCGCGCGCCCTCGTCACCGAGCCGCGCCTGCTGCTGCTGGACGAACCCTTCGCCGCCCTGGACGAGATCACCCGCCGGGCGCTCGCCGACGACGTGCTTTCGCTCTGGGCCGCCACCCGCCCCGCCATCGTCTTCGTCACCCACAACGTCGAGGAAGCGGTCTACATGGCCAGCCGCGTCGTGGTGATGACCCGCGGCCCCGGCCGCATCGCCGGCGCCTTCGCCGTCGAAGGCGGCCTGCCCCGGCCGCCGGGCTTCCGCACCGAGGCCGGCTTCCGTCGCACCGTCGAAGCGGTGTCCGGGGCGTTGGCCGAGGGGATCGCCGCGTGAGCCGGCTCGCCGACGCGCTCGCGCCCTTCGCCCTTACGGGCCTGCTGCTGGCGGCCTGGGAGATCGCCTGCCGCGCCCTCGACGTGCCAGCCTACTTCCTGCCGCCGCCCTCGGCCGTCGCCGTGGCGCTGGCCGAAAACCTCCCGACCCTTGCGGCCGCCGCCTGGCGCACGCTGTCCACGGCTCTCGTCGCCCTGGCGGTCGCCAGCGTCGTTGCGGTTGGCTTGGCGATCCTGACGGCGCTCAGTCCGCTCCTCGACCGCGCCATCCGCCCGCTGGCCTCGGTGGTGCAGGTGACGCCGGTGATCGCACTCGCGCCGCTGGTGCTGATCTGGGCCGGGCTCGACCACCCGGAGCGGGCGCTCGTCGCCCTCGCCGTTGTCGTGGCGTTCTTCCCGATCTTCTCCGGCGCCGCCGCGGGCCTGCGGGCAGCCGACCCGGACCTCGAGCGCCTGTTCGACCTCTATGGCGCCGGGCGCTGGCAGCGGGTGGCCCGGCTGCGCCTGCCGTCCGCCGTACCCTTCCTGCTGGAGGGTCACAAGGTTGGCGCGGGCCTGGCCCTCATCGGCGCCGTCGTCGCCGAGTTCGGCGCCGGCTCCGGCGGGGTCAGCGGCCTCGCCTGGCAAATCCTGGATGCGGGCAACAAGCTGCAGACGGCGCGCATGATCGCCGCCCTCGTCGTGCTGGGCGCCATGGGCGTGGGGCTGCACGCCGCCCTGGAGCGGCTGGAGCGCGTGGGCCTGCGCTGGTGGCGCGGCCGTTAGCTAGCGGCTGGCCTGGTCCACCGGCTTCAGATCGTAGCGCACCGGCAGGCGGACCTTCGCCCCCACGGTCGGCAGGCCTTCCGCCGACCAGGGCTCGACCTTAAACTTCGACGCCAGCGCCAGCACGCCCTGGCCGAAGCCTTGGCCCGCCGGTTCCTCGCGATCGACCGTGCAGCCCGAGAGGGCGCCGCCCGCCTGCACGTCGCAGACCAGGGTGACACGGATGGCGTTCGGCCCGCCCTCGTGTTTGGGGATGGTGGCCTGGAAGTCCGCGGTCGAGGGCATGGCGGTCCACTTCGGCGTCTTGGCCGTGAAGTCCGCCTTCAGCACGTCGGCCGAGAAGTTCACCGGAACCCTCACCTCATCGCCGCTGCGCGCGCCGGCGACCCGCATGCTGCGGGCGAGCTGGCGCGCGGCCGCGCCGAACCCCTTTCCCCGCGGCTCCTCGCCGATCACCACGCAGTCCTTGAGGCGGCCGTCCATGGCCGCGGTGCAGCTGAGCGCCACGACGCCCGACTGGCCGTCAGCCTTGGCCTTTGCCGGAAACGCGGCCGCCACCTGTTCTCGGGACGGCGCCTCCACGAAGGTCGCCGCGACCTGGGCGGCGGCGGGCCCGGCGGCGAACGCGCCGGTCAGGCCGATCACACTGAGCAGGGTTCCACGCATGCTGAGATCCTCCACCACGGGAGCATGGCGCCGCTGCGCGTGTTTCAAAAGAACGAAAGTACGCGACCTACTCGGCCGGCCGGGTGGCCGCCGTGCGCCCGCTCAGCCGCGCCAGGGCGTCGGCCGCCAGGACGCTCAACGAGCGCAGGCCGTGCTCGGCGAAGACGTCCAGGGCCGCGTCCAGCGCCAGCGCCGCCGAGGCGCGCTCGCCGCGGTCGACGCCGGTCATGTCCAGGCGGGTCTCGTACAGCCGCGCCAGGTGCAGCTGGGCCAGCGCCCAACCCACGGGGTCCTTGCGCGCCGATTTCGCCGCCAGCTCCATCTTCATGGCCGCCTCGGCCGCGTCCAGAACGGCCATGTCGCCGGTGAGCTCGGCCGAACGGGCCAGGCAGACGGCCCGCGCGCTGGCCGCCACGCCGCGGAGCGGCAGGGCCGGAGCGTCGCGCAGCACCAGGCCGGCGCGGTCGTAGCAGCTAACGGCCTGTTCGAAGGCGCGGGCGTCGCCGGCGGCCTCGCCCAGCGACTGCAGCGCCTGGGCCAGGGCGACCTGGGTGCGGGCCCAGTCCAGCGGGCTGTGATCGCGGGTCAGGTGGTCCACGGCGTCGGCGAGCCGCGCCGCGCCCGAGGCGATGGCGTCGATGTCCCCGGTAGTCTCGCCCAGCAGGGCCAGCGCCTGGCCGTGGGCGATCTCGGCCCGGGCCCAGGTCAGCGGCTCGTAGGCGGCGTCCAGGCGCTGGGCCGCAGCGGCGGCTTCGGCCACCGCTTCGCGCAGCAGGCTCTCGTCCTTCAGACGCGCGCCCCAGCCGCACAGCAGATCGGCGCGCGCCAAGCGGGCTTCCGCCGCCAGCGGCCGCACCGAGGTGACGCGGCGCGCCTGATTGTCCAGGGCCATGATCGGCGCCGAGAACGCCTGGCAGGCCTCGCGCGCCGCTTCGGCGTCGCCCTTGTCCAGCTGGCGGCGCGCCTGGATGGAGGCCAGGCCCGCGTCGGCCAGCGGCGCGGCCACGCCGCCGCGGACGGCGGCGCGCACCTCGCGGAAGGCGACCTCGGCCGCGGCGTCCAGACCCGGATCACCGAACAGCTCGGCGCCCAGGAGCGCGCAGAACGCCTGCTCGCAACGCGCCCGCGCCCACCCTTCCAGGCGGCGCTCGGCCTCGAAGCCGGCGGCGGCGGTCTCGGCGATGGCGGCGGCCTTGCGCAGGGCCGCGGCGTCGCCCGTGCGGCGGGCGAGTTCGCGCCAGGCGATCGCCGCTTCGAGGCGGCGCGCCGGCTTGTCCTTGGCGCCCATGCGGCCCGCGGCCACGTCGGCGGCGCGGGCTTCGTCCGAGAGAAGCTTGAGGTCCAGCAGCTCCAGCAGCGCGGCGTCGCCACGGCTGAGCGTGGCATCCTCCGCCGGCTTGCGCTCGACGGCGAACAACCGCTTCAGCTCGCGTCCCAGCTCGAACATGGCCCCGCTCCGGCCCGCCGGGCGGCGTCCCACGATGGAACGGTCCGCGAGGGCCCTGAACGCGTGCAGCAAAGCCGGAGCCGGTCGCTTTAACAATCCCTTAACTTCTGCGGTATGGTTAACGAAACGTTGCCATCCACAGTAAAGCCTCGCCTGGGGACAAGTTCCTCAGGACTGCAGGGTCAGGCGCGTTCCTTGGCCCGGTGGAACGCCACCTTCGGGAAGCGCTCGGTCACGTAGCCGATCTCCCACGCCGACTTGCCCAGGAAGACCGGCTGGTCGTCGATGTCCACCGCCATCGCCGTCCGGTGCTTGCCGGCGAAATCCTCCAGGTCGGCCTTGTCGCCCGATAACCAGCGCGCCTCGGCATAGGGGCTGGGCTCGAAGATCACTTCCAGCTGGTACTCGTTGGCCAGGCGGTCGGCCATGACCTCGAACTGCAGCTGCCCCACCGCGCCCACGATGAAGTCGGCGCCGAGGGTCGGCCGGAAGAGCTGGGTGACGCCCTCCTCGGCCAGGCTCTCCAGCGCCTTCTTCAGGTGCTTGGCCTTCAGCGGGTCCTTCACGCGCACGCGCTGCAGGATTTCAGGCGCGAAGTTCGGCAGGCCGGCGAACCGGAGCGTCCCGCTCTCGGACAGGCTGTCGCCCACCCGCAGCACGCCGTGGTTCGGGATGCCGATCACGTCGCCGGCGTAGGCGTCCTCGGCCAGCTCCCGGTCCGAGGCGAAGAACATGGTCGGAGCATTCACGCTCAGCTGTTTGCCGGTGTTCTGCACCTTCAGCTTCATGCCGCGCTGGAAGCGCCCCGAGCACAGCTTCAGGAAGGCGATCCGATCGCGGTGGTTGGGGTCCATGTTAGCCTGGACCTTGAACACGAAGCCCGAGACTTCCTTCTCGCTGGGCTCGACCTTGGCCTCGGCCCCGCCCTTCGTGGCCGGCACCGCCTTCGGCGGCGGGGCGTATTCGCCGATCACCGCCAGCAGCTGGTCGACGCCGAAGTGGCGCAGCGCCGAGCCGAAGATCACCGGCGTCATGTGGCCTTCCAGGAACGACTGCCGGTCGAAGGGCTTGGAAGCCTCCTGCACCAGGGCCGCGCCCTCCTCGACCTCGGCCAGCTCGGCCTCGTCGAGGAACGCCGCCACCGAGTTGCCGCCCAGCGGCACCGGGTCGGGGTGGCCGTCCTGCTGGTCGCTGGGCTTGGAGAACGGGATAAAGCGCTTGCCCTCCAGGTCCAGCATGCCCTTGAACCGTCCGCCCGAGCCCGCCGGCCAGTAGAGCGGCGCAGGGTCCAGGGCCAGCTTCGAGGCGATCTCGTCCAGGATCTCGATGGGGTCCAGCGCCTCCCGGTCCATCTTGTTGATGAACGTCACGATCGGGATGTCGCGCAGGCGGCACACCTCGAAGAGCTTCAGCGTCTGCGGCTCGATGCCCTTGGCCGCGTCCAGCACCATCACCGCCGCGTCGGCCGCCGTCAGGGTCCGGTAGGTGTCTTCCGAGAAGTCCTCGTGCCCCGGCGTGTCCAGCAGGTTGAACATCTTGCCGTCGTGGTCGAACGTCATGACCGAGGCCGAGACGGAGATGCCCCGCTCGCGCTCGATCTTCATCCAGTCCGACCGGGTGCGCCGGTTCTCGCCGCGGGCGCGCACGGCCCCGGCCGCACGGATCGCGCCGCCGGCCAGCAGCAGGTGCTCGGTCAGGGTCGTCTTGCCCGCGTCCGGGTGGGAGATGATCGCGAAGGTCCGGCGGCGGCCGGCCTCGGCGGCGAGGGAGGTGCTCATGGGGGCGCGCTTATAGCCGCCGTCTGCCGGCTTTGCAGGAAAATCGATGTCGCGGCCTTGAAAGCGGCGCCGTCGGGTCTCATCTCATCGTTGCGGGCCGGGCCCCTCTGGCGATTGCGCGAGACGCGATCGTGATGTCGGACCGCATCGGGTGTGCTCGATGCATATGGGTCCGGTCGTCCCCCCACTTCCGTCCCCTGCGTCGAGCCCCCGAACAACACCCCAAGCAGCCCAACTCGGGGCGGCGGCTCCCCACGCCGCCCCGACTCTTTCAGGCCCGCGCCTTCAGGCCGGCGGGCGGATCTGCTCGAAGGTGCACTGCCGCGGGGCCTTGTCGGGCCGCCAGCGGACCAGCTTGGTCCCGTGCCGGAACCGTCCGCCGGTCACCTGGTCGTAGCGGACTTCCGCCACCAGCTCGGGTTTGAGCGCCACCCATTCGCCGGTCCGCTCGGTGCTCCATCGGCTGGGCCCGCCCGGCGCGTCGCCCGTGAAGCCCTCGCCCTTCAGCGCCTCCAGCCGCTTGGTCAGCTCCGGGCGCTCGGCGTTGGAGATCGTCGCTGTGAAGCCCACGTGGTGCAGCCGCCCGTCGTCGCCGTAGAGGCCCAGCAGCAGCGAGCCGACCTGTTTCGTCCCCTGCTGATAGCGGAAGCCGCCCACGACGCAGTCGGCGGTGCGGATCTTCTTGATCTTCAGCATCGCCCGCTCGCCCGGGACGTAGGGGCCGTCGATCCGCTTGGCGACCACGCCATCCAGCACGAAGCCCGCCTCGTCCAGCCAGCGGCAGGCCTGGTCGCGATCCTCGGTGTAGGGCGACAGCCGCACCGCCGGCGCGCCCTTCAACCGCTTGAAGAAGGCCTCCAGTTCCTGCCGCCGACTCGAGAGCGGCGCCTCGACGAGCGAGCGGCCCTTGCCGTCCATCAGGCAGTCGAACAGCGTCAGGCTCGCGGGCTGCTCGGCCGCCAGCTTCCGAACCCGGCTTTCCGCGGGATGCAGCCGCAGCTGCAGCGCCTCGAACGAGAGCCGTCCGCCCACCTCGATCGTGAGCTCGCCGTCGACGACGAACCGGTCGACGGGCAGGGCCTTCAGCGCGGCCACCACGTCGGGGAAGAACCGGTCCAGCGGCTTGCCAGACTTGGCCCGCAGCGCCACCTCGTCGCCTGCCCGGAAGGCGAGGCACCGGAAGCCGTCCCATTTCGGCTCGAAGCGCCAGTCGGGCTCGCGGGGAACCTCCTCCACCAGCTTCGCCTCCATGGGCGGCAGGTCGAGCGGGACGGGCAGGTGGGCGAGCTTGGGCACGCCTCAGGAGCGTCAGGCGCGCTCCACCGGTTCCACCAGGAAGTGCCGCCCCTGGCGGTCCTCGATCTCCACCACCCAGACGTCGGGGTCGATCCTCACCGCGCGCTCGATGTAGCGGTCCAGGTCGGGCTCCTGCTCGGAGGCGGCCGGCTGCATCCACACCCGCTCGCCGTCGCCTCGGGTGGCCTCGGAATAGAGCCGCGCCGTCCCGTCCGATCGGTTCAGCACCTTGACCAGCACCGCGCCGGCGCGCGGGTCGCCCTTGCGGGCGACCACGGCGAAGCCGCCGCCCAGTTCGACGCGGCGGATGAGGGCGCCGACCCAGATGTCGGTGGACAGCAGCATGGGGCGACCATGCCCCGCGCGCTAACCGAACTTCAACACCCCAGCCTTAAGGGTGCCCGCGAAAGCCCGGCGAAAGACAGGGCTGCAAGACGAAAGTCGGTGGATGCGGGATACGCGCAGAAAAGCGCGGCCGGCGTCTCGGTGGTTGGGGTTGGCGGGCGCGGCTGTGGTCGCAAGCCCGGGCGTCGCCAAGGCGGACGCCCTCAATCTCTTCTTCGAGCGGACCGTGCTGCAGGCGGCGGACGAACGCTGCGGGCTGCTCGCGCCTGACGTGGGCGCCGCGCTGGCGGCCGGCGCGGCCCAGGCCCGGGGCGCGGCCCTGCGCCAGGGCATGAGCGAACGCGCCATGAAATCCCTCGAGGTCCGGGCCCGCGCGCGCGCCGCCGACCTGAAGTGCTGGTCGGCTGAACTGACCCAGTCGGCGCGCCAGATCGAGAGCGCCTACAAGGGCTACGCCCGCATCACCCGCATGACCTACCCGGGCGACCGCGCCGCCTGGCGCGCCGACCGGACGCTGGCCCGCGAAGCCCGCTGGCGGCTGTCGCAGGAGGCCCGCTTCGGCCGCGACCGCATGATCTTCGGCCTGGCCGGCAAGGCCGCGCCCGGCGCCCTGCTGGCGGTCGCCAACTTCGCCGACGGCGCCCAGCCGTATGGCGCGCGCCTGGTGCTGCGGGACTCGGGCCGTACGCTCGGCCCCTACCTGCCCGGCGGCGCCCAGACGCTGTCCTCCCGGATGCCGCCGCAGAGCGGGCTGAGGGCCTATCTGGCCGAGGCGCGCAGCCCCGCCGGCGCCGACCTCCTGCCCAAGGAGACGCGCCAGGGCTGGGCCTTCCGTTTCCCGGCCGAGAGCGTCCGTATGCTGGCCGGCCTCGACCCCCGCGAGGCCGTGGCGGTGCAGTTCCTTTTCCCGGGCGACCGGGTCCGGACGGCCTATGTGGAAGTCGGCGACTTCGCCGCCGGCCGCGCCTTCGTGCAGATCGCCGCCCGCTAGGGTTTCGCTTCAGCCGCCGCGGCCGGCGCGTCCTGGATCAGGACCGGCATGCGGACGGCCACCGTCGTCCCCTCGCCCACCGCGCTCTCGATGGTCATCTCGCCGCCGTGCAGCGCCGCGAAGGCGCGGACCAGCGACAGGCCAAGGCCCGAGCCCGCCGCCCGCTGCTCGGCGTCGCCCGCCTGTTCGAACGGCCGCCCCAGGCGCTCCAGGTCGGTGGGCGCGATGCCGACGCCGGAGTCGGTCACCACCAGCTCCAGCATGTCGCCCGCCGCCTGGGCCGTGACGGTCACCGACCCGCCGCGGGGCGTGAACTTCAGGGCGTTGGAGATCAGGTTCAGGGTGATCTGCTTCAGCGCGCGCCGGTCCGCGTCGGCCTCCAGCGGATCGGCCGGCAGCACCCCGCGCAGGGTCACGCCCGCCCGCTCGGCTTGGCCGCGCATCAGGCGCAGCACCGCGGTCACCGCGTCGCGGACGTCGAACTCCTCGCGCGCCAGCTCGAACCGCTCGGCCTCGATCTTCGACATGTCCAGCACGTCGTTGATCAACTCCAGCAGGTGGCTGCCGCTCTCGTGGATCAGCTCGGCGTATTCGGTGTAGCGGTCGGCCATCGGGCCGAACAGCCGCTGCCGCATGATGTCCGAGAAGCCCATGATGGCATTCAGCGGCGTCCGCAGCTCATGGCTCATATTGGCCAGGAACCGGCTCTTGCCGGCGTTCTGCTGCTCGGCCGAGGCCAGGGCCTTCTGCAGCTCCTGCTCACGGGCGCGCTGCGGGCGGGCGTCGCGCACGGCGGCCGCCAGCCGGTTCGCGGTCAGACGCTTCAGGCTCAGCTCGAGCCAGCCGTTCGGATCGTGGGCCGGGACGAAGAACACCTCGGCCGAGCCGTCGCGGCCGGCCACATGCAGCGCCTCGTCCACCGCCAGCTTGTCGTCGAGCGCGACCAGATCGCCAAACTGCCCGTCCCTCAGGCGGCGCGGCTGGACGCCGGTCAGGTCGGCGCCGAAGGCGTTCAGGATCCGCCCGCCGGGATAGAGGGTCAGCAGCAGCTGTGGCTGGTGGTCCAGCGCCTCGCGCAGCTCCAGCTCCTCGGCCTCGCGCTGCCGCGCCTCGCGGGCGAAGGCGCCTTGGAGGCCGATCAGCCCGGCGGCGAGACCCACCGTCGTGGTCAGGGCCGCCGTCAGGCTGAGCCAGCCGGCGCTCGCCTCGGCCGCCTGCGGCAGGGGCAGCAGCGCCGCGCCGAGCGCCGCCAGCGCGGTCGCGCCCACCGAGGCCGCGGCGCCCAGCGCCAGCAGCCGGGGCTTGCGGAAGGCGGTCGCGGCAGCCATCGGCGCCAGGCACCAGGCGGCGAGCGGACCGCCGGGGCCGCCGGTCATCTGCACGGCGACGCAGGCGGCGAGCGCCCAGACGAGGATGGCGATGCTGCGGCCCGCGCCGCCCAGGCCCGAAAGCAGCGCCCCGAACGCCGCGGCCGCGACGACCGTGGCTATGGCCGCGATCTCCACGCCGGGTTGCAGCAGGCCCAGCCCGACCAGGGCCGCGCCGGCGCCGAGCACGGGCAGGCCGAACAGCACATGCCACGCCTGGGCGAAGCGCGGTTCGCGGCGGCGGCGCTTGGCCGGGGATGTCGGGCGGACGTAGGGCAACGGCGCGGTCAGGCCTTTCCCGGTGGACGTGGCGCGGAGCTTAGCCACCCGCCGCGGTGGCGGGTAGGGCGCTCGCGTCGCAGGCGATCCTGCGCGCCCGCCGGATAAGGAAATCGTAAGCGCGGGGCGCCACTGTGACCGTCCACGCACGCAAGGCCCCCGGCCCCTTCATGCCCCCAGCGGCTCATCTCCGACCTGCCCAGACCCGGCCGCGGGCGCGGCGCGACAGCGCGCTCGACGCGCAGAAGCGGTCGTTCCTCAGGATGGCCAGCCACGAGCTGCGCACGCCGCTCAATTCGATCCTCGGCTTCTCGGAGATTCTCACAGCGGAACTCTACGGCCCTCTCGGGGCTCCGCAGTACAAGGAATATGCCGAGATCATCCGCGGCAGCGGGCAGAAGCTGCTGAATCTTGTGAATCAGGTGTTGGAGATCGCGCGCCTCGAAGCCAACGCCATGGACTTCGACCTGCGTCCCGAGCCGCTCGAGCCCGCGCTGGACGACGTGCTGGCCAGCCTCGAGGCCGACCTTTCCGGGCTGAAGGTGGAGATCACGGGCCGTGGCGAGCTTCCCGCCGTCGTCGCCGACTCCCGCGGCCTGCGGACCGTCCTCTTCCATCTCCTGCAGAACGCGGCCGCCTTCTCGCCCGAAGGCGGGACGGTTTTCGTCCGCGCCCAGCGCCTGGGCCGCGGCGTCGAGATCGTCATCCGCGACGAAGGCCAAGGCGTCGACCCGGCCGCCCTGCCGCGTCTGATGGGGCCCTTCGAGCAGGGCGAGAACGCCCTGACGCGCCGCGGCGAGGGCGCCGGCCTCGGCCTTACCATCGCCGACCTGACCTGCAAGGCCATGGGCGGGCGCCTGACGCTCGCGTCGAAGCCCGGCAAGGGCCTGACCGCCGGCGTGCGCCTCCCCATCGGCTGATGCCGGTTGCGCCCGGCTCCCGGGGTCCTTAAGTCGGCCCCGCCATGGCCGCCATCGAAGACGCGCTGAACGAACTCGCGGACGAGTTCGAACTCCTGGGCGACTGGGAGGAGCGCTATCGCTATGTCATCGAGCTCGGCCGCGAGCTCTCGCCCCTGACGGACGCCGAGCGGTCGGACGCCAACAAGGTGCGCGGCTGCGCCAGCCAGGTGTGGCTGGTGACCGAGCCCCAGGCCGACGGGGCGCTGACGTTTCGCGGCGATTCCGACGCCCACATCGTGCGCGGCCTGATCGCGGTTCTGCTGCGGCTCTATTCCGGCCGCTCGCCGGGCGAGATCCTGGCGTTCGACGCCAAGGCCGCGTTCGAGAAGCTGGGCCTCAGCGGCGCCCTGTCCTCGCAGCGGTCGAACGGCCTGGCCTCGATGGTCGCTCGCATCCGGCGCGACGCCGAGCTGGCCCGGGCGGCCTGAACGCCCGGCCGCCTCAGTCGGTCTGCTTCTCGCCCGTGGCCCGCTCGACCGCGAACGCCGCCGAAAAGCCGTGCAGCACCGTGGACATCAGGATCGTGAACGCGGTGATCGCCCAAAGCTGAGCTTCGTTGGTCAGCTCCATGTGGCTGCCGGCGTAGCTGAGATAATAGATCGAGCCCATGCCCCTGACGCCGTAGAACGCGACCACAAGCCGCTCCCGCCGGCGCATGCGCGAGCCTGCGAGCGACAGCAGTCCGGTCGCCGGTCGAACGACGAGGACCAGGGCCGTTGCGATCAGCACGCTTGTCATGTCCAGCGTCTTCATCAGCGCCGGCATGGCTGCGCCTAGCCCGATGAGCAGCATCGCGGTCAGCGCGTGCTCTACCGTCTCCGAGAAATCGTGCAGACGCACGTGGAACGCGTGGTCGGACTCGGTTCGGCGCAGCCTCACGCCAGCGACGAAGGCCGCGATGAAGCCGTAGCCTTCGGCCAGCTCCGTCAAGCCATAGGCGATGAAGACGCCGGCCAGCGCGAACACCCCGGCCTCGGTCTTCGCGAGCGCATTCTCGCGTGGGACATGGAACAGCACCTTGCCCAGCAGCCACCCGACGGCGATCCCGCAGAGCGCGCCCACGACGATGCGGTAGGCCACATCGCGCGCCGCCCACACGCCGAACAGTTCCGGCGTCAGGACGCTCGCCGCGCCGATGGCGAGGCTCAGATGGACGAAGGGGAAGGCCAGCCCGTCGTTCAGCCCCGCTTCCGTGGTCAGCGTGAAGCGGACGGGATGTTCACCGCCTTCGGTCGGGCGCCCGACCTGCACGTCGCCGGCCAGCACAGGGTCGGTGGGCGACAGCACCGAGCCCAGCAGCAGCGCCCCGGCCAAGGTGAGCCCGCCCGCCTGCCAGCCTATGGCGGCCAGGGCGACGATGGTGAGGGGCATCGCGATGGCCAGCAGCCGCACGGTCGGGCCCCATTGCGGCAGGCGCGCAACCTGGTCGATCCGCAGGCCGACGCCAAAGAGGCCCACGATCAGGCAGAGCTCGCTTACGATCTCCCATGGTTTGGGGGCCGAGATCGGGCTGATCGCCTCGGGCATCCCGTCGATCCAGCCGAACAGGAGCCATCCCAGGCCGATCAGCAGGGCCGAGGCGGCAGGCTCGCGGCCCGAGAAGAAGCGGGGCAGCCAATAGGCGAGCACGATCGCGAGGCCGAGGCCGGCCAGCAGCACATGGTAGCTGGAGAATTCGAACACCGCGCGACTCCGCTTGAAGGAGCCATACGTGCGAACGCCTCGGCGGTTCTACGGGCCCGCGGCGCTCAGGCCGCCCGGATGCCGGACTGCACCTGCCCCAGGCCGACGACCGCGTCGTAGCCCAGGATCATGTCCACATCCGTGCCGTTGGACGACAGCGGCAGGCGCAGCCACAGGATCGACAAGTGCGAGGCGCCCCGCCAGGCCAGGTTGTGCACGCCCACGGCCGGCCGGCGCTCGGCGACCAGCTTGTTCAGTTCGCTCTTCCAGTAGTCGCAGGCGGCGGTGTTGTAGACCTCGGCCAGCCGGCGGCCGGTGATCTCGCGTCCGTAGACGTTGTAGAGCCCGGTGCCCGCCAGACGGATGCGGAAGTCGTTCGGCGCGCCCGGCAGGACGTCGATGAGGCTGACGGTCGGCAACAGCCGCTTGAAGCCCGCCGGATCGATGTCGCGGCGGGCGGGGGGCCCGGCGCCTGTGCGCCGGGAGCTCCAGTATGCGAAGAGCTCCTCGTGCGCGCGGATCGCCGCAGCAGGAGCTCCGATCTGCGCCGCCATCAACAGATTCCTTAACAACTACTTGGAATCACGACGAATCACTTATCGCCTGATGCGCGAATCGCGGGCAAGGCCAAAAGATGACGCGGCCTCAAGAAAAACGTTCCAGCTAAACTGAAAACGGAAACGGCCGCCGATGCCGGCGGCCGTCCCAAGTCTGTATAGAGCCCGGTCGGACCGGGTTGGCCCTAGCGCTTCTTGCGCGGAGCCTGGCGGCCGCCCTGGCCCAGGCCCATCTGCTTGGCCAGGTCCGAGCGCGCCTTGGCGTAGTTCGGGGCGACCATCGGATAGTCCTTCGGCAGGCCCCACTTCGCCCGGTACTCTTCCGGGCTCATGTTGTACTTGGTGCGCAGGTGCCGCTTCAGCGACTTGAACTTGCGGCCGTCCTCGAGGCACACGAGGTAATCCGGCGTGATCGAGCGGCGGATCGGAACCGCCGGCTCCTTCGGCTGGGCTTCGACCGCCTCAGCGCCCGACGAGACGCCGGCGAGGGCCCGGTGCACGCTCTGGATCAGCCCGGGCAGATCCGCGGCCGCAACCGTATTGTTGCCCACGTAGGCGGAGACAATGTCCGCCGTCATCTCGATGACTTCCGACTTCTCGTCCATTCTTTCGTTCCGTGAGGGCGCGCGATTGAACGCAGCGCAATTGAATCACTAGAAGTGCTCGCGCTCATTATCGGGAACACGAACCCGAGACAACACGGAAATAGAGCTTATCGAGCCTCCACATGCGAAAATTGATGAGCAGCGTCGCTCAACAATGCAGGGCTATGGCTAAGCGAGTAAGCTGCGGAATTGTAACTGAGCAATCGGTGGCCGTCGTGAACCCGTCGCACCCTGCGGCGCCGCATGTTGATCGCCGCAGCGCCGCAGAACCCGCGTTCTTCTAAAAAATACCAGCCCTTAGCTGAACTTCGGCGACTCCCAGTGGGGCCAGATGTCCGGCAGGTCCTGTGACACGCGATCCGGATAGCGGGGCGGCCGCTTCTCGAGGAACGAGGTGACGCCCTCGCGCGCGTCCGCCGACTTGCCGCGCGCGAGGATGCCCCGGCTGTCGGCTTTGTGCGCCTCCATCGGGTGGGTCGCGCCCGCCATGCGCCAGATCAGCTGGCGGGTGATCGCCACCGAAACCGGCGCGGTGTTGTCGGCGATTTCGCGCGCAATGGCCTTGGCCGCCGGCAGAAGCTCGTCAGGCGCGTGCACCGACCGCACCAGTCCCTTCTCGTGGGCCTCCTGGGCCGGGAAGAGGCGGCCGGTGTAGCACCATTCCAGCGCCGTCTGGACGCCCACCAGCCGGGGCAGGAACCATGACGAGCAGGCCTCGGGATTGATCCCCCGCCTGGCGAACACGAAGCCGTACCGGGCCTCGGTCGAGGCGAGCCGGATATCCATGGCCAGCTGCATGGTCACGCCCACGCCCACCGCCGCGCCGTTGCAGGCGCTGATCACCGGCTTCAGGCTGTCGAAGATGCGCAGGGTCACAAGGCCGCCGCCGTCGCGTTGCACGCCTTCGGGCGCCCGCGCCGCCCGGTCCTCGCCGCCGCGGGCGTCGTAGTCGAAGGTGGCCGCGCCGGCCGACAGATCGGCCCCGGCGCAGAACGCCCGGCCGGCGCCGGTGATGATCACCGCGCGCACCGCGTCGTCGCCGTCGGTCTCGTCGAACACGGCGATCAGGTCCTTCATCATCTGGGTGTTGAAGGCGTTCAGCTTGTCGGGCCGGTTCAGCGTGATCACGGCCACGCCGTCCTCCACGGCGTAGTCCAAGGTCTCGAAGGTGGGCTTGGGCATCGGGCGCTTCCCTCTCTGGCGTCTCTGTCGGCGCGCATTCCGGCCAGCTTGACGGACCGTAGGTCAAGGCCCGCAATCCTTCGGGGAAAACGACAAGCAGAACGGCGGGGCGAACCCGCCTTGGGAGTTAACGCATGCATCCGGCGCACCACGCCAGGACCCAGCCCGACCGCGCCGCCTATGTGATGGCGGCAAGCGGCGAGGCCGTCACCTACCGCCAGCTGGACGAGCGCTCGAACCAGGGGGCCCAGCTCTTCCGCTCGCTAGGCCTGAAGGTGGGCGACGTCATCGCCGTCTTCATGGACAACAATCCGCGGTACTTCGAGATCGCCTGGGCCGCCCAGCGCTCGGGGCTCTACTTCACCTGCATCTCGTCGAAGCTGACCCCCGGCGAGGTGGAGTACATCGTCCAGGACTGCGGGGCGAAGGCCATCATCGTCTCCACGGGCGTGGGGCCTGTGGTCGACGAGCTGCCCGGCGTGCTGAACGGCGTGAAGCTCTACATGGTCGGCGAGGCCCGCGGTCCTTACGAGAGCTTCGAGGCCGCCCGCGCGGCGATGCCGACGACCCCGATCGCCGACGAGACCTCGGGCTCGGACATGCTCTACTCGTCGGGCACCACCGGCCGGCCCAAGGGCGTGAAGCCGCAGCTCACCGGCCTGCCGATCGACAGCCCCAACGCTCTGCAGATGATGGCTCAGGGTCTGTTCGGCTTCAAAGAGGGCTGCACCTACCTCTCGCCCGCGCCGCTTTACCACGCCGCCCCGCTGCGCTGGTGCATGACCGTCCACAAGCTGGGCGGCACGGTCGTGGTGATGGAGAAGTTCGACCCCGAGCAGGCGCTGGCGCTGATCGAGAAGCACCGCTGCGACTGCGGCCAGTTCGTGCCGACCCACTTCGTGCGCATGCTGAAGCTGCCCGAGGAGGTGCGCGCGAAGTACGACGTCAGCTCGATGCAATCGGCGGTCCACGCCGCCGCGCCCTGCCCGGTGCCGGTCAAGGAGCAGATGATCGCCTGGTGGGGTCCGGTGATCTACGAGTACTACGCCGGCACCGAGGGCAACGGCTTCTGCTTCATCACCGCAAACGAGTGGCTGACCCACAAGGGGAGCGTCGGCAAGGCGGTGCTGGGCGAGCTGAAGATCTGCAACGAGGACGGCGACGAGTTGCCGCCCCGGACCGAGGGCCTGGTCTGCTTCGCGAACGGGCCGCCGCTGACCTACCACAACGCGCCTGAGAAGGTCGCTGAGAGCACCAACAAGCACGGCTGGACCACGCTGGGCGACGTGGGCTGGGTCGACGAGGAGGGCTACCTCTACCTCACCGACCGCAAGAGCTTCATGATCATCTCCGGCGGGGTGAACATCTATCCGCAGGAGATCGAGAACCTGCTGGTCACCCACCCGAAGGTGGCCGACGCCGCCGTCGTCGGCGCCCCCGACGAGGAGATGGGCGAGAAGGTCGTGGCCGTGATCCAGCCGCTGGACTGGGACGCCGACCACGAGGCGCTGCGGGCCGAGCTCTTGGCCTACACGCGCTCGAACCTCTCCCACGTGAAGTCCCCGCGCGTGATCGACTTCATGAAGGAGCTGCCGCGGCATCCCACCGGCAAGCTCTACAAGCGCCTGATCCGCGACGCCTACTGGGGCAAGGAAGGCTCGCGGATCGTCTGACCTAGAGCCGGCGGAACATCACCAGCGCGTCGACATAGCCCAACTGCGGGTGGCGGAAGGCCTCGGGCAGCCGTCCGACCTCCTCGAAGCCCAGGCTCTTCCAGAGCCGGACGGCGCGCTCGTTGGTGCTGACCACGAAGTTGAACTGCATGGCGCGGAAGCCGGCCTCCCGCGCCGCCTGCAGCGAGTGCTCGCACATGGCGCGCGCCAGGCCCCGCCCCTGCGCCGCCCCGGCCGTCATGTACCCGCAGTTGGCCACGTGCGATCCGCCGCCGGCCTGGTTGGCGCGCATGTAGTAGGTCCCCAGCACCTGGCCGTCCTCCTCGGCCACGAACACCCGGTGTCCGGGCGAGAACCAGTAGGCGAGCGCCGCCTCGCGGCTCAGGCCTGGGTCCAGCGTGTAGGTCTCCCCCGCCCGGATCACCGGCTCGAGGATGGCCCAGACGGCGTCGTGGTCCTTCGGCTCGGCGGTCCTGATCGGCATGGCGGCTCCTCTCGCGACCTCTGCCATCTAGGGCGCGCGGCCGCCGCCGCAAGCGGCTTCCCCAGCGTCCGGCTTGCCCGCTTGCGGTCAGATGCTAGAGGCTGAGGCTCCATACCGAAGACGCGAGGGAGCGACCGTACATGAACCCGGTGGAGATCAAGGACCTGCCCGGCCTGGTGGGCCAGGAAGTCGGCGTGTCGGACTGGCTGGAGATCACCCAGGAGCGCGTGAACCAGTTCGCCGAGGCGACCGGCGACCACCAGTGGATCCACGTCGACGTCGAGCGGGCCACCCGCGAGATCGGTGGGCCCATCGCCCACGGCTACCTGACGCTGTCGCTGATCCCGTTCCTGAGCCAGGGCCTGATGCCGGTGAAGGGCGTCACCCGCGGCATCAACTACGGCTCGGACAAGGTCCGCTTCACCAACATGGTCCGCGTCGGCAAGCGCGTGCGCCTGCGCCAGAAGCTGATCGGCGCCGAGCCCAAGGCCGGCGGCATGCAGCTCAAGAACGAGTGCACCATCGAGATCGAGGGTGAGGACAAGCCCGCCTGCATCGCCGAGACGATCTCGGTCGTCTACGGCGGCTGATCTAGCGCCGCGCCGTTTCCTCGGCGGAGGCGGCGCGGGCGCCCACCACGGCCCCGCCGCTGGCCACCGTCGAGGGCGCCAGCGGGTTGTGCAGCAGGGCGATGGTCTCGCGCACGTACTTGGCGTGCGTGACGATGCCGATCTCCAGCCGCTCGGAGTTCAGCTCGACCTGCTGGGTCAACAGGCCGGCGATGAAGCCGGGCTCGGCCTTGTCGGCCACCTGGGTCAGCCCACCTGCCGGCTGCGGCTTGCTCACGAACACCGGGCCGCCGGAATTTCCGGGGAACACCGAGAAGTCGAGCAGGAAGGTCGGGAACTGGGTCGCCGGCGCGATCGGGTAAGACGCCACCTTGCCCGAACGCAGGATCGGGAAGCCCGCCTGGTTGGCCGAAAGCCCCCGCGGGAAGCCCAGCGCCATCATCTCGTCGCCGGCCGTGACGTTGTAGCTGCCGAAGGTCTCGTCGGCGGCCAGGTAGTTCAGCGGGATCGCCGCCTTGGCGAAGGCCGGCGGCGCCTTGATCTCCATCACCGCCACGTCGCGGGTCGGGTGATGGGTCCACAGCTCGCCGCCCTTGGCGTCGCGGATCTTCAGCTGCTGGGGCGAGTAGCTCCACGAGCCGTCGGCGTTGGCGATGCGGTAGCCGATGCGCGCGTTGGCGCTCGGCATCTTCTCGAGCACGTGGTTGGCGGTGACGAGGATCGTGCGGGGCTGGCCGCCGGCGCCCGGCGCCGAGATCAGGAATCCCGTGCCGACGGTGCGTGTGCCGTCTCCCAGAGGCTGTTCGAGCTGAACGGTTGCGTGGATCAGCTCGACCGCAAGGTCCATGACCATGGACGGTCCCCGACTAAACTGAAGTTACCCCTCGCGTCTTCTGCGCGATCTCGATGCCCCCAGAGTGAATCAGAGTCAGGGACGGACAACAAGCGAACATCCGCGTGAGCGCCCGCGCCAGAACGACGCGACGTCGCCGTAGGACGGCCTTGAGCCTGCGCGGGCGCCGGCGCATTTAGCCCACCATGACCCTCCCCAAGCCGCCTGCCGCGCCCAAACGCCCGACCACGATCGAACAGCTCGGGCGCACGCGCACCGACGACTACGCCTGGATGAAGGACGACAACTGGCAGCAGGTGCTGCGCGACCCGAAGGTCCTGCGCGCCGATGTCCGCGAGCACCTCGAGGCCGAGAACGCCTACACCAAGGCCGTGCTGGCGGGGACGGAGGAGCTGCAGGCCAGGCTGTTCGCCGAGATGAAGGGGCGCATCAAGGAGGACGACAGCTCGGTCCCCGCGCCGGACGGTCCCTTCGAGTACTACGTCCGCTACGACATGGGCGCCGAGCATCCCATCCATGCGCGGAAGTCCCGCGATGGCGGGCCGGAAGAGGTGCTGATCGACGAGACGAAGCTCGCCGCCGGCAAGGCCTACTTCCACGTGGGCGCCGCCAGCCACAGCCCCGACCACGCCCTCTTCGCCTGGGCCGCCGACGAGCAGGGGTCGGAATACTACCGGATCCACGTCAAGGACCTGGCGACCGGCGAGGAGGTGGGCTCCCCCATCGAGAGCGCCTATGGCGACTTCGCCTTCTCGCCCGACAGCCAGTGGATCTTCTGGATCTGGCGCGACGAGAACGCCCGCCCGGCCAAGGTCTACCGCCGCCCGACGAGAGGCGGCGAGGACGTGCTGGTCTACGAAGAGCACGACGACGGGATGTTCCTCGGCGTCGGCGTGACCGCCGACGACAGCCACATCCTGATCCACGTCGGCAACCAGGAGACCACCGAGCTCTGGCTGATCCCCGCGTCCGACCCGACCGCGGCGCCGGTCGTGGCCGAACCGCGCCGGGTCGGTGTGAAGTACGGCCTCGACCACTGGACCGACCGCTGGGTGATCCGCACCAACGACGACGGCGCCGTCGACTTCAAGCTGTGCGTGTCCGAGGCCCCCGTGCCCGCCAAGTCCACCTGGCGCGACTGGGTGGCCCACGAGCCCGGCCGCTACATCACCGGCTTCGCGGCCTATGCCGGCCACCTGGTCCGCGCCGAGCGGGTCAACGCGCTCGACCGGCTGGTGGTGATGGATCGCGCGGGCGACGAGCACGTCGTGGCCTTCGACGAGGAGGCCTATGCGCTGAACCTCGAGACCGGCTTCGAATACGCCACCACGACGACCCGCTTCGTCTACCAGTCGCCGACCACGCCGCGTCAGTGGTTCGACTACGACATGGCGAGCCGCCAGCGCACCCTGCGCAAGACCCAGGAGGTGCCCTCCGGCCACGATCCGGCCCGCTACGTCGCCCGCCGCCTGACCGCGACGGCTCCCGACGGCGCCGAGGTGCCGATCACGCTCCTGATGCTGAAGGACACGCCGCAGGACGGCTCGGCGCCGGTGCTGCTCTACGGCTACGGCAGCTACGGCCACGCCATGGAGCCCAGCTTCTCGATCCGCAACCTCAGCCTCGTGGACCGCGGCTGGATCTGGGCCGTCGCCCACATCCGCGGCGGCTCGGACAAGGGCTGGGGCTGGTTCCTCGACGGGCGCAAGGAGAAGAAGCCCAACACCTTCACCGACTTCATCGCCTGCGCCGAACACCTGATCTCGGAAGGCTATGCGACGAAGGGGAAGCTCGCGGCCTACGGCGGCTCGGCCGGCGGCATGCTGATGGGCGCGGTCGCCAACCTGCGCCCCGACCTCTGGGGCGCGATCATCGCCGCCGTGCCGTTCGTCGACGTGCTGAACACCATGAGCGACACCACCCTGCCGCTCACCCCGCCCGAGTGGCCCGAGTGGGGCAACCCCATCGAGGACCCGGCCGCCTACGACCTGATCGAAAGCTACAGCCCGTACGACCAGGTGAAGGCCCAGGCCTATCCGCCGATCCTGGCCACCGGCGGCCTCTCGGACCCGCGCGTCACCTACTGGGAGCCCGCCAAGTGGGTCGCCAAACTGCGTGATTTCTCGACGGGCGGCGCCCCGATCCTGCTCAAGATCAACATGGAGGCAGGCCACGGCGGCGCATCTGGCCGTTTCGATTTCCTGAAGGAAATCGCATTGGACTACGCCTTCGCCATCTGGGCTCTCGAAGGATCCTGGAAGTCCGAATGATCGTCCGTCCTGCCGCGCCGCACGACGCCGAGGCGCTCGCCGCCATCTACGGCCATCACGTGCTGCACGGCTTCGGGACATTCGAGATCACGCCCCCGGGCGCCGGCTGGATGGCCGCCAAGCTGGCCGACGTGCAGGGCTACGGCCTGCCCTTCCTGGTCGCCGAGCTGGACGGCCGCGTCGCCGGCTACGCCTACGCCGGACCGTTCCGCCCGCGGCCGGGTTACCGCTTCACCGTGGAAGACAGCGTCTACGTCGCGCCGGACATGCAGGGCCGCGGCGTCGGCCGGGCGGTGCTGTCGGCGGTGCTCCAGGAGTGCGAGGCGCTGGGCCTGCGCCAGGTGATCGCCGTCATCGGGGATTCCGGGAACGCCGGCTCCATCGGCCTGCACCGGGCGCTGGGCTTCCAGGACGCCGGCGTCGGCCGCGGCTTCGGCTTCAAGCACGGCCGCTGGGTCGACGTGGTCTGGATGCAGAAGCCGCTGAACGGCGGCGACGCCACACCGCCCGATGCGCCGGGCATCCGGCTGGGCCAGGCCTGACGGAACACCGCTTGCCCGCGGCCGGTTGAAGCGGCGATGCTGTGACCCGGCGGGGCCTGCGCCCGCGCCGTCCATCGAGTGCGTCAATCGCCTCGGCTAGATAAAATCAATTTTGCTTATGAGCCTGAAGCCACTACCTCAGGCCGCGACTTCAACTGGGAGCAGTCAATGTCTCTGATCAACACCGAGGTTAAGCCGTTCACGGCGCAAGCCTACAAGGACGGCAAGTTCGTGACCGTCAGCGACGCCGACCTGAAGGGCAAGTGGTCGGTCGTCTTCTTCTACCCCGCGGACTTCACCTTCGTCTGCCCGACGGAGCTGGAGGACCTGGCCGACAACTACGACGAGTTCCAGAAGCTCGGCGTCGAGATCTACGCCGTGTCGACCGACACGCACTTCTCGCACAAGGCCTGGCACGACACTTCGCCCGCCATCGGCAAGATCAAGTACACGATGATCGGCGACCCCTCGGGCCTGGTCACCAACAACTTCGGCGTGATGCGTGAGGGCCAGGGCCTGGCCGACCGCGGCACCTTCCTGGTCGACCCGGACGGCGTCATCCAGTTCACGGAAATCACCGCCGAAGGCATCGGCCGCAACGCCGCCGAACTGCTGCGCAAGGTCAAGGCCGCCCAGTACGTCCGCAACCACCCGGGCGAAGTCTGCCCGGCGAAGTGGGAAGAGGGTGAGAAGACGCTCGCCCCGTCGCTGGACCTGGTCGGCAAGATCTAAGCCGAACTGCTCTCCAGGACCGGCGCCGCTCCCTGGGGGCGGCGCCGGTTCGTCTCCTCCTCAGAACACCTCCCGATATTCGACGCCGGAGTTTGCGTATGCTCGACGCCGCCCTGAAGACCCAACTGAAGGCCTACCTCGAGAACGTCCGCGAACCGGTGGAGCTCGTCGCCTCGCTGGACGACGGCCCCAAGTCGCGGGAACTCCTCGAACTGCTGAACGAGATCGCCGAGGCCTCGCCCAAGGTAAGCGTCCGCCAGGGCGGCGACGATGCGCGCAAGCCCTCGTTCGCGATCACCCGGCCGGGCTCCGACATCTCGGTCCGCTTCGCCGGCCTCCCGCTCGGCCACGAATTCACGTCGCTCGTCCTGACCCTGCTGTGGGTCGGCGGCCATCCGCCCAAGGTCGAGCCCGAAGTCATCGAACAGGTGAAGGCGCTGGACGGCGACTTCGCCTTCGAGACCTACTTCTCGCTCTCCTGCCAGAACTGCCCCGACGTGGTGCAGGCGCTGAACCTGATGAGCGTCCTGAACCCGCGCATCCGCTCGACCTCGATCGACGGCGCCCTGTTCCAGGCCGAGGTCGAGCAGCGGCAGATCATGGCCGTGCCGACGGTCCTGCTGAACGGCGAGACCTTCGCCCAAGGGCGCATGACCATCGAGCAGATCCTGGCCAAGATCGACGTGGGCGCCGTCGCCCGCGAGGCCGAGAAGATCAAGGCCAAGGACGCCTTCGACGTGCTGGTGGTGGGCGGCGGCCCGGCCGGCGCCGCGGCGGCCATCTACGCCGCCCGCAAGGGCATCCGCACCGGCGTGGCCGCCGAGCGCTTCGGCGGCCAGGTGCTCGACACCATGGCCATCGAGAACTTCATCTCGGTCCCGCACACCGAAGGTCCCAAGCTGGCCACCGGCCTCGAGCAGCACGTCAAGGACTACGAGGTCGACGTGATGAACGTGCAGCGGGCCGCCAAGCTGATCCCGGCCCGCGAGCCGGGCGGCCTGATCACCGTTGAGCTGGAGAGCGGCGCGTCGCTGAAGTCGCGAACCGTGATCCTCGCCACCGGCGCCCGCTGGCGGCAGATGAACGTCCCGGGCGAGGACGAATACCGCAACAAGGGCGTGGCCTACTGCCCCCACTGCGACGGGCCGCTGTTCAAGGGCAAGCGCGTCGCGGTGATCGGCGGCGGCAATTCGGGCGTCGAGGCGGCCATCGACCTGGCCGGCATCGTGGCTCACGTCACCCTGATCGAGTTCGACAGCCAGCTGCGCGCCGACGCGGTCCTGCAGCGCAAGCTCGCCAGCCTGCCGAACGTCCGCATCGTCACCTCGGCGCTCACCACCGAGGTCAAGGGCGACGGCCAGAAGGTGACCGGCCTGGTCTACAAGGACCGCAACTCGGACGAGGTGCACAACGTCGACCTGGAGGGCGTCTTCGTCCAGATCGGCCTGGTGCCCAACACCGAGTGGCTGAAGGACTCCGTTGCGCTGACCACCCGCGGCGAGATCGAGGTCGACTTCCGCGGCGCGACGTCCGTCCCGGGCGTCTTCGCCGCCGGCGACGCCACCACCACGCCCTACAAGCAGATCGTCATCGCCATGGGCGAAGGCTCCAAGGCCGCGCTGTCGGCGTTCGACTACCTGATCCGCCTGCCCGGACCCGACCAGGCCCAGGCGGCGTAATCGAAGGGGCGCCGCTCTACGCCCCTCGAGAGCGCAACCGCGAGAGGCTAGAAGGGCACGCGTGTTCTGAAGGTCTCCGCCTCGGCGTCGGACGCCATGCGCGGCGTGATCGAGCTTCCGCGCACGCTCGGCGCCTCGGCTGTCCAGCAGTCCTTCATCGCCGCTTCGGCGCTCGACCACCAACTGTTCACACCGGTGACGATCAGCTCGCCGCCCAGGGTGCCCTGAACCGCGTTCTCCGCGGCCGGCCCCCGGAGCGTGACGGACGTGAAGTGTGAGGGTGGGATGCGGTGATCGTCGGCCGTGCCGAACTTGAGCGGCGGCAGGGCGGCGATCGCTTCGACGGTCCGCGCCAATCCGGGGCAGGATCGTCCGTCCACCCAGTCATGGCTCGTGGTCACCTCGTCCCACTCGCGCTGCCGCCTCCAGCGTTCTGCGATCCAGAAGGTGCGCCCCTCGTCTTTCCAGCGCGACAGCAGCGCGATCTCGTTCCGGTCGTACTGCGGAGAGGCCAGCTCCACCCGGACGATATAGGTCGGAAGCAACGGCGCCCCGAGCTGCGCCTGGGCCGCTGACGACGCCAGGGCGAGAAGGCATGTGAGGAGCCATGGATGTCGCATCAGTCTAGGCTAGCTCAC
>NZ_JAPSKZ010000246.1 GCF_031181185.1 Phenylobacterium sp. | reverse complement strand
CGGATGTCGTTCACGCCGGTGCGCGACGCGGCGTCCAGCTCGAGGACGTCCATATGCCGGCCCTCGATGATGGCCCGGCAGTGCCGGCCCTCCTCGGCCAGGTCCAGCGACGGCTCGTGGACGGTGTCGGTCTCGTAGTTCAGCGCCCGGGCCAGCAGGCGCGCGGTCGTGGTCTTGCCCACCCCGCGGACGCCGGTCAGCATGAAGGCGTGCGCAATCCGCCCGGAGGCGAAGGCGTTGCGCAGCGTCCGGACCATGGCCTCCTGGCCGTACAGGTCCTCGAACCGGCGGGGCCGGTACTTCCGCGCGATGACGGTATAGGCTGCGGACTCCCCGTCCTGTGGCGCGGCCGCCGGCCGCGGCGCAGGCTCGCCGAACATGTCGCCCGTGTTCGGATCCCGCTCGGGAATCTCTTCGTCGTCCACCATCGCGGCCATCTAACGGTTCGCGGGGTGCGAACGGAAGGGGAAAGCCGCGCCGACCTTTTTCACGCGCGGGCCCGGCGCACCATCGCCTCGATCAAGGCCGCCAGCTCGTCCTTCGCGGCCTGCGGCTCTAGCTCTCCGGCCGCCGCCGCATAGGACAGCGCCTCGGCCGCGCCCAGCATGCCGCGCAGGCCCGCTGGGGTCAGGGCGCCGCCCGGCGCGAACGGCTCCAGCAGCGCCCGGCACTTGCTCAGGAAATCGGCCTCGGCGGCGCGCCGGATCGCCTCCAGCGCCGGCGAACTCGCCAGCGCGGCCACGACGCCGGGCAGCTCCCGCCCCTGCGCCAGCACGCAATCGACATAGGCCGCGGCGATGGCGTGCGCCCGCGCCTCCAGCGTCGGCGCGGCGCCGGACATCTCGGCCTCCATGATCTGGGTCTGCCGGGCCTCGAAGTCCCCGTAAAGCGCCGCCAGCAGCCCCGCCCGCGTGCCGAAGTGGTCATAGACCACCGGCTTGGTTACGCCCGCGACCTCCGCCAGCCGGCCCAAGGTCAGCGCCTCGGTGCCCTCGTCCCGCACCAGCTTCCATGCCGCGTCCATCAGCTGCCGATTGCGCGCCTCGCGCGGCAGCCGCGTGCGGCCTTCCCCCGTTGACATTGAACCTACCATTGGTAACTTACTATCAGTATATAGCTGATCTCCCGCCCGGGAAACAGGAGAGCCCATGCACGCCCTGATCGTCGCCGCCCCACCGGAACGGCACGCGCTCACCCTCGCCATCGCCCGCCAAGTCGCGGCCGGCGCGGCGGCTGCGGGCCACACCGCCGAGATCGCCGACCTGGCGGCCGAGGGCTTCGATCCCCGCTTCACCGCTGTCGACGCCGCCGTCCACCGGCGCGAGGTTCCCATCCCCGAAGATCTCAGGGCCGAACAGGCGCGCATCGACCGGGCCGACGCCCTGGTGATCGTCTACCCGGTCTTCTGGTGGTCCATGCCGGCCCTGCTGAAGGGCTGGATCGACCGCGTGTTCTGCAACGGCTGGGCCTATGACGAGCTCAGCCCGGACGGCCCGACGATCCGGAAACTCGGGCGCCTGCCGATCCACCTCGTCGCGCTCGCCGGCGCCGACACGCGGACCTACGCGCGCCACGGCTACTTCGGCGCCATGCGCACGCAGATCGAGCATGGGATCTTCGGCTATTGCGGCGCGCCGGTCGCGAGTTCCGAGCTGCTGCTGGACACCCGCGGGCCCGCCGCCGCCGCCCATCTGGAGACCGCCCGCGCGATCGGCGCGAAGCTCTTCGCCTCGCACGCCGGCGCGTGCGAACCCGCCGCCGCCTGAGCGGGTTTCGAAGCCTGTTTGTGCGGGGAAGATGAGGTGGAGACCGAACGACAACCCGAAGCGGGACCCGTTGTGGCTGCTTCCTTCCGGACCTGACCAGGTTGGCGAGGCGCTCGTCCGCCGCCGATCTCCGGGGCGCTATATGGCCGGTGGGGCTCACGAGGGCAAGTGGCGCCGGCCCCTCGCAGCCAGCGCTTCATGCGCGCGGCGGGCGAGGACCCGCTGATAAGCTCCCCGACAGGAGCCTTCATGCGACGTCGACCTCGTCTCGCGCCGACCGCGGCCCGTCTGGTCCGCCGGCTTGTTTCGGCGGTTCCTGAAAGCCGCGGCCTAAGGCGGATGCGCCCGGCGCGGGAACCACAGGTTCAGTTTTTACTTCTTGCTCCTGTCACGGCCGCGCTTGGTCGAGCGGCCGCTCGGAGCTGGAGTAAGCGTTATGGCCATCATCAATGGCACGGCCGGCCACGACCGGCTGGAGGGCGCGGCGGACGCCGATCTGATCACCGGGCTTGAGGGCAACGACACCCTCTCGGGCCTTGGCGGGGGCGACGAGCTGGTCGGCGGCGCTGGCGACGACATCCTCGACGGCGGCGCGGGCGAGGACGTGCTGAAGCCGGGCGACGGCGCCAACATCCTGGACGGCGGCGACGGCTTCGACACCGTCGACTATTCCGATCTCGCGGTCGCCATCGGCGCCGATCTCTACACGGGCGCCTGGCGCAACGCCGGCGTGCTGGTCGACCACTACAAGAGCATCGAGAACGCCTTCGGCAGCGCGTTCGCCGACACCCTGCTGGGCGACTGGCGCGACAACATCCTGATGGGCGGTTCGGGCGACGACCGGCTGGACGGCCGCGAAGGCCTGGATGTCCTGCGCGGCGGCTTCGGCCACGACAGCCTGTTCGGCGGCGACGCCTTCGACGACCTGCACGGCAACGTGGGCGACGACACGGTGGACGGCGGCGCCGGCGGCGACTGGGTCGTGGGCGGTCAGGGGAACGACCGCCTGCTGGGCGGCGACGACGCGAGCGGCGACGTGGTCTACGGCAACCTCGGGAATGACACCTGCTACGGCGGCGACGGCGCCGACTGGGTGCGCGGCGGCCAGGGCGCCGACCTGCTGTTCGCCGGCGCGGGCGACGACCTCATCTGGGGCGACCGCGGCGACGACACGATCGAAGGCGGCGCCGGCGCCGACACCTTCTTCGTCTTCGGCGAGGCCGGCCTGGACCGGATCCTGGACTTCAAGGTGGGCGAAGGCGACCGCGTGCGCGTCGAGGCCGGCTACACCTTCAGCGCGGCCCAGGTGGGCGCCGACGTGGTGGTCAGCGTCAGCGGCGGCGCGACCCTGACCCTGGTCGGCGTCTCGCTGTCGGCCCTCGGCGAGGGCTGGATCAGCGGCGGCTAGCCGGGTCCTCGAACGCCGCCGGAGACGAGAACGGCTGGTCGGCGTCGACGTCGAACATGACCAGCTGGTCCAGAGGCTCGCTCCCCGTGCTCTCCAGCTGCATCACCATGCCGGGCGCGTGGCCGTTCATGGCCGCGCCCGCGCCCAGCTTGGCCGCGCCGTGCGAGGTCTTCTGGGTCAGCTGGCCCTTCAGCACATAGAAGGCCTCCGATCCCGGGTGGGTATGCACCGGCGTCTTGGCGCCCGGCGGCCCGCCGGCGCGGTTGATCCGCAGTAGGTGGCGCTTCGCCTGGATGGGCGGCACGGGGCCGATCTCGGCCAGCTTGGTCGCACCCGCGCTCGCGCCGCCCTTCGGACCCAGCGTGAACAGGACCCCCTTGCCGTCGACGTCCACGGCCAGGGACAACGGGCCGGCCGCCGCCTTCGCAGCCGGCAGGTCTGCATAGGTCTCCACCCGCCAGAACAGCGGCCCCTCCGGCAGCCGCTCGACCACCTTCTCGGCGACGGGCGTGACCTTGAATTCCGGTTCGGCGGCTCGCGCCCAAACGGGCGCGGCGGCCAGCGCGGCGAACGCGAACCCCAGCAACAGACGGCGCATCGAAGACCCTCGCAATGGACCTCAACCGCTCCACCTTACCACGGCTGCGCCGCACGCTCGCCCCAGTCCCGCCACACGGCGCAGCCAAGCCGGGCCTTGAGCGTTCACCAGCGCCAAGCATCACCACTCGGGGCTCAACTCATGCGTAAACTCGTCCTGGCCGCCGTCCTTGCGGCCGTCGCCCTTCCCGCCGTTCCCGCCGCCGCCGATCCGCCGCACCACGCGCCGGCCCACGGCCGCCGCGCCAAGGAGCGGATCTACGACAACCACGGCCGCTATTACGAGCCGCGGCGGGTCTCCTACGACAACGTCTGGCGTGGCCGCGACGGGCGCTACTACTGCAAGCGCGACAACGGGACGACGGGCCTGGTGATCGGCGCCGCCGTGGGCGCCCTGGTGGGCCGCGAGATCGACGGCGGCCGCGACCGCACCGCCGGCACGATCCTCGGGGCGGCGGGCGGCGCCCTGCTGGGCCGCGAGATCGACCGCGGCGAGCTGCGCTGCCGCTAGGCTGACGTGAAAAAAAGCG
>NZ_JAPSKZ010000031.1 GCF_031181185.1 Phenylobacterium sp. | reverse complement strand
GGCGGCGACTGGGTTGTCGGCGCCCAGGCCGCCGCGCACCGTGTCCTCGCCCCAGTTGCCGTGCAGGTCGTCGAAGGCATGCCCGCCGGAGAGCGAGTCATTGCCGTCCCCGCCGCGCAGGAAGTTGGAGCCGCCGTAGTCCGTCACCGTGTCGTCGCCGCCGCCGCCGAAAACCGTGTCGTTGCCGTAGAAGAAGTAGTCCGCCGTGTCGGCCACGACGACGTCGTTCCCGCCGCCCGCGTCGATCCACTCCGCGCGATAGGTTGAAGTGTAGCTCTCGGCCACATCGCCGCCGTGGATCTTGGCCGCTTCCTCGATCTGCACGATGCGGATGTCCTGAGCCACGACGCCCGCGCCCAGATGGACCTGGTTGAGATAGATCTCAGGCGTATTCCCCATCCGCAGCCAGAGCGTGTTGACCCCAGAGCCGCCCTCAAACACGAGGCGGTCGTTCGGGTTCAGCGCCGTCACCGCCAGTCGGTCGTCACCCGCACCGCCCGTGATTGTCTGCAGGCGCTGAGGGGCGTCCCAGACCTCGTAAACCCGCGCGATGGATATCTCGTCGTCGCCGTCCCCGCCGTCGACCAGGGCGTCGAAGATGCTGGCGGTGATGCCGTCGTTCCCCGCGCCGCCGAGAAAGGTGTCGCCGCCCGGCACATCCGGACTGTACGACTCCCACACCACGCTTTGCAGGGAGTCGTCGCCGTCGCCGCCGTCCAGCAGGTCGGCGCCGTATTGTCCCGTGAGGATGTCGTTGCCGCCGCCGCCCAGCAGCGTGTTGCTGGCGAGGTCGCGACGCAGATAGTCGCTCAGCCACCCTGCGACCAGCCGGTCGTCACCGTCACCGCCCTCGAGGCGGTCGGCGCCGGCCTGGCCGCCAAGGATGTCAGCGCCGGCGCGACCAGCCAAGGTGTCGTCGCCGTCCTGCCCGTTCAGTCGGTTCTGGCCGGCGTCGCCGGTCAGCCGGTCGGCGAAGCTGGAGCCCGTCACGTCCTCGATGTTCAGGATCGTGTCGAGCCCCTCGCCCGTCGCCTGCGGCCCGGAAAGCGAGAGGTCCACCGTGACTCCCACCGCCGCCCCGGTGAAGTAGAGCGCGTCGCTCCCGGGCATGTAGTCCGGCAAGCTGAAGTCATGCTCGTCGCCAGGCCCGCCGTCGATGTAGTCGTCGCCCGCGCCCCCGTTCAGGGCGTCGCGGCCCACGCCACCCAACAGGGTGTCGTCGCCAAGGCCGCCGTCCAGGCTGTCCACGTCGTCGCCGCCGTCGAGGCGGTCGCGCCCTGCGTCGCCCCTGAGGAGGTCAGCGTCGGCGCCGCCTTCCAGCGTGTCGTCGCCGTCGCCGCCGAACAGGCGATCCATGCCGGCGAGCCCATGCAGCAGATCGTTCTCTGCCGCCCCGGTCAGGGTGTCAGCGTTCGCGGTTCCGGTGAACACGGCCATGCGCGGCCCTCCCCCTGCAGCGGCGAAGTCCCTGTCGCCGCCCAATCGAGCTCAGCCAGTTCAATAAGGCGAAAACCGGGCGCAACGCTACCTTAAGGTGTGCCCGCGCCAGCGCGATTTCGCCGCGTCCGCAGAGGTCAGACCGTGGACCGCGTCTCGCCCGTGCCGGCGCCGGCCTCCGCACGGCCGTCGTGGTGACGGCCCTCTGCGAATTCCTCGACCATCTTCGCGCAGAACGCCGGCAGGTCGTCGGGATTGCGCGAGGTCACGAGGCCGCCATCGACCACCACCTCCTGGTCCACCCATTCCGCGCCGGCGTTGCGCAGGTCGTTCTTCAGCGACGGCCAGGAAGTCATCTTCTTGCCGTCGACCCCGTCCGCATCGATCAGGGTCCAGGGGCCGTGGCAGATGGCGGCGATCGGCTTCTCCGCGCGCACGAAGTCGCGGATGAAGTCGATGGCGGCCTCCTCCAGCCGCAGCTGGTCCGGGTTGATCACCCCGCCCGGCAGCACAAGCCCGTCGTAGTCCTGCGCGCTGGCTTGGGCGAGCTCGCGGTCCACCGGGACCTCGTCGCCCTTGTCGTGGTGGTTGTAGCCCTGGATCTGCCCGCCCTTCGGTGAGACCACGTGGACCTCGGCCCCCGCGGCCTTCAACGCCTCGACGGGCTTGGTCAGCTCCACTTGTTCGAAACCGTCGGTGGCGAGCACCGCCACCTTGCGTCCTTGCAGACGTCCGTCAGCCATGGCTTGGCCTCCTTCGCTTGGATTGTTGGGTATCGCCCGATCAACCCGTGCGCTGAGGCCGCTGTTCCGGCCCTACCGCGTGAACTTCTGGAACTTGATGCGGTGCGGGATGAGGCTGTCGGCGCCCAGGCGGCGCTTCTTGTCCTCTTCGTAGGCCTCGAAGTTGCCCTGGAACCACTCGACGTGGCTCTCGCCCTCGAAGGCCAGGATGTGGGTCGCGAGGCGGTCCAGGAAGAAGCGGTCGTGGCTGATCACCACGGCGCAGCCCGGGAAGTCCTCCAGCGCGCTCTCGAGGGCGCCCAGGGTTTCCACGTCGAGGTCGTTGGTGGGTTCGTCGAGCAGGATGACGTTGCCGCCCGAGGCCAGGGTCTTGGCCAGGTGCACGCGGTTGCGCTCGCCGCCCGAGAGCAGGCCGACCTTCTTCTGCTGGTCCCCGCCCTTGAAGTTGAAGCTTCCGACGTAGGCGCGGCTGGGGATCTCGCGGGTCCCCACCTTCATGATGTCGAGACCGCCCGAGATTTCCTCCCAGACGTTCTTGTTGGGATCGAGGCTGTCGCGGCTCTGGTCGACGTACGCCAGCTTCACCGTCTCGCCGAGACGGATGACGCCCTTGTCCGGCGTGTCCTGCCCGGTGATCAGCTTGAACAGGGTCGACTTGCCGGCGCCGTTCGGACCGATGACGCCGACGATGCCGCCCGGCGGCAGCTTGAACGACAGGTCCTTGAACAGCAGCTTGTCGCCGTAGGCCTTCTCGAGGTTCTCCACCTCGATGACCACGTTGCCCAGCCGCGGACCCGGCGGGATCTGGATCTGGGCGAAGGTCTGCTTCTGGCGCTCGGCCTGGTTGACGAGTTCGTCGAAGGCCGCCAGGCGCGCCTTGGACTTGCTGCGGCGGGCCGACGGCGAGGAGCGCACCCACTCCAGTTCGCGCTCGATCGTGCGCTTCTTGCCGGCTTCCTCACGCTCTTCCTGGGCGACGCGCTTGGCCTTCTGCTCGAGCCAGGACGAGTAGTTGCCCTCGTAGGGGATGCCCTTGCCCCGGTCGAGTTCGAGCGTCCACTTCGTCACCTGGTCCAGGAAGTAGCGGTCGTGGGTGACCAGGATCACGCAGCCCGGGAAGTTCTCCAGGTGGTGCTGCAGCCAGGCGACGCTCTCGGCGTCCAGGTGGTTGGTCGGCTCGTCCAGCAGCAGCATGTCGGGCTTCGACAGCAGCAGGCGGGCCAGCGCCACGCGGCGGCGCTCGCCGCCCGACAGCTTGTCCACCGGCCAGTCGTTCGGCGGGCAGCGCAGGGCGTCCATCGCCATCTCGATGCGGCTGTCGATGTCCCAGAGGTCGCCAGCGTCGAGCTTCTCCTGGAGCGTGGTCATCTCCTCCATCAGCTCGTCGGAGTAGTCCTCGCCCATCAGGGTGGCGACTTCGTTGTAGCGGTCGAAGATCTTCTTCTCTTCGCACCACGAGATGACGTTGCCCCAGACGTCCAGCTTGTCGTCCAGCTGCGGCTCCTGCTCGAGGTAGCCCATTTTGGTGCCCTCGGCGGCCTTCGCCTCGCCCGAGAACTCCTTGTCGATGCCGGCCATGATCTTCAGCAGGGTCGACTTGCCCGAACCGTTCACGCCGACGACGCCGATCTTGGCGTCCGGGTAGAACGACAGCCAGATGTTCTCGAAGAGCTTCTTGGGGCTGCCGGGATAGGCCTTCGTCAGGCCCTGCATCTGGAAGATGTACTGCTGCGCCATGGGGCGTCCGCGCTCTTTCTCTGCAATGTCCGGAAAAGTCGCGGGTGCAGATAGCGGCCCGGGCGCGGGGGCGCAACGCCGCTTAGTCGCTCTCGGCGATCACCTTGCCGCCCCGGCGCAGCACGATCCTGCGGCCCAGGTGCTCGTTCTGCGCGGCGGTGAAGATGGCGCGCGCGAGCACCGCGCTGGCGGCGCGGCCGATCGTCCGCTCCGGCGTCGTACGCGAGAGGTCCCAGAGTTCGATCACGTACAGCAGTTCGGTGGACGGGGCCGGCTCGCCAAGCGGGGTCACCACGCCGCTCTCCCGATTGCTGTCCTCGCGGCGGTTCATCGCTTCGCTCAGTGCGCTCGGCCGGTCCACCGGCTCATGATCCCGCCCTTGTGGCGCAGGATGATGACGTGGCCCGGGAATTCTCGCGTCGCGGCATAATATGCGGCGTAGCCGATGGAGGCGCTGAGGCTGACGGCTACGACCTGCTCGATCGAGAGGCCCTTCTCGTCCCAAATCTCCACCTTGTAGGGGAAATCGTCCCCTTCCGCAGGGAACCCTTCGCCGTAGGAGCGCGTTCCCCCACCTTCATCGGTGGGATCGTCGGGGGGACGAAGCTGCTGCGCGCCCAAAAACATCAACGACCTCCGGCAAAGCGGCGCCGATCCTTCGGCGCAGCCGGCGTCGCTGTCAACCAGCACAGCTGCCGGATATTCCTAACCGGAACCTCGCGCGGCTGGCCTCGCCGTGCGAAAGTAGGCCGATGCCGCCTGTGACCAGCCCTACCTCTCCGCCCAAGGCCTACGAGCACCTGGTCGACGCGCTCACCGAGTACGCGATCTACTCGCTGGATGCGGAAGGCCATGTCGTCAGCTGGAACTTCGGCGCAGAACGGCTGAAGGGCTACACGGCGGACGAGATCATAGGCCATCCGTTCGGCCGCTTCTTCTCGCTCGAGGACCGCCGGCGCGGCGTGCCGGAGTCGCTGCTTGCCGCCGCCGCCCGGGACGGCAGCGTCCGCACGGCGGGCTGGCGCGTACGGAAGGACGGCACCCGGTTCTGGTCAGAAGGCATGTTGCACGCGGTGCGGGGCGAGTCGGGCGAGCTCACCGGCTTCGCCAAGATCACCCGCGACATGACCGCAGACCGCGCGGCCCAGCAGGCGCTGATCGAGAGCGAGCGCCGTTTTCGGCTGCTGGTCGACAGCGTCGTGGACTACGCCATCTACATGCTGGACGTGAACGGCACGGTCACCAACTGGAACACCGGCGCCGAACGCATCAAGGGCTACGTCGCCAGCGAGGTGATCGGCAGTCACTTCAGCCGCTTCTACACGCCCGAGGACCGCCGCTCCGGGCTGCCGGCCCGCGCCCTCGAGACCGCCCGGCGCGAGGGCCGCTTCGAGGCCGAGGGCTGGCGCGTGCGCAAGGACGGCAGCCGCTTCTGGGCGCTGGTCGTGATCGACGCGATCCACGACGACGACGGACAGCTGATCGGCTTCGCCAAGGTCACGCGGGACATCAGTCAGCGCAAGGCGGCCGAGAACGCCCTGGCCGAGAGCGAGCGCCAATTCCGCCTGCTCGTCGCCGGCGTGGTCGACTACGCCCTATACATGCTGGATCCCAACGGCGTGATCGTGAGCTGGAACTCGGGCGCCGAGCACATCAAGGGCTACACGGCCGAGGAGGTCATCGGCCAGCACTTCAGCCGCTTCTACACCGACGGAGATCGGGCGGCCGGCGTGCCCACCCGCGCCCTGGCCACGGCCACCAGCGAAGGCCGCTATGAGGCCGAGGGATGGCGCGTCCGAAAGGACGGCTCCCTGTTCTGGGCGAGCGTGGTCATCGACGCCATCTACGACGAGGGCGGCGCGCTCATCGGCTTTGCCAAGATCACCCGAGACATCACCGAGAAGCGGAACGCCCAACTCGAGCTGCAGCGCGCTCACGAGCAGTTGGCGCAGTCACAGAAGCTCGAGGCCCTGGGCAAGCTGACCGGAGGCGTCGCCCACGACTTCAACAACCTGCTTATGGTCGTCACCGGCCAGGCCCAGCTTCTGCGCAGGCGGGTCGCGGACGACCCGCGCGCGCTCAGGGCGCTGGACGCCATCGAGGCGTCCGCCAAGCGCGGGGAAGACCTCACCCGCCACCTGCTGGCCTTCTCGCGCCGACAGCGGCTGCAACCGTCTTCGATCAGCCTGGCCGAGCGCGTCGATGATCTGCAGGCGTTGATCGCCACCAGCCTTCCGCCAACCGTCGCGCTGGTGTTGGACATGCCGGTCCAGCTCTGGCCCGTGCAGGTGGACCCCAGCGAGCTGGAGCTATCGCTGCTGAACCTCGCGGTGAACGCGCGGGACGCGATGCCTGCGGGTGGCGTGCTCTCGATCCTGGCCGAGAACCGCACCTTCGAGACCCCGGTCAACGGCCTGCAAGGCGACTTCGTGGCCCTGACGATCAGCGACACCGGGGTGGGCATTCCGCCTGACATCCTGCCGCGCATCTTCGACCCTTTCTTCACGACGAAGGAGGTGAACAAGGGCACCGGCCTAGGCCTCAGCCAGGTCTACGGTTTCGCGGAGCAGTCGGGCGGTCGGATCGAGGTGGACAGCCAGCTAGGCCAGGGCACGCGATTCACCCTGTTCCTTCCCCGCAGCGGCGCGCCGGCCCGCGAGAAGGCCGCCCAGGGGCCCGACCGGCCCGTGGCGAGCGCGCGCGTGCTGGTGGTGGAGGACAATCCGGAGGTCGCCGAGGTCGCCTGCGACATGCTCGAGCAGCTGGGCCACACCGTCACGGCGGTCGGCTCGGCCGACGCCGCGATGGAGGTGCTGCGCTCGGGCGAGCCGCCGGACCTCATCTTCAGCGACATCGTGATGGCCGGGGAGATCGACGGTCTGGGTCTGGCGCGACGGGTGCGAGAGGAAGCGCCCCGTGTGCCGGTGCTGCTGGCCACCGGCTACAGCCAGGCGGCCGAGGGTCTGGGCGGCGAATTCCCGATCCTGCGCAAGCCCTACAAGCTGGCGGAGCTGAACCGCGCCATCGGCGCCCTCCTCGGTCCCAGCGGGGACGACGCCGACGGTAAGCTGGTCGATCTGCAGACCGCGCGCACCCGCCGGGCGAAACGCGAGCCGCAGGCCTGAGGACTAGTTCCGAGCTGTCTGCAGGGTGATGGCGCCGCGGTTGCAGGCTCGGACCTGACCGGCGGTCAGTTCACGGCCGCGGCTCTTGTAGCTGGCGATCGGGCCGACGACGGCGGCGACGCGCTTGCACTCCTTCACCAGCCCGTCGACGCTCGCATGGCTCGCCGCCTGACCGATGCACTGGTCGCCCTCGCAACGCCAGGCGACGCCGGCGATGGTGGCCTCCTGGGGCGCCTGCGCCGGCGCAGCCAGGGTGGCCTGGCCGTTGAACGCGCCCGCCGCGGGAGTTTGGGCGTAAGCCGCCCCCGACACGAACGCCGCTGCGGCGATCGCGCCCATAAGCTTCAGACTTTGCATTCTCGTGATCCTTCCGATAGAAAAGAGCACGACCGGTCGCTAATGCTTAAAGAGCACGATCGGTCACTTTCTGTCAAGCAGGGAGGCTTGGCTTTTGCGCAAGGGTGAGGCCACCCGCATCCGGATCGTCGAGGAAGCCGCCCGCCAGGCGTCGCTAAGGGGGCTGGCCGCGGTCAGTCTTGCCGATGTCGCGGAATCGGTCGGCCTGTCGAAGAGCGGGCTCTTCAAGCACTTCGAATCGAAGGAGGCGATGGAGCTCGAGATCGTCGACTACGTCACCCTGCTCTTCACCGAGTTCGTCTGGCGTCCGGCCGAGCACCTGCCCACCGCCCGCGAGCGGCTGTCGCGCATCTTCGAGCTGTGGCTGGACTGGGAAGACAAGAAGTGGGCCCAGGGCGGTTGCCCGCTGATGGCCTTCAGCGTCGAGCTCGACGACCAGCCGGGACCAGTGCGCGACCTGCTGCAGAAGCGCCTCCAGCAATGGAAGCGGACGCTGATCCGCCAATTCCAGCAGCTGCGAGAGCCGCCCCTCGACGAGCGCGAGGCCCAGGCCGCCTATTTCCAGATGAAGAGCTTTGCTCTGGGCCACCTCGACGCCCGCCGGATCATGGGCGACGCGGACGCGCGCCGATCGGCCCAGGCCGCCTTCGAAGCCCTGCTCGACCGCACCGAGCGTCTCGCCGCCTAACGGAACATTCCGCCGCTCCCCCCAATTGTCCTCGGCGAGTTGAACCGAGGAGAACGAGCATGCACCGCGATGAGATGAAGGGCGCCGGCAAGGACATGAAGGGCGCCGTGAAGGAAACCGCCGGGCGGGCGACCAACGATCCCGACCTGGAAGCCGAAGGCACGGCCGACCGCGTGGAAGGCAAGGTCCAGAAGGGCGTGGGCAACCTCAAGGAAGCCGCCCGCGACGTCCTGAAGCACTAGCCTAAGCATCAGACCGGAGTTGGCGCCGGCGCGTCCGGCGCTATCTCCGGGACATGAGCATCGTCGACCACCCGCGCGGACCGCGCATCGGCCCCGGCGTCGCCGTCGGGATCACCGAAGGCGTCATCCGCACGCAGGTGCACACCTTCTACGGCCGCGTGCGCGAGGATCCGGTCCTCGGACCGATCTTCAACGGCGCGGTGGACGACTGGGACGAGCACCTCGCCAAGCTCTGCGACTTCTGGTCCTCGGTCCTGCTGGTCACGGGACGCTTCAAGGGGTCGCCGATGGCGGCGCACGCGCGCACGCCTGGGATCGAGACCGAACACTTCCCGCGCTGGCTCGAGATCTGGCGCGACACCGCCCGCAGCGTCTGCCGTCCCGAGGCCGCGGACCTGTTCATCGCCAAGGCCGAGATGATCGGCGAGAGCCTGAAGCTGGGCCTTGCGGCCGGCCGCGGCGAGATCCCGCCGCTGACCCGTTAAGACCGATCACTTCGCGGCCATCGCCTGCGCGGGCTGCGCCTGGCGGGCGCGGAAGTCCGCCATGAGCCGGCGCTGCTCGGCCGGGCTGCGGTAAAGGAAGTCGTGCGGCAGGCCCAGCCGCACGCTGGCCTGGCACGGCGGGGACCTGGGATCGGCCACGCGTTCGGCCAGTCTTCCGGCGACCTTCAGGGCGACACGGTCGACAGCCTTCAGGTCGAACTCCGGGCCAAGCTCGAGAACCTTGCGCACCTTGGGCGGCAGGATCGCCACGGACGCCCGCGCCAGGGCCCGATGGAACAGCCGCGGCACGCCGGGCGCGGCCTTGCCCGAGCAGATGATGTCCAGGAACTCGCGGACGATGGGATGCGCCTCGAAACCGGGCGCCAGCCGGTCCATCATGGCCATGAAGTCGGTCGACGAGGTCAGCGGATTCTGCACCCCGTAGAGCCGCGCAATGGCGTCGCCTTCGGCATAGAAGGCATTGAACTCCGCCGGCGTAAGCGGCGCCACGAAGCGGTGGTAGGCCGTGACGAAGCCGAAGCCGGCGGTGGCGTGCACCCAGTCCAGCAACTCGGGATCCAGCGCCTGGTAGGCGCGTCCGCCCGGCGTCTTCCCCTTCACCTGGGCGTGCATGTTGGTGACGCCCTGGATCACGCGGCGCGCGGCGTTTTGAGGCCCATAGACGCCGACCATGGCGGCCATGCCGGTCCGGCGCGAACGCCCGATCGGGTCGGCCTTGTACGTCGAGTGGTCCCAGACGCCGGAGCGGATGCGCGGGTCGGCGAACTCCAGCAGCACGGCCGCTACGCCGCCGACGCCTAGCGCGATCGGGTTCTTGAACACCCGCCACGAGATCGAGTCCGGAGCCAAGTAGGCGGGCGCGCCCGGCGGGCTCGTGAAGTCGACCTTCCAGCCCATGTAGGACGTGATCTCGCTCACGGGCGCCTCCAGCGCTCGATCCGTATCAATCGATACAACCATGGGCTGGACCGAGCTCGACGCCGCGCGCCTGCAGACCATCGTCAAGGAGATCGACGCCCAGGTCGACCGGATCGGGGCAGGGACACCGTAAGCCCGATCAAGGCCGCTTGTCGCCAGCCGGCCCTTTTCCCGTCGAGCCCGCCGGACCACTGTGCAGCCAGGCTCAGGGAAACATCGGCCGTGCAGATCGCGATCCTCACCTTCGACGGCTTCAACGAGCTCGACTCGTTCATCGCGGCCGGGATTCTCAACCGGATGCGCGCGAAGGGCTGGGCCGCCCACATCACCTCGCCGACCGAAGAGGTCATGTCGATGAATGGCGTGACGATACGGCGGCAACGTCCCCTCGAGTTCGCCCGCGAGGCTGACGCGGTCCTCGTCGGCAGCGGGATCAAGACCCGCGAGGTCGCCGCCGACGCTGGCCTCCTCGCCAGGATCGTGCTCGATCCGGAGCGGCAGCTCGTCGGCGCGCAGTGCTCCGGCACGCTGCTTCTCGCAAAGCTCGGCGTGATCGGCGACCTGCCCGCCTGCACCGACCTGACCACCAAGCCGTGGGTCGTCGAAGCCGGCGTGGAGGTGCTGGACGCCCCCTTCGTCGCCCATGGGAATGTGGCCACGGCGGGCGGCTGCCTCGCCTCTCAGTATCTGGCGGCCTGGATGATCGCGCGCGGCGCGGGCCTCGCGGACGCCGCCGAGGCCATCCACTACGTTGCGCCGGTCGGCGAGAAGGCCGCCTGGATCGAGCGGGCGATGGGCGTCATCTCGCCCTTCCTCGTTCCCGCCGCGGGGACTGCGGCCGCCTAGCGCCCGTAGATGCGGTCCAGCACGCGGGCCACGTCCACCAGGCGCTCGGCGGCGGGATTGAAGCGCTCGCCTTCCGAGAGCCGGCGCGCCCAGTCGGCCGCGGCGCGGCCCCCCCAAGCGTCCGGAGGCTCGGCCAGGTTCTCGCGCGCCGTGCCGCGGTAGCGCTCGGCCGTGAAGTCGTAGAACGAGCCGCCGACGTTCTTCAGCGCCACCCCCCCGCCGGTCCCGTAGAAGCCAGCCTGGATGATGGCGTCGCAGCCGGCCTGCAGCCGCCACGAGCAGGCCAGACGCACCACCGTTCCGCCGGCCAGGGTGATGCGGGCTTCGGCGTAGTCCTCGACGGTGTCCGTCCGCCCGCCAAGCGGCGCGCCGCCGGCGAACAGGCTCGCCTGCACGTCCTCCACATCGGGAAAGTCCAGCGCCCACAGCGCCAGGTCCACCAGATGCACGCCCAGATCCATGACGCAGCCGCCCCCCGAAAGCTCGGGGTCGTAGAACCATGGCTTGTCCGGCCCGTAGGCGTTGTGGAAGACGAGGTCGGCCGCGAACACCTGCCCCAGTTCGCCGCCCGCCAGGATCTCGCGGATGCGGCGCATGCCCTCGGTGAAGCGGTAGGACAGGTCCACGGCCAGCAGCCGGTCCGCCTGCCGCGCCGCGGCGACCACGGCGGCGGCCTCGGCGGCGGTCCGCCCCAACGGCTTCTGGCAGAACACGGCGACGCCGGCGTCCAGCGCCCGGATCGACTGGGCGGCGTGCAGCGCGCTGGGCGTGGCGATCACCACGCCGTCCAAGCCCGCGGCCAGCATGGCGTCCAGGTCGCCCACGATCTCTGCGTCCGGCGCGATCTTGCCTGCCTCGGCGGCCATCTCGGGCGACGGGTCGGCGATGGCGGCGACGTCGATCAGCCCGGTGTCGGCCATGGCCTGCATCCGGTGCCGGCCGATCCAGCCGACGCCCAGGAAACCGATGCGGGGACGAACCGTCACCGGCGCCCTCAGACCAAGCTTCTCCAGCACTTCGCTCACAGCGTCACCAGCGCCTTGAGGAAGCCGTCGGGCCGGTCGCGCGTGGCGTTCAGCGCCTGGTCGAGCTGGTCCAGCGGATAGGTATGGGTGTAGAGCGGCGATGGGTCGAGCCGACCCGAGGCCACCGCTTCGACCGCCTCACGCAGGCCCTGGGCGTAGACCGCCGGGTCGCGCTCGTGGGCGTTGATCACGTCCAGGCCACGCCAGTTCCACAGCTGCATGTTCACCTGCCGCGGGCCGTCCTGATGGTAACCGGCGATGATCAGCTTACCCCGCTCGGCGCAGAGCTCCGCCGAAAGGTCCAGCGGCCACTGCTTACCGACCGCCTCGATCACCCGCTCGCAGAAGCGGCCGCCGGTCAGCTCGCGGACTTTTTCGATGATCGCCCAGTGGTCGTCCATCGGCACGACCTCGGCCGCGCCGAACTGTCTGGCCACGTCCAGCGAGAACGGCCGGCGCGAAATCGCGATGACGCGGGCGCCCGCGTCGGTCGCCAGCCGGGTCAGGAGCGCGCCCAGGAATCCGATGCCCACGATGGCCACGGTCTGGCCGGCCTGGACGTCCGCGCGGCGGAAGATGTTCATGGCGCAGCCCAGCGGCTCGCCCGGGAACGGCTTGCCGTCCAGTTCCGGAGGCAGCTTCACGCAGGCGGAGGCGTCGGCCACATCGTACTCGGCGTAGGATTTGTAGGAGAGCGCCGCGACCCGGTCGCCCAGAGCCAGCTCCGTGACGCCCTCGCCTACCGCATCGACGACGCCCCAGCCTTCGTGGCCCAGCGCGCCCGGTTCGGTCGGGAAGGTCATCCACTCCGGCCCTTCCCACGGCGTCAGGTTCGAGGCGCAGACGCCGCAGCCTTCCAGCCGCACCCGCACCTGGCCCGGCCCCGGCTCCGGCAGCGCCGCCCGTTCCAGGCGCATCTCGCCCGGGCCCGACACCACCGCGGCGCGCATCGTCGTCGAAACGGTCTGAGAGCCGTCCATCACCCCTCGCAAAGATCGTGGCATTCCCTGCGAGGGAAACAGTCCAGCTTGGCCTCGGGTTCCTTGAAGATCAGGCCTCCCGGTCGATCTCCTCGAACGTTTTCCCGCGCGTCTCCCGGGCTGCGAAGGCAGCGATCCCGCTCAGGACCGAGGCCACCGCGACATAGATCGCCACCGGCGTCGCCGAGCCGGTCTCCTTCAGCAGGGCCACGGCGATGATCGGCGCTAGCGAACCGGCGAAGATCGAGGTCACCTGATAGGCCAGCGAAACCCCGGAATAGCGGTAGGCGGTCGGGAACATCTCGGCCAGAAACGCGGCTTGGGGACCGTACATCGCCCCGTGCAGCACAAGGCCGCCGATCAGCGCCGTCAGCACCCCCGGCGTGGCCCCGGTGTCCAGCAGCCGGAAGAAGGCGAAGGCCCACAGCGCCATCCCGAACGCCCCCAGCATATAGACCGGCCGCCGCCCGATCCTGTCTGATAGCGCCGCAAACGCCGGAATGGCCACCAGGTGCGCCGCCGAGGCGATCAGCAGGGCGTTCAGTGTCGCCTGCCGCGAGAGCCCCACGTGCTGGGTCGCATAGGTGATCGAGAAGACGGTGATCACGTAGTAGCTGATGTTCTCGGCCACGCGCAGACCGCCGCCGATCACCAGGCGCAGCGGCCGCCGGCGGATCGCCTCCATCACCGGCGCCTTGGGAACGGCCTGGGCGGCCTGTTCGACCGCCCTGAAGCTCGGGCTTTCCTCGACGGCGGCGCGGACCCACCAGCCCACCAGGATCAGCGCGGCCGAAAGCAGGAACGGCACGCGCCAGCCCCAGGCCAGGAAGTCCGCCTCGCTCTGCAGCGCCGCCATCAGGGCCAGCACGCCCGCCGCCAGCAGGTTGCCGGCCGCGACGCCCGCCTGGGGCCAGCTCGCCCAGAAACCGCGCCGCCGGGCGTCGCCATGCTCGGCGACGATCAGCACCGCACCGCCCCATTCGCCGCCCACAGCGAACCCTTGAACCAGGCGAAGCGCGATCAGCATCACCGGCGCCAGCACCCCCACCTGGCCATAGGTGGGCAGGCAGCCGATCAGCACCGTGGCCCCGCCCATCATCACCAGGCTGAGCATCAGGAGCTTCTTGCGGCCGACCCGGTCGCCGAAGTGACCGAAGATCACCCCGCCCAGCGGGCGCGCGACGAAACCCAGGGCATAGGTGGCGAACGCCAGCATGGTGCCGACCAGCGGATCGGCCTCAGGGAAGAACAGCTTGTTGAAGACCAGCGCCGCGGCGGTCCCATAGAGGAAAAAGTCGTACCACTCGATGGTGGTCCCGATGGCGCTGGCCGCCACCACGCGACGCAGGGTCGCCCGTTCCGCAGCCTCAGCCATCCGCCCCTCATCCATACTCAAGCCGTGGCGGCAGGTCGTCGCACCGCGGCGCTTGTTAGGTTGACGCTAAACTTCAAGCCCGCATCTTGGCCACACCCGTTCGCCACCCGCCTCGACAGAGGCGGGCGTCCAGAAAGGTGGAGGCGCTTTCAGTATGCCGACCCTCGTCCGACGCCGTGAAGCACTGGGGATGGCCGGCGCCTTTGGCCTCTCCGCCTTCGCGCTGCCCTCCTGGGCCAGGGCTCTGCCCGCCGATGCGCCTCGCCGCGCGGCGCTGAAGAACCTGCACACGGGCGACGCCTTCAACGACGTCTACTTCGAGAACGGTCGCTACCTGCCGGACGCGCTCGCCGAGGCGCAGCGCGTGCTGCGCGACTGGCGCACCGGCGACGAGCACTTCATGGACCCGGGCCTGTTCGACGCCCTGCACGCCATCTCGGACAAGCTCGAGACCCGCGACGCCTTCCAGATCATCTCGGGCTACCGCTCCCCCAAGACCAACGCCATGCTGCACGCGAAGAGCAAGGGCGTGGCCTCCACCAGCCAACACACCCAGGGCAAGGCCGTGGACGTGCGGATCCAGGGCGTCGAGCTCTCGAACCTGCACAAGGCGGCGCTGGCGGTCGGCGCCGGCGGCGTCGGCTACTACCCGGTGTCGAACTTCGTCCACGTCGACACTGGCCGCGTGCGCCAATGGCGGGGCGCCTGACCTAGAGGCCTATTGCGGCGGGGTTTCGGCCGGCGGGGTTTCCGGCGCAGGCTCCGGCTCGATGGTGGTCAGGCCGACGGCCGCGGCGTCCTCCTGCACCTGAACGTCTTCCGGCGTTTGAACCGGCGGCGCGGTCGGCTGGGGCGGGGGCGCCTGTTCCACGACCGGGGCTGCGACATCCTCCGCGGCGGGAGCCGGCGCGGGGGCCGTCTTCGGCTCATCCGACGTCACATTGATGCTCCGGCTGATCGCCAGGGCCGCCAGCAGCACCGCGCAGGCCAGCGCGATCCACAGAACCTTCTTCAGCATCGTTCCCTAAGCCTTCGCCTGGACTTGGCCCACCACGCCCACCTTGGTCAGCAGCAGGCGGTCCCAATTATAGGGATCGGAGCGGAAGTGCATCTGCCCATCCGCGCCGGCGAATGCGGTCCAGTAGAGGATCATCACCGGCACCTCTTCGGGCAGCTTCACGCGCTGGGTCTTGGAGCCATCGCCCAAGGCCTGGTCCATGGCGGCGGCGTCTGTCCATTTGGCGTCAGCCGCCAGCAGCGCCTCGGCCAGCTTGCGCGGCTTCTCGATGCGCACGCAGCCGTGGCTGGCCTGCCGCGCATAGAGGTCGAAACCGGCCTTCGCCGGCGTGTCGTGCAGATAGACCGCGAACGGGTTGTCGAAGTCGAACTTGAAGCGGCCAAGCGCGGACTCGTCGCCCGAGCGCTGCTGCAGTCGCGGCTCACCGCCCTCGACGGGAATGATCCGGTAGCCGTTGCGGGCGAGATAGCCGGGGTTCGCCCGCTCCTTAGGCCACAGCTCCTCGCGAGCGATGCGGCTGGGGACGTTCCACGGCGGGTTGATGACCACCGAGTGGATCGACGACATCAGCATCGGCGTCTCGTCGCCCGGCTTGCCTGACACCGCCTTCATCGACAGCACCGGCTTGTCGTCCCGGAACAGGGTGACGATCGCGGCGCCGGAGTTCACCTGCACGCGCGTGGAGGGCATGGTCGCCGGCAGCCAGCGCCAGCGCTCCATATTGGCGATGATCTGCAGCACCCGCTGACCGACCGGCTGGTTCAGGTAGGCCAGGGTGCCGTTGCCGACGACGCCGTCGGGCTTCAGGCCGTAGCGCTTCTGGGCGCGGACGACGGCGTCCTGCAGCGCCTTGTCGAAGGTGGCCGAGCCGGTCGCCTGGGTCAGCGGGTCCTCGGCGGCCAGCCTGGCGCGCAGGGCCGGCACGCGCGCGTCGTTCGAACCCAGACCCATCGGCCCGCCCTCGGGCAGCGCTTTCCATCCGCCGGCGGCGGCGATCTCGCGGTAGCGGGCAAGTCCTCGCTTCAGCGCCACATAGCCGGCGTAGCGCGGCGGCAGGCTATCCAACCAAGCCTGCAGCCGGTCCTCGGCCACTGCCTTGGCGAGCTCCGGCGCGGGATCGTAGGGAGCCGGTCGCACCGCCCACAGTTCGGGGAAGTCGCCCGGGGACAGGCGTCCGATCTTCACGTCGCGCGCATAGCGCAGAAGGCCCTGAACCAGGGCGGCCTGGTCGGCTCGGTCAGCCGGTAGGTAGGCGTCGGGCTTCAGGCCGTGGAGGTTCGCGGCCTCGAGCACGCGGATCGCAGTCCCGGCTTGAGCCGGCGACAACGTGATGACTGGCGCAGGCGCCGCCTGCACAGCCGGCGGAGGCGCCGGAGCGACCACCGGCGGCTCCTGCGCGACCGCTGCGGCGTTCGCCAGCACCGCCGGAACCGCCGCCATCCAAGCCCAACGCATTGAAAAACTTCCCCTTGAACGCCGCATCGACGCAACAAACGCGCGAAACGGCATTTCGATTCCGGCTTCCTGCCTCATCGCTCCTGAACGCCGAATTGACGGATATCAGTCCTGCGCCGGGGGATAGACGTGGCGCTTGCCCGCAGGGTCCTCGACCTCGTCCGCATGCACGTAGGTCGGGCCGACCGGGACCTTTCCATGACCGCCGGGGATATCCAGCACATACGTGGGCTGGGCCAGGCCCGAGAGCCGGCCTCGCAAGTCGCGCATCACAGCCTGGCCCTCGTCGATCGAGGTGCGGAAGTGGCCGGTGCCGGGCGCCAGGTCCCCGTGGTGCAGGTAATAGGGCTTGATCCGCGCCTCGACGAAGCCCCGCATCAGGGCTTCCAGCACCGCCGGCTCGTCGTTGACGCCCTTCAGCAGCACGGTCTGGCTGACCATGGGAATTCCGGCCTCGACGATCCGCGCGCAGGCCGCGCGCGCGGCGGGGGTCAGCTCGTCGGGATGGTTGGCGTGCAGGGCGACCCACGCCGCCTTGCCCGAGGCCTTCAGCGCCTGGACCAGCTCGTCGGTCACCTTGTCCGGATCGACCGCCGGCACGCGGGTGTGGAAGCGCACGACCTTCACGTGCTCGATCGCCGCCAGCCGCCGCCCGATGTCGGCCAGCCGCCTGGGCGACAGGATCAGCGGGTCGCCGCCCGTGACGATCACCTCCCAAACCTCGGGCCGGCCCGCGACATAGGCCATCGCCGCGTCCAGCTGCGCGGGCGAAAGCGGCCGGACGCCGTCGGGCCCCACCATCTCGCGCCGGAAGCAGAAGCGGCAGTAGACGGCGCAGGCGTGGTTGGCCTTCAGCAGCACCCGGTCGGGGTAGCGGTGCACGATGCCTTCGACTGGCGAATGGGCGTCGTCGCCGATCGGGTCAGCGCGTTCGTCCGGCGTTGCCAGGAGCTCGGCCGGGGTGGGGACGAACTGCCGGGCCACGCCTTCGCAAGCCTGCGCCAGCTCGGCCATTGGGGGCGTGATCGCCACCGCATAGCGCTCAGCAACGCGCGCGAGCTCGGCGAGAGCCTCTGGCGGCGCCAGGTCGGCAGCCACGAGGTCGTCAGGGGTGCGCAAGGGGCGGGTCATCAGGCCGCGCCCCATACACCATTCGCCGTCAGCCGGGTACCGGCGCCCACAGCACCTGTTCGATGTGACGCGCGCCCGTGGCCAGCATCACCAGCCGGTCGAAGCCTAGCGCCCCGCCGCTCGCCTCGGGCATGAGCTCAAGCGCCGCCAGGAAGTCCTCGTCGATGGGATAGCGCTCGCCATAGACCCGCTGCTTCTCGGCCATTTCGGCCTCGAACCGCGCGCGCTGCTCGGCCGGGTCGGTCAGCTCGCCGAAGCAGTTGGCCAGCTCCACGCCGCAAGCATAGAGCTCGAAGCGCTCGGCCACCCGCGGATCGCCCGGCTTCGGCCGCGCCAGCGCGGCCTCGCTGACCGGATACTCGCAGAGGATCGTCGGCCGTCCGATGCCCAGGTGCGGCTCCACCTTCTCGACGATGATGCGGCTGAACACGTCCGCCCAGACGTCGTCCTCGGCCACGCGGATGCCCAGCGCCCTCGCTTGCCCGGCGAGGTCTCCGAACAGGTCCACGCCGGCGTAGCGGTCGAAGGCCTCCGCCACCGTCAGCCGCTCGGGCTCGGCGAACGGGTCGCACTCCAGCCCTCGCCAGGTGAGCACCCGCGCCCCCGCGCCGTGGGCCGCCAGGCGCATCAGCGCCGCGCAGTCGGCCATGATCGCCTCGTACGGCTCGCCCGCGCGGTACCACTCCAGCATGGTGAACTCGGGATGGTGCAGCGGTCCGCGTTCGCGGTTGCGCCAAACCTTGCCCAGGCTGAACAGGCGCGTCTCGCCGGCGGCCAGGAGCTTCTTGCAGGCAAACTCGGGCGAGGTGTGGAGGTACAGCGTGCGCCCCTCGCCGGCGGTCGTCAGCGCCTCTGTGGCGAAGGCGTGCAGGTGGGCCTCGTTGCCCGGCGAAACCTGCAGCGCCGCCGTCTCCACCTCGACGAAGTCCTGCTGATCGAGCCAGGCTCGTGTCGCCCGCATGATCGCGCCGCGGGCGGTCAGGAACGGCCGGCGGTCGGCGTGGCGCTCAGGGCGCCACCAGGCTTGCGAGGCGGTGTCGGGCAAGGGGCTGCGACCCTGAAGGACTGGCGATTTCGGCGAAGGTCGCTATACGAGCCGGCCAAGAACTCGCAAAGCATCCTCGAGGACCGAACTTGAAGGTTTCCGCCAGCTCCCTCCGCAAGGGCAACGTCGTCGATCTCGAAGGCAAGCTCTACGTCGTGCTCAGCGCCGAGAACATCCACCCCGGCAAGGGCACGCCCGTCACCCAGCTGAACATGCGCCGCATCTCGGACGGCGTGAAGGTGTCGGAGCGCTACCGCACGACCGAAACGGTCGAGCGCGCCACGGTGGACAGCCGCGACTATACCTTCCTGTACGAGGACGGCGACGGCTTCCACTTCATGAACCCCGAGAACTACGAGCAGGTCACCGCCTCGCCCGAGATGATCGGCGATGCGAAGTACTACCTGACCGACGGCTGCACCGTGCAGCTCTCCACCCACGAGGGCGTGCCGATCGCCATCGAGCTGCCGCGCCTGGCGACGTTCGAAGTGGTCGAGACCGAGCCCAGCGTGAAGGGCCAGACCGCCTCGTCGTCGTACAAGCCCGCCGTGCTGTCGAACGGCTTGCGCACCATGATCCCGCCGTACATCACCGCCGGCACCAAGATCGTCGTGCTGACCGAGGACGGCTCCTATCAGGAACGCGCCAAGGACTAGGGTCCCGCAACTCTTCTGGCGCGGCGATCAGCAGAACTGGTTGGCCGCCGCGCCACCTTGGCCTTAGCTGGCGGCGATGGATCCTGATTTCTGGCTCTTCGCCGCCGTCGGCTTCGCCGCCCAGCTTGTGGATGGCGCGCTCGGCATGGCCTACGGCGTCATCTCGACGTCCGTGCTGCTGTCGTTCGGGGTCAGCCCCGCCAACGCCTCGGCCAGCGTGCACGCCGCCAAGGTGTTCACCGGCGCGGCGTCCGGCCTCTCCCACATCTTCTACAAGAACGTCGACTGGAAGCTGCTGGGCCTACTCGCCGGCGGCGGCGTCGTGGGCGGCGTGCTGGGCGCCTATGTCCTGACCTCGATCCCCGGCGAGGTTGTCAAGCCGTTCGTGGTCATCTGGCTGGGCCTGATGGGCCTGGTCATCCTCTACCGCGCCTGGCGCCAGGCCAGGCCCAAGGTCTTCTCCTGGAAATCGCCCCTGCCGCTCGGCCTGATCGGCGGCTTCTTCGACGCCATCGGCGGCGGCGGGTGGGGCCCCGTCGTGACGAGCTCTCTGATGGGCGCCGGCGCGGACACGCGCAAGGCCATCGGCACCACCAACACCGCGGAGGTCTTCGTCGCCGCCGCCACCTCGGCCGCCTTCCTGGCGAGCCTGGTCAGCGGGCACTGGGAGACGGAGGGCCTGCGCGCCCTGCTCTGGTCGCTGGCGGGGCTGATCGTCGGCGGTGTCGTCGCCGCGCCGATCGCGGGCTGGATGACCAAGGTGCTGCCCCTGCGCATGCTGACTTGGCTGGTGGGCTTCGTGGTCGTCGGCCTCGCGATCTGGCAGGCCGTACAGCTGTTCGCCTGAGCTGACCGCCCTAGCGCCGCCCAGGCTGATTCTGCATAAGTCGCGGAAGTTCCAGGGGGAGTGCGCCTTGACCAAGCTTGTCCTTTTCGCCGCGGCCGCAGCGCTCGCCGCCTCGGCGGCCTCCGCTCAGCCGCTGAGCCCGTACGCGTCGGCCGGCCAGCAGCAGGCGGCCATGAAGGACGGCCGGGTCAGCTCCGAGGCCCTGGTCCGCGCCTATTTCGACCGCATCGCGGAGATCGACCGCGCCGGGCCCAAACTGAACAGCGTCATCGCGCTGAGCCCGCGCGCGATCACCGATGCCCGACGGCTCGACGCCGAACGGGCGGCGGGCAAGCTTCGCGGGCCGCTGCACGGCATCCCCGTGCTCCTGAAGGACAACATCGAGGCCGACATCGGCCTGCCCACCACCGCCGGCTCGCTGGCGCTGGCCGACAACGTCACCGGACGCGACGCGCCGATCGTGAAGCGCCTGACCGACGCCGGGGCCGTGATCCTCGGCAAGACCAACCTGTCGGAATGGGCCAACTTCCGGTCGACGCGCTCGATCAGCGGCTGGAGCGCGGTCGGCGGCCTGACCCGCAACCCCTACTCTCTCGACCGCACCGCCTGCGGCTCCTCTTCGGGCTCGGGGGCCGCCATCGCCGCCGGCATCGGCGCCGTCGCTATCGGCACCGAGACCAACGGCTCGATCACCTGCCCAGCCGCCATGACCGGCGTGGTGGGCTTGAAGCCGACGGTGGGCCTGGTCTCGCGCACCCACATCGTCCCGATCTCGCCCGCCCAGGACACGGCCGGCCCGATGACCCGCACCGTCGCTGACGCCGCGGCGGTGCTGAGCGTGCTCGCCGGCTCCGATCCAGCCGATCCAGCGACCGCCCAGGCAGACGGCAAGAAGGCGGACTACCTCAAAGCCCTGGACCGCAACGCCCTGAAGGGGCAGCGCATCGGCGTCTGGAACCCCATGAAGGGCCGCCTGCCCGAGCTCGACCTCGCCTTTGACAGGGCTCTGCAGGATCTGAAGGCGGCCGGGGCAGAACTGATCGAACTCAAGGGCCCCCCCGAGGCCGAGCTCGAAAAGGTTGGAAGCACGTCGGGCGAACTGCTGCGGTGGGAGTTCAAGGCCGCCCTGAACGACTATCTCGCCACGACGCCGCCGGCCGTGAAGGCCCGCACGCTCGACGCCCTGATCGCGTTCAACAAGTCCGAGCCGCGCGAGATGCCGCTCTTCGGCCAGGAGATCTTCGAGCAGGCGGCCAAGGCGCCGCCTGCCGCCGACGCCGCCATGCAGGCCAAGCGCGCCGAAATCCGCAAGCTGGCCGCCGCCGCCCTCGACCGGATGCTGGCGGATGGCAAGGTGGTCGCCATCGTGGCCCCCAGCGGCGGGCCGGCGGCGATCGTCGATCCGGTCACCGGCGGGCGCTTCTTCGGCTCGCCCTCGACGCTGCCGGCGGTCTCCGGCCATCCCCACTTGACCGTGCCCATGGGCCAGGTCGGCGGCGCGCCCGTCGGGATCTCGTTCCTGGGTCCGGCGTGGTCGGAAGCCCGGCTGCTGGGGCTGGGCTTCGCCTACGAGCAGCAGTCGCGCGCCCGCCGCGAGCCCGACTTCCTGGCCAGCGTCGCGAAACGCCCCGACGTGGCCGAGGCCTTCGACCCGCGCTGAGTCGTCAGGCGGCGGCGCGGGCCTCCGTCGCCAGCAGCAGGTCGACCAGCCGGTCCGTCTCGGCCTCAGCGCGCGCGATGGAGGCGGCCAGCCGTTCGCCGCCGAACTCGTCGTACTCGACGGCGACGCTGTAGGCCTCGTCGACGCCCATGTAGCGGAACGGCGTCCGCACGCTGGCCTCCACGTGGTTCAGGTGCGCGGTCCGCCCGCCTTCGTCGTAGCCGTAGTCGCCGCGTGACCCCAGCAGCACCAGCCGCTTCCCCTGGCCGCTCAGGAGAGGCCAGTACGGCTCGCCCTCGCGGCTCCGGTCGAAGCCGAAGGTGCGGCCCACGCGGACCACGTTGTCGATGTAGGCCTTCAGCTGGGCCGGGGGGCCGAAGTTGTACATCGGCGCGCCCACAACGATCAGGTCGGCGGCCAGCAACTCGTCCACGAGCGCATCGCTCTCGGCCAGGGCCTCGACCATCCACGGTTCGCGCCGCTCGGGCGGCGTGAAGGCGGCATGGATCCAGCGGCCGGTCACCGGCGACGGCGGGTCAACGCCCACGTCGCGCCGGATCACCGCGTCGCGCGGCCGGGCGGCCATCCAGCGGCGGACGAAGCGCGCCGTCAGCCGTCGGCTGTGCGAGCCATAGGCGTGTTCGTCCGAGCCGCCCTGGCGTGCGCTGGAATCGATGTGCAACAGCGTAGCCATCTGTTCCTCCTGGAGGTGGTTCAAGGAGGCTCATCCGTCGCCGACGCCGAACGCCTGGACAAACTCGGATATCTCAGCCCATAGATGAGCTTGTCTCATGCGTAAGCTGCCCCCGCTCGCCAGCCTCCGGGCCTTCGAGGCCGCCGCCAGGCATCTCAGCTTTAAGCGCGCCGCCGAGGAGCTCGCGGTCACGCCAACCGCCATTAGCCACCAGGTGCGCCTGCTGGAGGACACCCTGGGCCTGCCGCTGTTCGAACGGCGGGTGCGAGAGGTTCGCCTCACCGAGGCCGGCCGGACGCTCTATCCCGGCGTGCGCGACGGCTTCGACGGCATGGCCGCGGCGCTGGACCAGGTGCGGCGGCCCACAGGCCCCGTGCCCGTGACCCTGAGCGCCACCCTCGCCTTCGTCGGCAAGTGGCTACTGCCGCGCGTGGAGGGCCTCGAGGCCGCGGCGCGCGGCCTGCAGCTCAACGTTCTCGCCTCCAACGCCCCGGCCGACGTGGCTGCCGGCGAGGCCGACGTGGCCGTGCGCTACGGGCGCGGCCCCTGGCCCGGCTGTCGCGCCGACCTGCTGTTCGAGACCGCCTATGCGCCGGTCTGCAGCCCCAGGCTCGCCATCCGCGCAACGACCGACGTGGCCGGCGCTCGCCTGATCCACTTCGTCTGGACCAGACCTGACGCCACCAGCCCGGTGTGGCCGGCGTGGTTCGAGCGGGCCGGTCTTTCCTACCCTGCGGGCGGGGAGGCGCTCACCTTCTCCGACGAGACCCATGCGCTGCAGGCCGCGATCGCCGGCCAAGGCGTGGCGCTGATGAACCTCGCGCTTGCCGTCGACGAACTCGCCTCGGGCGCGCTTGTCGCGATCGGCCCGGCGCTGCGCGGCCATCCGATGTGGGTGGTGACCCCCGATCGGGCGCGGGCCGCCGCGGCCGCGGCGGAAGTGCGCGACTGGTTGCTCGCCGAAGCCCAGACGTTCAGCGCCCGCTTCGCGGCGCTGGGCGTGCCGCCGGCGGCGTGACCGCTGCAACCTCCCCTCGGGCGACGGGTTATCGCCGCGGGCCGGCCGCGCCGGCTTCGCCCGCATCGGAGGGAGCTTCCATGAGGATCAACGAGATCATGTCGCGCCAGGTCGAGGTGGCGCGGCCGCAGGACACCATCCAGGACGTCGCGCGGAAGATGCGCGAGATCGACGCCGGCGTGATCCCCGTCTGCGACGGCGACAAGGTCCAAGGCATGGTCACCGACCGCGACATCGTCGTCCGCGCGGTCAGCGAAGCCCGCAGCTTCGACACGCCGGTCTCCGAGGTGATGACGGCCGACGTCGAGTATTGCTACGAGGACGATGACATCGCCCAGGCGGCCGATAAGATGGCCGAACTCCAGGTCCGGCGCCTCGTGGTGCTCGACCGCGACCAGCGCCTGGTCGGCATCGTGTCCCTGGGCGACATCGCCCAGCAGGGGAAGGACAAGACCACTGGCCAAGCTCTGGAAGAGATCAGCGAGCCGAACCGCCACTAGGCGCGTTCTCACCCGTGAGGGCGGCAGTGAACGTTCGGCCGCCCTGTTCCTCGCGGCTTCCAACAGCATCAACGATGGAAGGGCTGGCCGAGTGTCCGAAGCGACCGCCCTGAGATTGGCCGAGAAGGTCCGACCCGCCGCTCCCCTGGCGCCGCGCGCCGAGGGTTCGGCAGGCTTTCGCCTGATCGACACCACCATGATGTATGCGCCCAAGTCGGGCGGGGTGAAGCGCTACCTGATGGCCAAGCGCGCGTGGCTCGAGAAGCGCCGGCCGGATATCGAGCACACCCTGGTCGTGCCGGGCGCCCGCACCCAGGCCGATGGTTCGGGCCTGGTGACCATCGCTGCCGCCCGCCTGCCGTTCGGCAACGGCTACCGCATGCCCGCCAGCCTTGCGAAATGGGAGACGGTGCTGCGGCTGCTGCAGCCGGACATCATCGAGGCCGGCGACGTCTTCATTCCTGGCCACGCGGCGCTGGAGGCGGGCGAGGCGCTGGGCGTGCCGGTCGTCGGTTTCTGCCACACCGACGCCGCCGCTTTGGCCGCCCTCCACTTCGGCGAATGGGCCGAGGCGCCGACGTTCAACTTCTGGGCCCAGGCCTACCAGCGCTTCGATCACGTCGTGGCGCCGTCGCAGCACATGGCCGGCCGGCTCGCCGCCGCCGGCGTCCAGCGCCTGTCGATCCAGCAACTCGGCGTCGACACCGAGCTCTTTCATCCTTCGCGCGGTGACCGGGCGCGGCTGTTCCGACGCCTGGGCCTGTCGCCCGAGACGCGCCTGCTGGTCTTCGCCGGCCGCCCCGCCCGCGAGAAGAACATCGACTCCATGGTGGCAGCGGTCGAGCGGCTCGGCGCGCCGTACAAGTTGCTGCTCGTCGGCGCCGGCAAGGACGTCATGCCGTCCGACAGCGTCATCTGCCTCGACTACGAGCGCGACCCGGTGAAGCTGGCGGGCGTCATCGCCAGCTGCGACGCCTGCCTGCACGCCAACGAGAATGAGATCTTCGGCCTGGTGGTGCTGGAGGCCATGGCCGCCGGCCTGCCGGTGGTGGGCTCCAAGCGCGGGGGCGTCGGCGAACTGATCGACGAGACTGTAGGCCAGCCGGCGGAGAGCGTCGAACCCGCAGGCCTCGCCGAAGCCATCGAGGCGCTGTTCGCCCGCGACATCGGCGAGATCTCCAAGGCCGCCCGTCGCCGCGCCGAGACCCGGCACGGCTGGGACGCCACCTTCGAGAACCTGACGCGCCTCTACGGCGAGCTGGTGGCGGGACGCGCCCGCGCCCCGCTGGCCCTTACCGCCTAGGTCACCGTCCGGTCGGGGCGTCCTTGAACGGGACGTCCTTGTCCACTCGGATGTCGCCGGGCAGGCCCAGCACGCGCTCGGCGATGATGTTCTTCAGGATCTCGTCGGTGCCGCCGGCGATGCGCAGGCCCGGCGCGTACATCAACGACCAGTGGAACGCGCCCTTCAGCGGCAGCAGGTCCCCGTCGTTGATGATGCCGTACTGGTCCATCATCTCGACCGCGCTGTTGGCCAGCTCCTGCATCTGCAGGGCCGAGACCACCTTGCCGATCGAGCTTTCCGGCCCCGGCGTCTGACCGCGCGACAGCGCCGTGATCGTGCGGTTGCGGGTGTGCTTCAGGCCCTCGGTCTGGACGTACCAGTCGGCGAGCTTCTCGCGCAGCGCCTGGTCCTTGATGGCGGGCGCGCCGTCGAGGCCAGCGATGCCGCGGGCGGCTTCCAGGAACTGGCTCCAGCCCGCGCCCGTCGGCCCGCCGACCGCCAGCCGCTCGTTCATCAGCGTGACCAGGCTGACCCGCCAGCCGTCGTTGACCGCGCCCAGGCGCTGGCTGTCCTTCACCCGCACGCCGGTGAAGAACACCTCGTTGAAGCCCGAGCCGCCCGACATCTGATGGATCGGCCGCACCTCGATCCCGGGGTCCTTCATGTCGACCCAGAACATCGTCAGGCCCTTGTGCTTGGGCGCGTCCGGATCGGTCCGGGTGACGACGATGCCGAAGTCCGAGAACTGGGCCCCCGTCGTCCACACCTTCTGGCCGTCGATGATCCAGTCGCCCGAGCCGTCGGGCGCCTGCACGGCGCGCGTCCGCGCGGCGGCGACGTCCGAACCGCCGGAGGGCTCGGAGAACAGCTGGCACCAGATCTCCTCGCCGCGCAGGGCTGGCCCCACGAAGCGTTTCTTGGTCTCCTCGTCGGCGAAGGTCATCACCGTGGGGACGCACATGCCGAGCCCGATCTGAAACGGGTTGGGCGGGATCGGGTATTTCGACTCTTCCTGGTTGAAGATGACCTGCTGGATCGGCGTGCCGCCCGGCCCGCCCCATTCCTTGGGCCAGGTGATCTGGGCGTAGCCGGCCGCGGCCTTCTTGGCCTGCCAAGCCTTCGACGCGGCCATGGTGTCGCCGCCTTCGGGATCGCCGCCCTCGTTCTTCTTGGGGGCGTTCTCCTTCAGCCAGGCCTGCACCTGGGCGCGGTAGGCGGCTTCTTCGGGGCTGTCGTTGAAGTCCATGTGCTGAAAATCCCTTAGGCCGCGTTGCGCCGTTCGAGGTGGCTGACCAGTCGTTCCTTCCAGACGCGGGGCGCGCCCGCGACGAGGGAGAGCTGGCGCGAACGCCGGTAATAGAGGTGGGCGTCCACCTCCCAGGTGAAGCCGATGCCGCCGTGCGTCTGGATGTTCTCCTTCGAGCCGAACCAGAAGGCTTCCGAAGCGGCGATGCGGGCGGCGCTGGCCGCCACCGGCAGCTCGGGCGCGTTGGTGTTCAGCGCCCAGGCCCCGTAGTAGGCGTTCGAGCGGGCCAGCTCGTTCTTGACGTACATGTCGGCCAGCTTGTGCTTGATCGCCTGGTAGCTCGCGATGACGCGTCCGAAGGCGTAGCGCTCCAGCGCATAGGCCTTGGCCATCTCGAGGCAGCGGTCGGCGCCGCCACACTGCTCGAACGCCAGCAGCACCGCGGCGCGGTCGTGGATCTGCTCCAGCAGCGACAGCCCCTCGCCCGCGGCGCCCAGCCGCTCGGCCGCCGCGGCGTCGAACGTCAGCTTGGCGGCGTCGCGGGTCGGATCCAGCGTCTTCAGGCTTTGGCGGGTGACGCCGCCGGCCGTGAGATCGACGAGGAATAGGCCGAGCTTGCCGCCCTCCTTGGCCAGCACCACCGCGTGGGTCGCGATGTCGCCGTCCGTGACGGGGATCTTCGTCCCCGAGAGCTTGCCGCCCGAGACGCTGGCCTGAACCGTCTGGGTGGTGACGGCGCCCGGTCCTTCGGACGTCGCCATGCAGCCGATCACCTCACCCGCCGCGATCTTGGGCAGCAGGGCCTGCTTCTGGGCGTCGGAGCCCGCGAGCATCACCGCCTCCGCGAGGAAGTAGACCGTCGAGGCGAATGGGATTGGGGCCACGACGCGACCCAGCTCCTCGGCGATCGCGCAGAGCTCCACGTGGCCCAGACCGAGGCCGCCGAATTCCTCCGGGATCGCCGCCCCCAGCCAGCCCTGCTCGGCCACCTGCTTCCACAGCGCCTCATCATAGGCCTTGGTGTCGTCGTCCAGCACCTTGCGCACCCGCGACGTGGGGCAGTTGGCGTCCAGGAACTTCCTGGCCTCGGACTTCAGGAACTTCTGGTCGTCGGAGAAGTCGAAATTCATCTGGGCCCCATCGCGCCGGCCGATCGCCGGCTTCGTTTCCTCTCGGATGGGGAGCATACGCGCGGGGAAGGCGCTGAAAAGTATGACCTCGCGTCAGCCGACGCCGGGCGTGAACACGCCCAGCTTCGAGAACCGGCCGAGCAGCCGGCCGCCGCACCAGAGTTCGCCCTCGCCGCCCTTCCGGAACAGCACGGCCGCGTGTTCGACCGCTTCGGCGTCGCTCGCCGCGGTGAACGTCTCACCCAGGACGAGACGACCGCCCCCGCCAACACGGTAGATCCGATAAGACGGCAACGCCCAAGCCCCTGACTGCACCGCGGCTTCTTCTGGGCCCGCCCGAGCTATCTGTCTGTCGCCTTCCTGACCCGCCCCGGCAAAAGCTTTCGGAACAAGCCGCCCGCATGGGCGGTTCGCCTGCGTGATGACTGTCGAGAAGCCGACCGACATGCAGATCATCGTCGCGTGGCGGGACAACAAGTGGGTGGTCGAGCGCAACGCCGCCGTCGTGGCCGCCTATGCGTACCGCGTCCACGCCATCGAACATGCGCGCACCCTCGCGGCCGAGGCGGCGGCCCAGGGGGTGAAGTGCTATCTGCTCATCCGCGAGCAGGACGGCCGCTGGTCCGAAAGGCCCTGCCCGCGCTCGCCCCGCCGCGCCGCCGGCGGCTGACCGGATTCCGATACGCGCCTCGCCTTGGCGCCGCCCCGATGGAGCGCCTAGATGGCCCTCATGCGCACCGACACCCCTCAGGCGATCCGCCTCTCCGACTATCGCCCCCCGGCATTCCTCGTCGACGAGGTCTTCCTGGCCTTCGACCTCCAGCCGAACACGACCCGTGTGAAGGCCACGCTGAAGGTGCGGCGCAATGGCGGGCACGCCGAGCCGCTGCGCTTCAACGGCGAGCGGCTGAAGCCGGTCTCGGTCGCGATCGACGGCCGCGTCCTTGGCGAGGCTGAGCGCGCCATCGACGCCGAATGGCTGACGATCCCCGACGCGCCGGACGCCTTCACCCTGCAGACCGAAGTCGAGATCGACCCCGAGAACAACAAGGCGCTGGAAGGCCTGTACATGTCCGGCGGCCGGTTCTGCACCCAGTGCGAGGCGGAAGGCTTCCGCAAGATCACGTTCTGGCCCGACCGCCCGGACGTGCTGTCGCGCTTCACCGTCCGCATCGAAGCCGACCGCAAGTTCCGCCACCTGCTGTCGAATGGAAACCTGGTCGAACAAGGCGAGCTGCCCGGCGGCCGCCACTTCGCCGTCTGGAACGATCCCTTCCCCAAGCCCTGCTACCTGTTCGCCCTGGTTGCCGGCGAGCTCGACGTGCTGGAAGACAAGCTCGTCACCATGAGCGGCCGGACCGTGGACCTGCGGATCTACGTCGATCCCGGCATGGCCCCGCGGGCGGCCTATGCCATGGACGCGCTGAAGCGCTCGATGAAGTGGGACGAGCAGGCGTTCGGGCGCGAATACGACCTCGACCTCTTCATGATCGTCGCCGTGCGCGACTTCAACTTCGGGGCCATGGAGAACAAGGGGCTGAACATCTTCAACAGCTCCCTGCTGCTCGCCGACCCGGAGACCGCCACCGACCTCGACTTCGAGCGCATCGAAAGCGTCGTCGCCCACGAATA
>NZ_JAPSKZ010000245.1 GCF_031181185.1 Phenylobacterium sp. | reverse complement strand
GCCGTGACTCGGCGTAGTGGCTCCACCGTTCGGTTTCGGGCCGGTAGATGACGCCGATGAAGCGCTCCAGCCTGGGCTCCGCCAGCGTCTCGCGCAGGTCGTCGTGCACGCCGGGCCTGAGGTCCAGCAGGAAACGGTCGACGCCTGAGGCGTGCGACAGCCGCTCGTGGCTATCCGGCAGAGACGGGCGGACCGTCTTCACCTCCATCGGCTCGTCCCAGTCGGAGGCGCAGGCCACCGTGCCCGCGTGGGTGCCGAAGCCGATCAGCCGGGCCTGCTCCCCGAAGCGCTCGCGGCACAGCTGGCCGATGTTCAGCTCCTCCCGCACGACGCCCATCTCGGTCGCCCGGGCGTCCCCGATGTGGGAGTTGTGGGCCCAGACCACCGCCTTCGAATCCGCGCCCTTGGCTTCGAGGATCGCCTGCAGCGTCTCGAACATGTGGGTGTCGCGCAGATTCCAGCTCTCGGCGCCGCCGTAGTACATCGCCCGGTAGTAGGCCTCGGCGTCCGCGACGAGGCGGGCGCTCTGGGTGGCGTCCAACAGGGCCTCCTCGCCGTCTGCCCGGCCGTCGGCCAGCGAGCGCTGCAGCATGTCGCCCAGCATCTCGGTCACCGCGCCTTCGCAACCGGCGTAGCGGCCGGACAGCGCGAGGCGCCCGTAGGTCGCCGGGTGTTCGGCCCAGGGGCTGAGGCAGCCGTAGCGGTCGCGGGCCACCCGCGCGGCGTCGGGATCCACGCGGTCGAGGTAGTCGATCACCGCCCGCATCGAACCCGACAGGTTGTAGAGGTCGAGGCCGTAGACGCCCGCCTGCTCCGCCCCGGGGCGCATGCGGTTGTGCTCGGCGAGCCATCCGAGGAACTGGTCGAACTCGCGGTTGCGCCACATCCAGGTGGGAAAGCGGCGGAAGGCGTCCGTCGCGCCCGGCGGCTTCGGGCGGTGGCGCACGCGGGCGTCCAGCACCCGGGCGTCGGGCCAGTCGGCCTCCAGGGCCACCACGTTGAAGCCGTGCTGCTCGATCAGCCGGCGGGTGATGGCGGCCCGGGCGCGGTAGAACTCGCTGGTCCCGTGGCTGGCCTCGCCCAGCAGCACGACGCGGGCGTCACCGAAACGATCGAACTGCCGTCCGAACGCCGGGTCGTCGATCTCCGGCAACGGCTCGGCGCACGCGGCGATCAGGGCCGAGACGCCGCCGCGAACGGTGCGGGTCTCCTCGACGTCGCGATCAATTTTGGGCATGGCGGCCTCCGTCAGACGTTCAGGCAACCGCAGGCCGCGCCCGCGGTTCCGATCACGTACGGACGGTCAGGAGCGGGTATGCCGGTCGAGCTTAGGAAGGTGGAGACGGTCTATCAGGGCTATTCCACGGTGATGTTGGCCACCATGTCGACGTCCGGCGGGGAGACGTTCCGGCGCGAGATCGAACACCACGGGCGGGCGGCCGCGGTGCTGCCCTACGATGCCGAGCGACGCTGCGCCCTGCTGGTCAACCTGCCCCGGGCGCCGGTGATCTGGGCCGGCGGACCGCCCGAGCTGCTGGAAGCGCCGGCCGGCATGGTGGAGGACGAGGATCCCGAGGAGACCGTCGCCCGCGAGGCCATGGAGGAGGCGGGCGTTCGCCTGGGTCGCCTGGAGCCGCTGGGGGCGCCCTTCGCCTCACCTGGCGTGTCGAGCGAGAAGATCGACCTCTTCCTTGCGCCCTACTCGGCCGCGGACCGCATTGAAGCCGGCGGCGGCGCTGCGGGCGAGAACGAGAACATCACGGTCGAGGAGGTCCCGCTGGCCCAGCTATGGTCCTGGGTCGAGCAGCGCCGGATCGAGGACCTGAAGACCCTGACGCTCGTTCTGGCGCTGAAGGTGCGACGGCCGGACTTGTTTGCGAGCGAGAAGGACTGAGCGGATGGGGACGTTCATCGGCTGGGCGCTGGATCCCGGAGAGCGGGAAGCCCTGCTCGCGCGCTTTCCGCCCAGGTACGCCAACGCCGTAGCCGACCACGTGACCCTGGCGTTCAAGCCCACGCGCCCCAAGCTCCCCACCGAAACCGCCGGCGAGATCGTGGGCGAGTCCGACGACGGGCGCGGCGTGCAGGCGATGGTGGTCCGCATCGGCGGAACCACCGACCGGCCGGACGGCTCCACCTACCACATCACCTGGTCACTGGCGGACGGCCGCCGCGCCAAGGAGAGCAACGACGTGATCCGCGCGCACGGCTGGCGCCCCCTGCCCGAGCCCGTGCAGGTCCAGCTGGAGCCTCGGCTGTTTAAGCCTTGAGCGCCTTGGCAGCACCCACTCCATGTGAGTGCTAACACCTTGATTTCAGGAACTTTTCATCCGAATCGCGCATATGTTCCGTATGCGTGCGGCGTCACGCGCCCGCGCGCTAGGATCCACTGTGACGAGGTCATGGGATGAAAGCGTCGCCCGAATTCCGGAAACAGATGGAAGGCTACGGCCTGACGACGGCCGAGATCCTCTACCGGATGCCCGACCACCCCGCGCTCCTGCAGAGCTATATCTGGCAGGACTACGACATCTTTCCGGAGTTCCCGGTCCTGAAGAAGTTCCTCGACTTCTGGACCAACACCCTGGAGGGACCGCTCTTCAAGGTGACGGTGGGCCACAACAAGCTGATCCGGCCGGCCGAACTGAAGGCGATCGGCGCCGAGTACAAGCTGCACTAGCTCTCGACATTTTCCAGGGCCTACGGGACTGATGCGGCGGAAGATGCCGCCGTCCCGTCTCGCCCTCGCCGCCGTGCTGTTCGCCGCCCTGCTGCTGGGCGCCTGCCAGGACAAGGTGCGTCGCGCCGCCTGTCCCGCCGGGCAAGTCTGCCTCGAGTACGGCAACAACACCGAGCCTGCGACCCTCGACCCGCAGAAGTCGAACCTGGTCGACGAGGCCTCGGTCATTGGCGACCTGATGATGGGCCTGACGACCGACGCCCCGGACGGCTCGCCGGTCCCCGGAATGGCCGAACGCTGGGAGACCACGCCCGACGGCCTGACCTGGACCTTCCACCTGCGCGAGGCGCGCTGGTCGGACGGGCGGCCGGTCACCGCCCAGGACTTCGTCTTCGGCCTGCGCCGCAGCGTCGATCCGAAGACCGCCTCCATCTACGCCTGGCTGCTGTACGTCATCGAGAACGCCCAGGCGGTCAACGAGGGCAAGGCCCCGCTGGAGTCTCTGGGGGTCCAGGCGCTCGATGCACGCACCCTGCAGATCCGCCTGACGCATCCTGCGCCTTATCTGCCCGAGATCGCCAAGCACCAGAGCTACTTCCCGGCGCCCCGGCACGTGGTGGAACGGTATGGCGATGCGTGGGTGCAGCCCGGCCGGCACGTCTCGAACGGCGCCTTCAAGCTGGCCGCCTGGCGCCTGGGCGATCGGATCACGGTCGTGAAGAACCCGCACTTCTTCGACGCAGCCAACGTCTGCCTGGACCGCATCAACTACTATCCAACGCCGGACGTGGTCAGCGCCGAGCGGCGCGTCGCCCGGGGCGAGCTGGACCTCAACACCCGCTTCCAGTCCAACCGCTACCGGCGTCTGCAGAAGACGATGCCGGGGGTGGCGCGCACCGGGCTGTCGCTGGCCACCGGCTACCTCGCCTTCAACACGCGCGACGTGATGGCCTTCCAGGACATCCGCGTCCGCCGCGCGCTCTCGATGGCGCTGGACCGCGAGTTCATCACCGGCAAGCTGATGGGGGCCGGTCAGCAGCCAGCCTATTCCTTCGTACCGCCCGTCACCGCCAACTATGTGCAGGAGCTGCCGCGGCTGCGATGGGCGGCCATGAGCTTCCCGCAGCGCCAGGCCGAGGCCAAGCGGCTGCTCGCCGAGGCGGGCTTCACGGCCAAGCGGCCGCTGAAGCTCACTATCACCACGCCCAACAATACCGACACCCTGCTGCTGATGGAGGCGGTGCAGGCCGACTGGCGGGCCATCGGTGTCGACGTCTCGATCGCCCAGAACGAAAACGCCGTCGCCTTTGCCGCTTACCGCAGCCGCAACTTCGAGGTGGGGGCGATGAACTGGTACGGCGACTTCAACGACCCCGTCACCTTCCTCGGCCTCCTGAAGTCGGACACCGGGGCGCAGAACTACGGCGACTACCGCAACCCGGCCTACGACGCCCTGCTGGCCCGCGCCGATCAGGAGCCCGACCTGGCGCGGCGGGCGAAGATCCTGGCCCAGGCCGAGCAGATCATGCTCGATGACGAGGGCATCGTGCCGATATTCTTCGTGGTGAACCGCAATCTGGTCCGGCCGGAGGTGACCGGCTGGGTGGACAACGCGCCCAACTTCCATCGGGCGCGCTATCTGTGCC
>NZ_JAPSKZ010000030.1:26695-29490 GCF_031181185.1 Phenylobacterium sp. | reverse complement strand
TGATCCAGCCGTCGAAGCCCTCCAGCGCGCGGTCCAGCGGCAGCACCTTGCGCACGTGGCAGCAGGCGTCGGTGTCGCTCTGCCACAGCTTGTTCTGCGGATCGGCGGTGGCCAGGTCCTGGTAGGCCGGGCGCAGGTCGCGCACGTCCGTCAGCCCCAGGCGGGCGGCCAGCTGCTTGCGGTAGTCCAGGGTCTGGCCGAACAGCATGCCCGTATCCAGGAACAGGATCGGGATGTCCGGCTTCACCTTGGCCGCGATGTCCAGCAGCACGGCCGACTCGGCGCCGAAGGACGAGACCATCGCCAGCTTGTCGCCGAAGGTGTCCAGCGCCGCCTCGATGATCGTGTGCGGATGCGCCCGCCGCAGCTCGGCGTCCAGGCGCTGGGCGAGGGTCTGGGATTGCGGGGTGTCGTAGGCAAGACTCATGACCGGCGCTCCACAAAGGCGGGGATGCGCGTGTCGGCCGCACGCTGATAGACATGGCGGTAGCGGCGGGCGGCCGCTTCCCATTCCTGCGAACTTGTCCCGTCCGCAGGCTCGAAGGCGTCGAAGCCGCAGCGGACCATGAAGCCGGCCTGCTCGCGCAGGACGTCGCCCACGGCCCGGACCTCGCCCTTGAACCCGAGGCGCTCGCGCAGCAGGCGGGCGTTCGAATAGGCGCGGCCGTCGCGGTACTTCGGGAATTCCAGCGCCACGACGGCGATCCGCGGCAGGTCGTAGGCCAGCGCCTCGGCCTCTTCGTCGCTGGTCAGGCGCACGCCCACCCTGCGGCCCTCGTGGATCAGCCGGTCGCCGTCGGCCTGGAAGCGCGTGAGCGAGATGATCACGTCGCCGCTGGCCAGATCCTGGTCGTCGGCCACGTGGGTGAAGGCGTCCTCGGCGAGCTCGGCCCGCCCCTCGCGCCACCTAATGAGCGTCGGCATAGACGGCCTCCTTGAAGGGCGCGACGCCCGTGCGGCGGAAGGTGTCCAGGAACCGCTCGCCGTCCGTCCGCTCGCGCAGATAGACGTCCACCAGGGTGTCGACGGCGTCGGCCACCCGGTCGTACGGCAGCGCCGGGCCCAGGATGGCGCCCAGCGAGGCGTCCTCGGCGCCCGAGCCGCCCAGCGTCAGCTGGTAGAACTCCTCGCCCTTCTTATCGACGCCCAGGATGCCGATGTGGCCCACGTGGTGGTGGCCGCAGGCGTTGATGCAGCCGCTGATCTTGATCTTCAGCTCGCCGATCAGCTCGGCCCGCTCGGCGTCGCGGAACTTCTCGGCGATGTTCTGGGCCACCGGGATCGCCCGGGCGTTCGCCAGGGCGCAGTAGTCCAGGCCCGGGCAGGCGATGATGTCGCTGACCAGATTTATGTTGGGCGTCGCCAGGCCGGCGGCGTCCAGCGCCGCCCACACCGCCGGCACGTCGTCCAGCTTCACGTGCGGCAGCACCAGGTTCTGCTCGTGAGTCACCCGGATGTCGCCCTGGCCGTAGCGCTCGGCCAGGTCGGCCACCACGTCCATCTGGTCGGCGGTGGCGTCGCCGGGCGTCTCGCCGATCGCCTTCAGGCTGATTTCGACGATGCCGTAGCCGGGCTTCTTGTGCGGCTTCAGGTTGTTGCGCACGAAGCGGGCGAACGCCGGATTGGCGGCCTTTTCCGTCTCCAGCGCCTCGGACCGGTGGGGCAGGCTCTCGAAGCCGGTCGGCGCGAACGCGGCGCGGATGCGGGCGAGCTCCGTGTCCGGCAGGTCCACGTCCTCGCCGATCTTCAGCCACTCGGCCTCGACCTGGCGGGTGAACTCCTCGACGCCCAGCGCCGCCACCAGGATCTTGATCCGGGCCTTGTAGATGTTGTCCCGCCGGCCGTGGCGGTTGTAGACGCGCAGGATCGCTTCCAGATAGCTCATCAGCCGGTTGACCGGCAGGAACTCCCGGATCGTCGGGCCGATGTGCGGGGTCCGCCCCATGCCGCCGCCGACGATCACCTCGAAGCCCAGCGAGCCGTCGCGGGCCCGCTTCAGCACCAGGCCGATGTCGTGGATGCGCGCCGCCGTCCGGTCCTTGGGCGCGGCGGTGACCGCGATCTTGAACTTGCGCGGCAGGAAGCTGAACTCGGGATGGAAGGTCGACCACTGACGGATCGCCTCGGCCCACACCCGCGGATCGTCCACCTCCTCGGCGGTTGCGCCGGCGTAAGGGTCGGCGGTGACGTTGCGGATGCAGTTCCCGCTGGTCTGGATGGCGTGCATGTCCACGCTGGCCAGGTGGTCCAGGATGTCGGGCGCGTCCTTCAGCTTGATCCAGTGGAACTGGAGGTTCGTCCGCGTGGTGAAGTGGCCGTAGCCGCGGTCGTAGGTCCGCGCGATCCAGGCCAGCTTGCGCATCTGGGTCGGGTTCAGCGAACCGTAGGGGATCGCGATCCGCAGCATGTAGGCGTGCAGCTGCAGATAGAGGCCGTTCATCAGCCGCAGCGGCTTGAACTGGTCCTCGGTCAGCTCGCCCGAGAGGCGGCGGGCCACCTGCGCGCGGAACTCCGCGGCGCGGTCGGCGACCATCTCCTTGTCGATCGTGTCGTAGCGGTACATCGGACTACTTCCGCTTGATCAGGTTCACGCGGCCCGTCGAGCGCGCCGCGCCGTGGGCGTGCTGCAGGGCTTCGATGACGGCCCCGCCCTCGGCCTGCTTGCCGTGGGCCAGGTGGTTGGTGGGACCCAGGGCCCGGATGCGCTCGCGGTACGACAGCGGCGCCCAGATCCCCTCGGCCTCCACGAGGTCGATCAGATAGACGTCGACCACGACGGTTGGCTGGTTCTTGCC
>NZ_JAPSKZ010000030.1:0-26685 GCF_031181185.1 Phenylobacterium sp. | reverse complement strand
TCGGCCTCTGTGGCGGCCGTCTCGTCCTCGAACAGCTCGGCGTCGGCGAAACGCTCGACCCATTGGCCGGCCTTCCAGAACACGACCTCGCCGTCGCTCAGGCGATTGGCGGTCAGGGCCTTCATGCCCGGGCCTCCCGGATCAGGGTTTCCACCGCAGCGCCGCCCGCCTGGGCCAGCGCCATGGCCTCGCCCACGATCAGCAGCGCAGGCCCGCTCAGGTGGGCGGCGGCCTCGGCCATCCCGCCCAGGGTCGTGGTCAGCCGCCGCTCGTCGCCGCGCGAGGCGTTCTCGACGATCAGGGCCGGGGTCGCCGCGTCACGGCCGGCGGCCATCAGGCGCGCGGCGATCGCGGTGGCCTGCGACAGGCCCATGTAGATCACCACCGTCTGGTTGGCGCGGGCCAGGCTCGCCCAGTCCAGGTCGGGCTCGGCCCCCTGCGCCGCATGGCCCGTCACGAAGGTCACCGCCTGCGCCGAGCCGCGGTGGGTCAGCGGCGCGCCGGCCGACGCCCCGGCGGCCAGAGCCGCGGTCACGCCCGGCACGATCTGGCAGTCCACGCCCGCCGCGCGGCAGGCTTCCAGCTCCTCGCCGCCACGGCCGAAGATGAACGGGTCGCCGCCCTTCAGCCGCACGACCGTCAAGCCTTCCTGCGCGAAGGCGACCAGCATCCGATTGATTTCGTCCTGGGCGTACGAGTGGCGCGACTTGCGCTTGGCCACGCTGATCCGCCGGGCGCCTTCGGGCGCCAGGTCCAGGATCTCGTCCGACACCAGGCCGTCGTGGACGACGACGTCGGCGGTCTTCAGCACCTTCAGCGCCTTGATCGTCAGGAGGTCCGGGTCGCCCGGGCCCGCGCCCACCAGCCAGACCTGCCCGGCCGCGCGGTTCGGCCGCGGCCCCAGCACCACCAGCCGGCCTGCGCCTCGCCTCTTGTCGTCCGCTCGGGCCATATTTTAGGTTCTCTAAAAGCGCTGTACTCTGGAATCACGACGGGACGGACTTGCGCCCGTCCCGCCACGTCCGCCGACGAAAAGGGCCGATACACCGGCGGACGCTTGCAATAAGGGTCTGGGGCGCCCAATTCGCAACCCAAGGACTTCTGCCGGGGCTGTCAGAGATTCTTATGGAACGTAACAATCAGCGTCGCCGGCTTCCGCCGCTGAACGCTCTGCGGGCTTTCGAAGCGGCCGCGCGCCACCTGAATTTCAGCCGGGCGGCGGACGAGCTTGCCGTGACGCCGGGGGCCGTCTCCCAGCAGATCCAGAACCTCGAGGACTACGTCGGGGCGGCGCTCTTCAAGCGCACGCCCAAGGGCCTGCTCTTGACCGACGCGGCCCAGACCGCCCTGCCCGCCTTGCGCGAGGCCTTCGACCGCCTGGCCGAAGCCGCCAGCCTCCTCACCGCCGCCGTCGACGGCCGGCGCCTGACGATCACCGCCGCCCCATCCTTCGCCGCCAAGTGGCTGGTGCCGAGGCTCGGGGCCTTCGAGCGCGCCCACCCGCAGGTGGACGTCTGGCTGTCGGCCGGCATGGAGCTCGTGGACCTCACCGCCGGCGAGGTCGACCTCGCCATCCGCTACGGCGCCGGCCGCTATCCGGGCCTGGAGGTGAAGCGCCTGATGAGCGAGACGGTGATCCCGGTCATCAGTCCCCAGCTGCTGGCCGAGCAGCCGCTCGACACCCCGGAAGACCTGGCCAACCACGTCCTGCTGCACGACGGCTCGCCCGACCCCGACGACAGCTGCCCGGACTGGTCCATGTGGCTCACCGCCCGCGGTCTGCGCGGCATCGACGGCCAGCGCGGCCCGCGGTTCAACCAGTCCAGCCTGGTGATCGAGGCCGCCGCGAACGGCCGCGGCGTGGCGCTGGCCAAGCGGGCGCTGGCCCAGGCCGACCTCGAGGCCGGCCGCCTGGTCGCGCCTTTGCAGATCGCCACGGCGGTCGACTTCGCCTATTACCTCGTCCACCCCAAAGCCAAGGGTCGGCTGCCCCAGGTGAAGGCCTTCATCGGCTGGATCGAAGCCGAGGCCCGCGCGCACGAAGCGGCGCTCGCGGCCATCGACAACGGCGCCGGCATCTGACGACCAGACGAGTGGAATGACGACCGTTATCGAAGACCGCCCGCGTCCTGCGGACTGCACCACCATGGCCGAGGTCCGCCAGGGCGTGGACGCCCTCGACCGCCAGCTCGTCGCCCTGCTGCTCGAGCGCCAGGGCTACATGGACGCCGCCGCCCGCATCAAGCAGGACCGCGAGACCGTCCGCGACAACGCCCGCGTCGAGGACGTCGTCGCGAAGGTGAAGGCCGAAGCGCGCCGCGTCGGCCTCTCCGAAGAGATCGCCGAACCCGTCTGGCGCACGCTCATCGAGCAGTGCATCCGCTACGAGTTCGGCGTGTGGGACAAGCTGAGGGCCTAGGCGCTCTCCAGCTCCTCGACCGGGAACGCGCCGGCCAGATAGTCCAGCTTGCCCAGCGGCACGCCCTGCTGGCGCAGCAGCGCATACGACGTCGTCACGTGGAAGAAGAAGTTCGGCAGCGAGAACTTCAGCAGGAAGTCGCGCGCCTTGAAGCGGATCTTCCGGTCCGGGACGGGCAGTTCGACGATCTCGTCCTCGCGGCCGTTCACCTGTTCCGGCTTGATCCCCTCGACGAAGGCGATCGTCTTCTGGATGCGCTCGCGCAGCTCGGGAAACGTCGTCTCCACGTCCGGGAAGCTGGGCGGGGTCAGGCCCGCAAGGCGGGCCGCGCCGCCCTTGGCCGCGTCGCTGGCCAGGTGGATCTGCCGATTGAACGGCAGCATGTCCTCGATCAGCCGCACGTCGGCATAGCTGTTCGGGTCCTTGGCCTGCGACTTCGCGTGCGCCTCGGCCTTGTCCAGGATCGGCAGCAGGTTCTTCAGCCCCTGCAGATAGATCGGGATCGATGCTTCATAGAGCGACAGCGACATGGACGCCTCCTCAAGGCCAAGGTTAAGGCAGGCACATAGGTACGAGGTCCGATCCTCGCTAGCCGCCGCCGATCCGCGCCAGATAGCCCTCGATCTCGGCCACCGCCTCGGCGAGTTCGGCCCGCACCAGCGACAGCACCTCAGGTCCCAGCCGTTCCGCCTGCTCGGCGGCCTCGCCCAGCGGTCGGGCGCCGATGCCGCGCGCCGAGCCCTTGATGGTATGCGCCAGGTCCTTCCAGTCCGGCCCCGGATCGGCCAGCGCCTCGGCCCAGATCGCCGCCTGTTCGCGGAAGGTGACCAGCACGTCGGTGACCACCTGTTGGTCGCCCGCGCAGAAGCCCTCGAGGTAGCCGAAATCGACCGTTCCGCCCCCGCTGGTTCCGCTCGCCAAAGTCTTTCTCCTGAAGCGCCTTGCCAACGCGCCGAATATGCGTATTTTCCGCGCCCTCGCCGCCGGCCTCTAGGGGTCCGGAGCCGGGACGGGTGTATAGCTCAGTTGGTAGAGCAGCTGACTCTTAATCAGCGGGTCCAAGGTTCGAATCCTTGTACACCCACCACTTCCTTCCAGAACCTGTTTAGGCCCTAGGGCCGCCGGCGGATCAACTGGCCTTGCGCGGTCGGGAACCCTTCCCGGCCTCAGTGGCTACGCCATCAACCGTGCGATAGGTGCGAAGCGCGCTTCGCTCGACGGCGACTCGGAGGGGCGCCAGCGTACGGTACGCCTCGGCCGTGAAATGAAGCCTTCCGCCCTCGCGATGGATCCAGCCCAGCTCGATGAGCTCGGCGACCTTCCGACGTGTGGTCTCCTTGGGGATCTGCAGCGACTCGGACACGGAGCGTGTGTTGATGCCGAGGGTCGGGAAGATGGGGATCTCCCCGCTCAGCAGCTGCTTCTGATCCGCCGCCGCGAACTCAGGATGCACCGCCGTGCGCACGCCGACGGCCAGCATGACGAGGAATTTGTCCAAATCGCCGTCGCAAAGTTGTCGCGCAATCGTCAGTACGTCGATGAGGGAGCGCAGCAGCTCGTGCGCAATGGCCGGATAGCGTCTGGCGATCTCCTCCGCGAGCGGATCTTGCATGACGTCCTCCCGCGCCGGTTTTCTTGGCGCTGATTTCTTCAATCAACGCGCGAGTGGCCGTCGCGGACGCGACGACGCGCGCGAAAGGGGTCCGCGCGCGCCGCCGTCTTCTGCGCTCTTAGCGGCGCTCGACCCGGGCGTTCGCGCCGCTCGAGGTCGAGGCCGATCCCGAAGCAGATAGGCTCAGGCCGCCTGACGACGCGGCCGAGCCTTGCGCCGAGCCTTCGCCCGCGCCGCTCGCCCCGGCCGCGCCCAGAAGGCCGCCGCCCGAGCCCTGCCCCTGCGCCTCGCCGGACGCTTGCGCCGAGCCTTGGCCCGAGGCGCCGCCCTGCAGGGCCCCCGCGCCATCGGCCGCGCCGCTGGCCAGTCCACGCGCCTGCCCAGCGGCCGACCGGCCTTGGGCCAGGGCGCCCTGCGCCGCGCCGCGCCCCTGGCCCGCCGCGCCGAACGCCGTCGAGCCGAGGCCTTGCGTGTCGAGGCCGCTCGAGGCGGCGGCCGAGCCGGAGCCGGCGCCCGCCGCTTCGCTGCTCAAGGAGCCGGTCAGGCCGCCGATGGCGCCGCCCAGACCGCCGGAGGCCTGCGCCGCGCCTTGCCCCGAGGCGCCGCCCTGCAGGGCCCCCGCGCCATCGGCCGCGCCGCTCGCCAGCCCACGCGCCTGCCCGGCGGCCGACCGGCCTTGGGCCAGGGCGCCGTGCGCCGCGCCGCGCGCCTGGCCCGCCGCACCGAACGCCGTCGAGCCGAGGCCCTGCGTGTCCAGACCGGCGGAACCGGAGCCGGCGCCCGCCGCCTCGCCGCCCAGCGAGCCGGTCAGGCTGCCGAGAGTCCCGCCCAGGCCGCCCGACGCCGAGCCCGAGGCGGCGCCGGAGGCTTGCCCGGCGGCCGAAGCCGCCGATTGCGCTTGGCCGATCCCCGCCTGGGTCGCGCCGCGGGCTTTCCGCGCCGCGCCGCGGCCGGTCCGCGTCGCGGTGTCCGTCGCCCCGCGAATCCTTGAACCGACCGCGCGGGTGTCGCCGAACACCGAGCCCGAGCCTGAAGCCGATCCGCCCAGGGCGCCCGTGAGGCCTCCCAGGCCGCCGCCGAGCCCGCCCGTGAGGCCGCCGGTCAGGCCGCCTGCGCCGCCCAGCAACTGAGCCTGGGCCGCCCCAGCGAACATCAGACCGGCGGTAAGGGCCGCGGCGGTAAGAAGGGTGGTCTTGCGCATCGAAAGTCTCCTCATCGAAAGCTTGCTTCGAGAGGTCCAACGACGCGCCCACAGCGTTTCATCCGTCGCCGCGAGATTTCTTCAGGGACTCCGCAGCGCCAGGGCGCGGGCGCCCACCCGGACCGGCTCCGTGCGCAGGTCGAACGCCACCAGGCCGCGGCCGTAGACCGGATCCGGCCCTGCCGTCCCCAGGTCGGTCGCCGCCAGGCCCTCGATCCGTCCGCCCTGTCGCGCGATCAGCCCCGCCACCAGCGGCGCTGCGAACGAAGTCCCCCGCACGGCCAGGTAGCCGCCGCGCGCCGCCGCCCCGGCCATGTCCGCGCCCGGCGCGGCGAAGTCCACGTGCGCCCCCCGGCCCGCCTCGGGCAGCGCCTGCCGCCGGCCGTTCACCGCCGTCACCGCGACCACGCCGGGATAGGCCGCAGGATAAAGCGGCGGGGCCGCCGGCCCGTCGTTGCCGACCGCCGCCACGACCACGACGCCGCGGGCGTTCAGCGCCGCCACGGCCTGTTCCAGGAGGCGGTTGCGCGGGCCCACCAGGCTGATGTTGACGACCGGCACGCGGTTCTGCGCCAGCCAGGCCAGCCCGCGGGCGATCGCCTCGGCCGAGCCCCCCGCCGGCGTGGTCCCGTAGACGTCGGCCACATAGAGGTCCGCGCCCGGCGCGGCGCCCCGGAACGGGCCTGCGGCCCCGACCATCAGCGACGCCACCGCCGTGGCGTGGTCGGTGACCCTGGCGCCGCCCGGGGCAAAGGCGCGCTGGGTGACCTTGGCCCGCCGCAGCGCCGGGTGGTTGGCCGCCGCCGAGCCGTCGACCAGACCCAGCCGCACGCCCGCCGCCGCCATCGGACCGGCGGCTGGGCTCGGGGATCGGGCGCCTGAGGCCCTCGCCTCGCCGCTCGCCTGGAACAGATGGTTGAACTCGTAGGCCCCCTCGGGATCGATGGCCTTCAACCGCCGCATCGCCTCGCGCGCCGAGACGCCCTTCGGCGGATTGAGCACCACCGCCTCCAGGCCCAGGCCCTCCAGATCGCTGCGCCGCGCCACCCGGAACCCGGCGGCCTCGATCCGCGCCAGCGCCTCGGGCGCCGGGGCCAGCGCCAGGACCTCGCCGCGCGCCACGGGCTGGCCCGCGTCGTCGGCCTCGACGAAACGCGGATGCTCGCGCAGCAGCCGCGCGACCGTCAGGCGGCGCACGTCGGCCAGCGTCGCCGCGCCCAGGCCGCGCGAGGACGCAAGCAGACCCTCCGCCGGGTCTTCCAGCCTGGACAGCGTCCGCTCGACCGGGCGCTCCAGCCGCTCCGGCAGGTCCGGCAAGCCGCCGAGGGGCGGAAGCGGCGCGCCAAGCAGCTGAGCCGACGCTGGCGTCGTCGCCGCCAGCGTCGCCAATCCCAGCAGCAGGCCCGCGGTCGCAACCTTCATCGATTTGCCTTCCTTCCGGTCCTGACGGATGAAACGCCCCATCCGCATCGTTTCATCCAGGAAGAAGGCGGAACCTTGGAGTCCTTCCGGCGACAGATCGTCGAGTTGCTGCCGCGCCTGCGCAGGCTGGCCCGCGTGCTGACGCGCGACCCGGCCGACGCGGACGACCTGGTGCAGCTGACGGTCGAGCGGGCGCTGACCCGCGCCGGCCAATGGGCTCCGGGCACCCGCCTGGACAGCTGGATGTTCCGGATCATGAAGAACGCCTGGATCGACGAGAGCCGCGCCCGCAGCCGCCGCGGAAAGGTCGTTGTCGCCGACGACGATGGCGCCCACGTGGGTATGGACGGCGCCGCCGCCCAGCAGACGCGCCTCGAGGCGGCCGAAGTCGAGCGGGCGATCGCCGCCCTTCCCGAGGACCAGCGCCTCGCCGTGGCGCTCGTGCTGGTGGAAGGGCTTTCTTACAAGGAGGCGGCCGAGGTGCTGGAGGTGCCGCAGGGCACCCTGACCAGCCGCCTGGTGCGCGGCCGGCAGGCCGTGCTTGCGGCGCTGGAGGGGGCATGAACGACCGGGACCTGACCATCGCCGCCTACGTCGATGGCGAACTCGACGCCGACGCTCGGGCGCGCTTCGAGGCCGAGCTGGCCCGCGACCCCTCGCTGGCCGACGAAGTGGCGACCCAGCGCCGCCTGCGCGAGCGGCTGGCCGCCGCGTACGACCCGGTGCTCGCCGAGCCCGTGCCGCTGAACCTGAGGATGGCCGCCGAGGCCGCCAACGATCGGCCTGTCCGCCGCTTCGGCCTGCCCCACTGGGGCGCCGTCGCCGCCAGCCTGGTGGCCGGCGTCCTCGTCGGCCGGATGGCGGTTCCGCCGCAACAGGGGCCGCTGGTCGCCGACGGCGGCGCGCTGGCCGCCCGCGGCGAGCTCGTCCAGGCCCTGGACCAGCGCCTCGCCGCCGAATCCGGGCCGATCCGCGTGGGCCTCAGCTTCCAGGCGAGCGACGGCCGCTACTGCCGCACCTTCCAGAGCGCGCCGGACCGGCTCGCGGGCTTGGCCTGCCGCGGCGACGAGGGCTGGCGGGTCCGGACCGTCACCGCCTGGAGCCCGGCGGCCTCCGACTACCGCACGGCCGGCGCCGACATCCCGCCCGAGGTCCTCGCCGGCGTCGACGCCATCATCGCGGGCGACCCCCTCGACGCCGCCGCCGAACGCGCCGCCCGAGCGCGCGGCTGGCGGGGCCGCTAGGATCAGGCAGGCGCCAGCACGCGGCTGACGGTCTCGAACAGCGTCTGGATCTGCACCGGTTTGTGCAGCAGGTCGTCGGCGCCGGCCGCCTCGGCCTGGCGGCGGATGTCCGAGGCCGTCTCGGCGGTGACCACGATGATCGGCACGTGCGCCTTGGCGTCCCGGCGCGCGCGGATCTTCCGGATCGCCGCCAGCCCGTCCATGCCCGGCATGCGCAGGTCCATCAGCACCAGGTCGAAGTCCACCGCCCCGATCAGCGCGAGGCCCGCCTCGGCGTTCTCGGCCTCGGCCATCGGGATGCCCGCCGCCTCCAGCATGCTCCGCATCAGCTTGCGGTTGAGTTCGTTGTCGTCGACGTACAGGACCTGCACGACGCCTCCCCCCTTCAGCCCACAGCCCTGGGCTTGGCCGATCATCGGGGTTTCCGCAGGATTCGCGTATGGCCGAACCGCGGGGTGCGGCGCCAACGCGCAGGTGCGGTCGTGCGGCGGGCCGCGTCTGGTTCGGCAACCGGGACGCGAAACGGTCCGACGGCGGCGCTAACCGGCCTCGCCGGCGAGCTCTCGCCGCCATGCCGCCAGCGTTTCGTCCGACATCGGCATCACGCCCGAGGTGTAGCTGCGGATGAGCGCCAGCATCGCCGTACGCGGTCCGCCGCGCCAATCCTCGCTCCCGTAGAACGCGTCCTGCCGTGTTCGCCGGTCCGCCTCGCTTTCATACCGGCGGACCAGGATGAAGCTGTCCGGGTCGTGGGGCGACACGCCCGCATGCACGACGTCGTGGCCCCATCGGGCGAGCAGCGGAGCCACCTCGCCTTGGAACAGGCGCGTCAGCGGCTCGCCGCCCCCCGGCGTCAGTTCGTAGGTGCGCACTTCGATCCAGCCCATCGGGACTCCTCATGTTGGACGACGGTCGCGAGACCTCAGATGACCCCGGCCAGGTGCAGGACAAGGCCGATCGCGGCCGCGCCCGTCAGCAGCGGGATCACGCCCAGCTTGAAGCGGAACGCGGCGACCGCGGCGGCGAGCGCCAGCAGCAGGCTCGGCTCGTCCAGGGTCGACACCACCGGCAGGTCCAGGCGCAACGGACCCGCCGCCGCCTCCCGCACCTCGGCGAACAGCACGTGCAGGCCGAACCAGACCGCCAGGTTGAGGATCACGCCCACGACCGCGGCGCTGATCGCCGAGAGCGCGCCGTTCAGGGCGCGGGCGCCGCGCAGGGCCTCCACGAACGGCGCGCCCAGGAAGATCCAGAGGAAGCACGGGGTGAAGGTCACCCAGGTGGTAAGGACGCCGCCGAGGACGCCGGCCGCCAGGGGATCCAGTCCCGCGGCGTTCCGGTAGGCGCCCATGAAGCCCACGAACTGGGTGACCATGATCAGCGGACCGGGCGTGGTCTCGGCCATGCCCAGCCCGTCCAGCATCTCGCCGGGACGCAGCCAGCCATAGGTCTCCACCGCCTCCTGGGCGACGTAGGCCAGCACCGCATAGGCGCCGCCGAACGTGACCACCGCCATCTTGGAGAAGAACACCGCGATCTCGGAGAAGACGTGGTCCCAGCCCAGCGTCAGGCCCAGGGCCGCCACCGGCAGGAGCCACGCCGCCAGCAGGACGCCGCCGACCGATGCCGCCCAGCGGAAGTTCGGCCGGGCGTGCGCCGGGGTCTCCTCGCCCAGCAGCGTTTCCGCATCGGGCACGGCCTTGTCCGTCTTCGGGCCGTGACCGCCGCCGGCGGCGAACGCGGGCGACCGCCACGCGCCGCCCACATAGCCGACCACCCCGGCGGCCAGGATGATCCACGGGAATCCGACGTCGAAGGCGTAGATCGCCACGAAGGCGGCCGCGGCGATGCCCATCATCACGCCGTTGCGCAGGGATCGGCTGCTGACGCGGGCGACGGCCTGGATCACGACCACGAGAACCGCAGCCTTGAGGCCGAAGAACAGGGCGCTCACCGGCCCGACATTGCCGAACAGCGCATAGAGGATGCTCAGCGCCATGATGGCGACGAACCCAGGCAGGACGAACAGCGCGCCCGCCAGCAGCCCGCCCAGGGTGCGGTTCATCAGCCAGCCGATGTAGATGGCCAGCTGCTGCGCTTCCGGGCCCGGCAGCAGCATGCAGTAGTTCAGCGCGTGCAGGAATCGCCGCTCGCCCAGCCAGCGCTTCTCCTCGACGATGATGCGATGCATCACCGCGATCTGGCCCGCTGGCCCGCCGAAACTCAGGGCCGCGACGCGGGCCCAGACCTTCAGGGCTTCGGAAAGTGGGATGATCGAACGGCTCGCCTCGGACACACGCGGACCCCATGCGGAGTTGCGCGGTGATTGGGCCGAAGCCTGACCGGGACACCGCTTCATCCCGGTGCTGGAGGCCTAAGCCAGCCCCACGCGGGGCGCAAGTCGCAGATTCGCGCGCCGCTAGGCGGCGGAGGCAGCCACTGTCGGAGAGGCGGCGGCCTGGCGTGCGTCAACGACCTTCACCATCGCCTCCAGCAACTGCTGGACGTCGATCGGCTTGGCGACAAGGCCGTCCATACCGGAGCCCAGATACTCGTCCACCTGGTGCGACATGGCGTTGGCGGTCAGCGCCACGATCGGGGTGCGCATGCGGCCGCTGACATGCTCCTCGTCGCGGATCGCCCGGGTGGCGGTGGGCCCGTCCATGTGCGGCATCTGGATATCCATCAGGATCAGGTCCCAGTCGGCGTCACGCCAGGCCTGCAGGGCCGCCGCGCCGTCGCCGACGATGGTCGGCTCCACACCGACCTGGAGCAGCAGGGTCCTGATCACCAGCTGGTTGACCGCGTTGTCCTCCGCCGCCAGCACCTTCAGGGGCCGCGAAAGCTCTTGGGGCGCAGCCTCCTGCTCGTCCTCACGCGCCGCGGCGGACGCCTCGTCGCCCAGGCGTTCCAGCGGAAGTTCGACGGTGAACACCGAGCCGTCGCCGGGCCGGCTCCGCACCCGGATCGCGCCGCCCAGCCGCTCGACCAGCTCCCGGCAGATCGCCAGGCCCAGGCCGGTCCCGCCGAAGCGCCGCGTCGTGGAGGCGTCGGCCTGCTGGAAGCTCTCGAACAGGCGGTTCCGCTCGGTCTCGTCCATGCCCACGCCGGTGTCCGACACCTCGAACACGAGCCTGGCCTCGCGACGGATGACCGCCACGCGGACCTCGCCTTCGCTCGTGAACTTCACCGCGTTCGAGATCAGGTTGTAGAGGACCTGCCGAATCCGGGTCGGGTCGGACCGGTAGCGCCCCTTCGCCTCGTCCGCGACCGTCAGGCAGAACTCCAGCCCCTTGCGCTCGGCCAGGGCCGTGAACGCGGCATGGGCGCCGGCGGCGAGCGCGCTCAGGTCGAAATCCGCCATCTCCAGCTCGAGCTTGCCGGCCTCGATCTTCGACAGGTCCAGGACGTCGTTGAGGATCGCCAGCAGCGTCTCGCCGGACTGCCGCACGACGTCCAGCCGCTCACGCTGCCGCGGCGAGAGCTCCTCCTTCTCCATGGCCTGGGCCATGCCCAGCACGCCGTTCAGGGGCGTGCGGATCTCGTGGCTGATGTTGGCGATGAACTGGCTCTTGGCTCGGCTGCCGGCGCGGGCTTGGTCTCGCGCCTCCACCAGCTCTTCGAGACTGTCCTCCAGCGCCCGGCCCTTCTGGGCCAGGCCGTCCAGCAGGCGGCGGATCTGCCAGATCAGCGCCAGGCAGATCGCCGCCAGCAACGCGAGCGCCAAGGCGATCGGCTCTGCGGCGCTGCGGATCACCTGCGTGCCCGGACGCGCGGGCCTCCACGCGATGTGCGCCGCCTCGCGTCCGGCGGCGGTCAGGAGCGGCGCGGACCCCACCCCTTGAGCCCCCGGGTCCCAGACCAGGCGCGCCTGCGAGATGCCCAGATCCGCCTCCAGCTCCCGTAGGAACTCGGCGTCGATGCGTCGGCCCGAGACCACGATCATCGTGGGCTTGTCGCCCGTGAGCAGCCAGTGGGACGGCAGCATGCTGGCCACGCCGACCAGGTAGGCGCTGCGGCCATCCGTGAGCATGATTTCGCGCCAGGCGAGGCTGCTGGAGTCGCGGGCGTCCGCGCCCGTCAGTCCCGGCCGAAGCCGCAGCTCCTCGGCCTGGACGTCCTTGGCCAGCCCCCGCGCGGCCTCGGCGAGCGGCGCGGCTTCGTCCAGCGATATGCGGCGACCGTCCTTCGCCGCGTACAGCAGCCGCAGGCGCTCGTCGAAGAGCAGGGTCAGGTCGTGGTCGAACGACGTGTGGTAGTACCCGGCCAGATAGCTGTCGATCCAGGGAAGGTCGCGCTGCTCGGTATGGATGAATGCGTCATCCCACTCGGCGGCCGAGGTCGTCTCGCGCCCGATCCGCACGCTTGTCCGCTGGATGGCGCGCCGGACCAGCTGCGTCTCCCGCGTAGACACCTCCTGGTCGACCGTCCGCCAGGTGAAGGCGACCAGGCCTGCCGCGCCCAGCACCAGCGAGGCGGCCACGAGCAGCGCCAGCACCAGGACGCCATGCGGCCGCTGAGACTTCTTGTTACGCATCACTCCCCCTGAGTTCCACGTTCGGCGGACCTGCGCGAACATGGCCTTAACGCCGCCGCGGTGCGGCGCTCGGTCGCAGTCCGCCAAGGCGCGGCAGCCGGCCGGGCGGACGTTCGACAATCTTCGCGGAGGGCCTGCTACGTCGGCGGGAGGCGCGGCGCATTGTGGAAGCCGGACTTCCATTGAGGCCGCTGCGGCGGGGCGCTGACGAGCGGGATGCCGACGCCGGTGCTCCAACTTGAACTCAGTCGAGACGGCGCGGAGCTGACTGCGCAGGCGCTAGACGGCAGCGCGCTCGCCACCCTGGAACAGGCGCTTGCCCCACATTCCAACGCACGCGACGTAGCGCCTGCCGCGTCACGATATTGCTACGATGCGTTCTATCATCAGCATCGCTGGAGCTTGTCGGGAGGCGACACTTGATGGCGGGCGGGCGATTCAACAGGGCTGCGGCTTGCGCGTTTGTGCTGGCGCTCGCCGGCTGCGGCCGCGGTCCGGACGGCGCCAATTCGGATCCGGACCACGCCGAAACGCCGCCGGAACAGGTGGTCGCCGGCGCGTCAGACGAGGTTCGACACTATGTTGCGCGGTTCACGACCAAGAACCCGGACGCGTGTTTCGACGAGGTGACGCTCGAGCAGCCGGCGCTCCAAGCTGCCACCGGCGCCATTGGACCGCGCGTTCCGCCGACCCGCGTCATTGTGATGGTCGACGGGTCCGGCTCCATGGCTGGGCGCATCGGCGGGAAGACGAAGTTGGAACTCGCGCGGGAGGCTGCGCGAAGCTTCGTCGACGGTCTGCCGCCTTCGGTGCAGGTCTCGCTGCTGGTCTTCGGCCAGCAGGGCGACAACAGCCTGGCCGGTAAGGCGAAATCCTGTTCCGCCGTCGATGTGACCGCGCCCATGTCTTTGGACCGCGAGCAGTTCCGCGCCGCGTTGGCGCAGGTTCGCGCCGTCGGCTGGACGCCGCTCGCCGCCGGGCTCGACCGCGCGGAGTCCCTGCTGGCCGCGACGTCGACGCCGGGCGAGCAGATCATCTATGTCGTTTCGGACGGCGAGGAGACGTGCGGCGGCGAGCCGGTGGCTTCCGCCCGACGGATCAACGCCGGGCGCACGCGCGCCATCATCAACGTCATCGGCTTCAACCTGCCGTCCAGCGAGGCCGTGAAGCTGAATGCGGTCGCGCAGGCGGGCGGCGGCGGCTTCGTGAACCTGTCGAGCGAGGCTGAGCTTGCCCGCGTCACGGCGGAGGTGCGCGAGGCGATCCGGCGAACGAACAACAATGTGAAGACAAGCATCGCGGCCACCGACAATCGCGTGGCCACCAGTATCGCGATCACCGACGCGCAGACCTGCATCAGCAACTTGGCCACCGCCGAGTATGTCGCGATGTCGCGGGACCTTACCGATCGCCAAGTCGCGGGGAGACCGGTCCCCTTTGCGAACGAGGCGAAGGCCTTGTTGAAAGCGCGCCACGATGACCTGCGCGCTCGGGTGCAGACGTATGGTGCGCGGCTGACAGGCGCAGAGGCGGCCGCCAGACAGAGCATCGACGCCGCGGCGGCCGATGCGCGCTGATGGCCCCTGGAAGCGCCGACGGCCGGAAAGGAGAGCAGGCGTCCATCGGCTTCTTCGTCGGCTCCACGGCTAGCGCGGACAGATGCGCCACTCCGAGCCTGGACTCGACTGTCTGCAACGGGCTGGGAGGGGACATTGGCTTCGATCCCCTAAGCAGGCATTCGACCATCCCGCCGTGAGTGGCCCGTTCGAAGGTCAGCTATGGGTGGAAAGGCCCAGCCGCGGGCGCGCGACGCGTGAGCAGCGCGGCGTGGAACCGGCTGAGCGAACAACGGTTGACAGCCCGCGTGGCGCTGCCGGGCAGGAGTGTCGATTGCTGAAGTCCACCCACACGGCGCGTGCTCTTGAAGAGCTCATGGCCAGCTTCGAAGTCGGGCTCGAGAGCTTCGCTGTTTGCGAAATCCAGACCGGCTGGCGCCTCATCTGTCCGGCCATCGACGCCGTGCTCGTCCACTATGTGCTCCGTGGCGCCGGGGTTCTGGAGTGCGGCGACGAGCGGATCCCTTTGGCGCGGAACATGGTCGTTGTCTGTCCGCGGGGAACGCCGAAGAATCTCGCCGGTCCGGGCCCTGTGCTCCGCGAGGTCGAGGCCCCCGACGCGTGCGTTCTCATGACCGATGGGCTGGTCAGTTTCCGGGCCTGCGACGACACGCCGGACCTCGTGCTGGTCTGCGGCGCGATTACCGGGCCGAGCACCGGGGTCTACAACCCGTTCTCTTATCTCCCCGCTCCGGTGGCGGCGGGGGTGCCGGGGCGTGCGCTGGCGGCAGCTTTCGAGGCGATGCTTGAGGAGCTTTCGGAACCCGGCATCGGCGCGAGCCTGCTCGCTGAGTCGCTTATGAAGCAGTGCCTGCTGCTCATGCTGCGGGACCAGATGCGGCGTCTCGGTCCGGCTTCGCCGCTGTTCGCCGGCTTGGGCGACACACGGCTGACCCGTGCCGTAGCCGAAGTGCTGAAGCGGCCTGCGGCCTTCCACAGCGTTGACGAGCTGGCCCTCGTTGCGGGCATGAGCCGGTCTGCCTTCGCGGCGCTCTTCCAGAGCCACTACGGAGCGAACCCTGGAGAATTCGTGCAGGCGGCGCGGCTGCGCGCGGCGGCGCGGATGCTGCGGATGGGCCTCATGCCGGTGAAGGTGATAGCAGGCGCGGTCGGCTACGCCAGCCGCAGTCAGTTCTCCCGCGCCTTCAAGGCCGCCTACGGGGTCGACCCTTCCGGCTATCGAAAAGGGGCGGACGCGCGCACGACGCTTCCAGAGCTCAAGCCCCGCCGCGAGCCAAGCGATGCTGCGCCCGCGGCCGGCGGCCCGATCCTGTTCGACCCCTAGGCGCGGGGCCTCTAGCCAGGCAGACCAGGAACCACGCGCAACAAGCTCACCGACTGCGGTGCCTGAAACGCCGCTTCGCGTGCGGTCGCGGAACGCGGGCATCCGGCGAAAGCTTCCGGGTATGACGATCAAGTCAGCACAAGGAAGAATTCCATGCCTCGTGAGATGAACAACTCCAACGGCCAGGCGGCGAAGAACAACGCCCACGGCCACGGGCCAGGCAACGACAACGGCCTGCGCCTCGGCCAAGATCTGGGTCAAGGACACACTCGAGCCGACGTCCACCTCATGCAGGAGCGCGCGCTTGCATACCGCCTGACAAACGAGGATGACTTCCTGCAGGCGGAGCAGTTCTACTACACGCAGTTCACGGCCTTGAACGGTTCGGGCGTGAGCGGCGGCGCCATCATCGGCTACGACCAGGACACCAACAGCATCACCGTGGCGATCTCGGCTCGTGGGCTGGAGCCAAACCAAGTCCACGTCCAGCACATCCACGGGTTCCCGAGCGGGCAGGATGCCAAGACTCCAACTGCCGCGTTCGACACGGACGGTGACAGTTATGTGGAACTGGCTGAGGGGATCCCGGCCTACGGACCGGTGCTGCTCAATCTGGCCGCCAACCACGCTAACGGGGCCGGCGGCGATAATGGGCACGCCCACGACGGCGCGGCCACGGGCTTCCCGACTGCGCCGGATGGCATGATCCGCTTTGTGGAGACCTACCAGTTGCCGCAAGGCGACCTGGGCGCCGACCCCATGTTGGCGCTGCGCGAGATCGTGCTCCACGGCCTCAGCGTCCCAGCTGGCGCCGGCGCGGGAACGCCTGGCGAAGTGGACGGAACGGGAGGCTACAAGCTCGTCCTACCGGTGGCGAGCGGGGAGCTCGTCGAAGTCGGGTCAGCCCAGGAGCTGCGGGCGTTCGCCCGAACCACCGATTTTGACCAGGGCTGGGTCGTCGGCTGACGCTTGCGCCGGTCGGGGCGGGCGTTCCCCCTCACCCGGCCGGCGCATCACCCTGCGCGCAGGTCTGTTCCAGAGAGGTTAGAACGCCGGCGGGAGCTCTCCTCTTCAGGCGTCCTCATCTGCAGGGTGAAGTTCGCCGAAACCGCCGGCGTCAACGCCGGTTGGCCAGGAGTGGGGAGCGCATGCGTCGTGCGGACGAACGCCTTGACCGAGATCGATCGTCCTGACTGCGCCGGTCTCCAAGTCCACCAACTGCAGGCTCCGCCCGTCGCTGCCAAGGCGCCCGACCGCTCCGTCACCATAAATGGGCGCCACGGCGTAGCGACCGTCTGGGGCGACCGGATGCGCCGTGGACGAGCTCAAGCGTGCGCAGCGGCTGGTTGATGACGACCACAGCGGAGGGAGCCGCTGATGCCTGTCCAGCCGCACCAAGCAGGCAGATCACCGCAACGGATCGGGAGGGGACCGTTGACCGCCCGAGATGACCGATGTGGCTGGCGCCGCCTCCCCCGGGGCGTCGCACTACACTGATCTCGCGTTCGACGCGTGGATGTGCAGGATTTTCCACGCGGTCCCGCGGCGGACCAGAACGATGGTGCGTCGCCCGAGGGACGTCGGCCCCTCGAGATGGAAGGTGCAGACCGCCGTCGAGCCCTCCACCTGGATCAGGAGGTCCTTGGGTTCGAGCCTTCGGTAGGGTGGTCCCGACTTGGGTTTCGGAGTGCGCTCAACCAACGCTCGCATCGACGCGGGCATGCCCGGCTGCCGACGGAATGCTTCCAGATTCGGCGGGGCTGACACGCCAGGCGCGGCGACTACCAGATCGAAGCTCGCCGCCTCGGGGACGAAGGCGGCTTCCATCATGGCGACGTCGTCATTCTCGAACGCTTTGAGGAAGGCGCGAAGCGTCGCCTCGGCTTCACCCCGCAGGTCGGCCTGGGCGCCCGTTACGCCCGCAGCGCCGGCGACCACCGCGCCCAAGGCGAGTCTTCGGCTCCAACGCGTGGCATACTTTCCGTCGTCCATCGCCGCCCCTCGCCGACCGCCTCTAGCGTAAGCGCTTGAGCGAGAGGTCCGCAACGGGCAGGCGGCGTCGGTGTTGGCGTCGAGTGCAAGAACCTGGAATCCTCGGCAAAAATCCGTCCCGGAGTTGATCTTGGCGCCTCATCCGAAGCTCCTGGCCATCCCCCTGGCCGCTCTGGTGCTTGCAGCTCCCGGCCTGGGCCGATCCGCGCCGATGCCCGGTCCGCCGCTCGGGCCGAAGGACATCGACCGGCTTCCCGCGACGGCCCCGACGGCCACGGCCGCCTATGGGTCAGATCCCCTCCAGCACGGCGAATTGAGGCTGCCTCCCGGCAAGGGCCCCTTCCCGGTGGCGGTGGTGATACACGGAGGATGCTGGACGAAAGGATATGCCACGGCCCGGAACACGGCGCCGCTGGCGTCGGCCCTTGCCAAGGCCGGTGTGGCCACGTGGAACATCGAATATCGCCAAGTGGGAGATCCGGGCGGGGGCTGGCCTGGGACTTACCAGGACTGGGCGGCCGCGACCGACCACCTCCGCGTCCTCGCCAAGCAGCACTCGCTCGACCTGGATCGCGTTGTCGCGGTCGGGCATTCCGCCGGCGCTCACGCCGCTCTCTGGGTCGCAGGTCGGCGGCGTTTGCCCAGAGACAGCGAGATTCGCGGCGCAAGTCCGCTGCAGCTTCGCGGCGCCGTGGCCATCGACGGGCCCGTGGACCTTTTGGACGCCCTCGCCATTGACGCGCAGGTTTGCGGACGCGCGGTGATCGCCCCCTTGATGGGCGGGACGCCAGCCGATCAGCCGAGGCGGTTCGCTGAAGGATCGCCTGCCCAGCTGCTTCCGTTCGGCGTGCCTCAGCACCTCGTGCAATCGTCAGTGCTTCGGCCCGAACACGCCGAAGCTTATCGCAGACGAGCAGAGAGGGCGGGAGATCGGATCCACCTCATCGCGCTGCCCGGGCGGATGCACTTCAACATGATCGCACCGATCGACCCCACCTACACGGCTGTTGAGCAAGCGGTGCTCGAGGCCCTTGCCAGCCCCTAGTGCAGGCGTGGGTGTTGAGCCGGAGCAGCTCTCCGCACCGGACGTCCGCTTCCGACCGAGGAGGCCTAGCACGCCCAAGCTCCGGTGATCGCCCGGGACCGGCGCTTCCCAACGTCAGCCACGAGCCCCGACCCGCCCTTCCGGCGCCGCACATCCCCGCCCCGCCCATCGCCGCACCCGGCTTCCCCCGCACGCTTCCCAGGCGTAATCACCGACGATGGGGCGGCCATCGGCGAAGGAATCGGCAGGCGTGAAGGGCCAAAGCCCGGATAGGACGCCGCAGGGCGACACCTCAGGCGTCGGCGCGATCCTGAAGCGCGTGGTGGCCAACGCCGGCGTCCTGCTGGGCGGCCGTACGGTCAACGCCGTCCTCGGCCTCGCCTACCTGGCGGTCGCCGGCCGCACGCTGGGCGCAGCCGCGATGGGCGTGCTGGTGCTGATCACCGCCTTCGCCCAATTCCTCGGGGATGTCGTCAAGTTCCAGTCCTGGCAGACGGTGATCCAGTACGGAGCCCGGCCCCTGGCCGACGGCGACCGGCCGGCCTTCCAGCGCATGCTGCGCTTCACCCTCTTCCTCGACGCGGCCAGCACCCTGCTGGGCCTTGCGATCGGCATCGTCGGGTCGTTTGCCTTCGCCGACCGGCTGGGCTGGAGCGCCGAGATGGCCCCCGTGGCCGCGCTCTACATGTTCAGCATCGTCTTCGTGGTCTCGGCGATGCCGACCGGCCTGCTGCGCCTGTTCGACCGCTTCGACGTCCTGGCCCAGCAGACGGCGCTCGTCGGGTTCGTCCGCCTGCTGGGCAGCGGGGTCGCCTGGGCGATGGACGGCGGCGTCCCGGCCTTCCTCGCCGCCTGGGCGGCCGGCAGCATCGCAGGCTGGCTCTACCTCGTGACCATGGGCCTCTTGGAGCTGAAGCGTCATGACATGCTGGCCGGCTTCTCGTGGAAGGGGCCGCTGACCGAGGGCATGCCCGGCGCCTGGCGCTTCGCCTGGAACACCAACCTCTCGGCCACCCTGGACGTGGCCTTCACCCACGTCGCCACCCTGGTGGTCGGCGCCATGGTCGGTCCCGCCCAGGCGGCGTTCTGGCGCGTGGGCCGCCAGGTGGCCGACGCCATCGCCAAGCCCGCCAAGCTGCTGACGCCCGCCCTCTATCCCGAGCTTGCCCGCCTGCGCGCCGGCGAGCGGCATGACGCCATGTGGCGGCTGGCCCGCCAGGTGGGCCTGCTGGCCGGCGGCGTGGGCCTCCTGCTCCTGCTGGTCGCCGCCGTGGCCGGAGGCCCGCTGCTCGCCCTGGTGATGGGCCCGGCCTTCGCGCCCGCCGCCGGCGTCATGACGTGGCAGGTGGGGGCCGCCGTGGTCGGCATCCTCGCCTTGCCGCTGGAGCCGATGCTGGTTTCCCTCGGCAAGCCGGGCCGCGTGGTCTGGGTGCGGCTGGCGGTCGGCGCGGCCTTCCTTGTCGCACTCCCCTTCCTCGTGCGCGCATTCGGCCTTACAGGAGCCGGCGCAGGCCTGGTCGGGGCGGCCGCCGCCCTTGCCCTGGGCCTGCTCTGGTTCATCTTGCGAGAGAATGGGACTCGGCAGAGGGGGACGCCGCCTGCCTCCGAGTCCGACGACAGTCTGAAAGGCGAAGCGTGATCCCCACTCCGACAGCTCCGGACCGCCCGTTCCGCCAGGGCGGCTTCGCCACCTTGACCGAAGCCCTGGATTTCGCCGCCGGCGGCCCGACGGGGGTGAACCTCTACGGCCTGCGCGGCGAGCTGATGCTGGCCCTGCCCTACGCCGAGTTGCGCGCGCGCGCCCGGGCGCTCGCCGCCCGCCTGCTGGCCGCCGGCCTGAAGCCGCTGGACCGCGTGGGCCTGGTGGCCGAGACCGACACCGATTTCGTGGTCGCCTTCTTCGCCTGCCAGTACGCCCGCATCACGCCGGCCCCGCTGCCGCTGCCGGCGCCGCTGGGCGGCCGCGAAGCCTATGTCGAGCAGATCGGCCGCATGCTGGGCTCGGCCAAGGCGTCGGCCGTCTTCGGCCCCGAGGCGCTGATCCCCTGGCTGCAGGACGCCGCCAAGGTCGCCGGCGCCGGTCTCGTCGCCCGCGTCCAGGACCTGCCGGAGGCGCCCGCCGCCGACCTGCCCGCTCCCGTCGCGGACGATCCCTGCTACGTCCAGTTCTCGTCGGGCAGCACGCGTCACCCGACCGGCGTGCTCTGCACCCATCGGGCGCTCATGGCCAATGCGCTGGCCTCGACCCAGGGCGGCCTGCAGGTGACGCCGGCGGACCGCGCGCTGTCGTGGCTGCCGCTCTACCACGACATGGGCCTGGTCGGTTTCCTGCTGATGCCGCTGTCGGCCCAGATGTCGATCGACCTGATGCCGACGGGCGCCTTCGTCCGCCGGCCGCTGCTCTGGCTCGACCTGATGTCCAAGAACAAGGCGACGATCTCGTACAGCCCGACCTTCGGCTATGAGCTCTGCGCCCGCCGCGGCGACGGGTCCCGCGAAGGCCTCGACCTCTCCGCCTGGCGCGTCGCCGGCTGCGGCGGCGACATGGTCCGTCCGACCCCGCTGCTGAACTTCGCCGAGCGCTATGCGCCCGCCGGCTTCCGCCAGGAGGCCTTCGTCGCCAGCTACGGCATGGCGGAGGCGACCCTTGGCCTGTCGATGTCGCCGCTGGGCCAGGGTCTCCGCTACGACGTTCTGGACGTCGACCGCATGGAGCGCGACGGCGTCGCGGCCGCCGCGGAGTCCGCGGGCCGCACCCGCGCCTTCGTCCGCTGCGGCCCCGCCCTGCCTCAGCACGAGCTGCAGGTCCGCGACGAGGCCGGCGCCGTCCTGCCCGAGCGCCAGATCGGCCGCATCTTCGCCCGCGGGCCCGGCCTGATGCGCGAGTACTTCGCCAACCCCGAAGCGACCGCCGCCGTGCTGTCGGCGGACGGCTGGCTGGACACCGGCGACCTGGGCTTCCTGATCGATGGCGAGATCGTGCCGACCGGCCGGGCCAAGGATCTGATCCTGCTGAACGGTCGCAACGTCTGGCCGCAAGACCTTGAATGGTCTGCGGAATCCGAGATTGAGAAGCTGCGCAGCGGCGATGTGGCGGCCTTCTCCGTCGACCGCGACGAGGGCGAGCAGCTGGTGGTCCTGGTGCAGGCCCGGGTCAGCGATCGCGACGCCCGCCAGGCGCTCGCGGACGATGTCGCAGCCCTGCTCCGCGCCCGCCACGGCGTCGAGGCGCAGGTCGAGCTGGTCGGCGCCCACGCCCTGCCCCAGACCTCGTCCGGCAAGCTCTCCCGCTCCAAGGCCCGCGCCCTCTACCTCGCCGGCGCCTTCAAGGCGGAGGAGCCCGCCTGAAGCTCGCCGCCGTCACCGGCGCGACGGGCTTCCTCGGCCGGCGGATCGTGCGCGCCCTGGCCGAAGCGGGCTGGCGCGTCCGCATCCTCGCCCGCCGCGACCCCGTCGATCCCTGCTGGGCCGGGCTCGAACCGCAGGTCGTGCTGGGCGACCTCTCCGACGACCGCGCGCTCGCCGCCCTCTGCCGCGGCGCGGATGCGGTGATCCACGGCGCGGCGCTGGTGAAGGCCCGCAGCGCCCGCGAGTTCGCCGCCGTGAACCGCGAAGGCGCGCGCCGCCTCGCCGAAGCCGCCCACCACGTCGGCCACGTCGTGCTGGTCTCCAGCCTCGCCGCCCGCGAGCCCCAGCTCTCCCAATACGCCGCCAGCAAGCGCGCCGCCGAGGACGCCATGTCCGCCGTGCTCGGCCCGCGCCTGACGGTCGCCCGCCCGCCCGCCATCTACGGCCCCGGCGACCGCGAGCTGCTGCCGGTGTTCCAGGCCGCCGATTCGCTCCCCATCCTGCCGGTGCTCAGCGAAACCGCCCGCGTCGGCATGATCCACGTGGAGGATGCGGCGCGCCAGATCGCCGCGCTCGCCGCCCGTCCAGCAGGCCGCCCGGTGGCGCTCAGCGACTCGCGGCCCGACGGCTACCTGTGGCGCGAACTCATGGCCGAAGCCGCCCGCGCCTGCGGCCGCAGTCCGCGTCTGGCGCCCATGCCGAAGGCGCTGGTGCGCCTGGTGGGAATCACAAATGATTTCAGAGCCGTGCTCGGGGCCAATCCGATGCTGACCTCGGGCAAGGCGCGTGAACTGCTGCATTCGGACTGGTCCATCGCTCCGCTTGAGCGCGTGGCGGGTTTGCCGGAGCCCATCCACACGTTGTCGGACGGATTTGCCGACACGGTGCGGTGGTACCGGGCCGCGTCCTGGATGAAACATTAGCTGCGGTTTTGTGACGTGCGGCGCAGCGGAAGGTAGAAATCCTAGGCCAACGTGCTTAGGTACCGCCGCTGTGCACGTGTTTTTGTACTTAGGTTGGGGGCTACGAGATGGTTGAACTCGCGACGGATCTCACCGTCCGCGAAGTCGCGAAAGCGGCTGAGACCGTGCTTCAGCGCCCGGTGAACGTGACCCCCGAGACCGATATCGCCCGTGACCTCGCCGTCGACTCGCTGGCCCTCATGAACATCGTGATGGAGCTCGAGGACAGATTCGACCTGTCGATTCCCCTCGACCGCCTGGCGACCGTCCAGACCGTGGGCGACCTGTCCGACCTGATCAACAAGCTGCGGATGAAGGCTTAAGAATGGGGCTGCTCGACAAGCATCTGGGCTATCGCGCCCCGCTGGACGCCATCCGTGCGGTCGGCGCCGATCCGTCCAACGTGCGGTTCGAAGCCGTGACCTCGCCCACCGAGGGCGTGCTGAACGGCAAGCCGGTCATCCTGCTCGGCACCAACAACTACCTGGGCCTGACCTTCGACCCCGACTGCATCGACGCGTCGGCCGAGGCGGTGCGCCAGTGGGGCACGGGCACGACCGGGTCGCGCTTCGCCAACGGCACCTTCCAGGGCCACGCGGCGCTCGAGCAGGCGCTCGCCAAGTTCTACGGCCGCAAGCACGCCATGGTGTTCACCACTGGCTATCAGGCCAACTTGGGCTCGATCTCGGGCCTGGTCGGCCGCGGCGACCACCTGATCCTGGACGCCGACAGCCACGCCTCGATCTATGATGCGGCCAAGCTCTCCGGCGCCGAGGTCATCCGCTTCCGCCACAACGATCCCGAGGACCTCTACAAGCGCCTGCGCCGCCTCGGCGACGCGCCGGGCGGCCGCCTGATCGTCGTGGAAGGCATCTATTCCATGATCGGCGACGTGGCCCCGCTGAAGGAGTTCGTCGACGTCAAGCGCGAGATGGGCGGCTACCTGCTGGTGGACGAAGCCCACTCCATGGGCGTGCTGGGCGAGAAGGGCCGCGGCCTGGCCGAGGCGGCCGGCGTCGAGGACGGCGTCGATTTCATCGTCGGCACCTTCTCCAAGAGCCTGGGCTCGGTGGGCGGCTTCCTCGTCTCGGACGAAGAGAACTTCGACCTGCTGCGCATCGTCAGCCGACCCTACATGTTCACCGCCTCGCTGCCGCCGGCGGTGATCGCCTCCACCCTCGAAGCGCTGAAGCGCCTCGAGGAGGACGCCAGCCTGCGCACGCGTCTGTCGGCCAACGCCGACCGGCTGTACGAAGGGCTGCGCGACATGGGCTATTCGGTTGGCCCGCACGCCAGCCCGATCACGGCCGTCGAGATGCCCGACCAGGCGACCGCAGTCGGCATGTGGAACGCGCTGCTGCAGAACGGCGTGTACCTGAACCTGGCCATCCCGCCGGCCACGCCCGACAACAAGTCGCTGCTGCGCTCCAGCGTCAGCGCGGCCCACACGCCCGAGCAGATCGACGCCGTCCTCAGCGTCTTCGAGCAGCTGGGTCAGGAATTCGGGCTGCTGCCGGCGCGCCGCCGCGCCACCGCCTGACGTTCGCGCCTTAGGGTCCACAGCACGCCGGGCGCCGCCAGGATCGGGTGGCGCTCGCGGAACGGCGTGACCTCCAGCGCCACGCCTGTGTGCTTCTCGATCTTGTAGGCCGCGTACCGCGCCGCGCCGTCGAAGGTGAACGCCGCCTTCGCCAGCCGGGCGAGGTTCAGCGGCTTGCCCATGGCCGAGCGCAGGCCCCATCCGGGCAGACCCTTCTTCTTGGGCCAGTAGGTCCCCGCCATTTCCGAGAAATCCACGCCGGCCGCCATCCAGGCCACCGGCAGGATGCGGGCGAACCGCGCCGCGTTCGGGCCCAGCACCGTGTCGGCTCGGTCCAGGCTCTCCACCCGGAACTCCGCGGCGTATGTCCGTCTGAACAGCGCCGACCAGTAGGCCTCGGCCGGGCCCTGACCCGGGCCCAGCGCCGCGGCGTACGTCGAGGCGGTCTTCACCGCCTCGGCGACCGCGCCCACGACCGCCGCGTCGTCCCCGCCCGACCAGGCGATCGCCGCCGGCTGCACGAAACGCGCCCAGATCGTCGTGTCGAGCGTCCGGCCCTCGGCGGCGCGGCGGAAAACCGCCAGCGGCAGGGTCGCAACCTTGGCCTTCAGCCCCTCGAACTCGTGGTAGCTCACCTCGGGCCACAGGACGCGCTCGACCGCCCCACGAAGGCCGCGCCGGTGTGGCCGCTTCGTCAGCACATAGAAGTCGAGCAGGCCCGAGAGGTCGCCGGTTCGGAGTGTGGATCCGTAGTAGAGCACCGCCACGTCCCGGGCCGGGTCCGCCAAACGGCTTGCGAACGCCGTCACCGCCTCGGGCTGCGGCCGGGCCAGCTCCTCGGCGACCAGGGCCTCTAGCGGGCCGCTCACGTGACCACGAACTCCAGGTCCGGCCCCTGTCGCACGGTCAGCTCGCCGCCAGGATAGATCTCTCCATCCAGGGTGAAGCCGCCGTCGAACGACAGGGCCATCTGCGCCACGTCCCGCCGACGGTACCCCGCCCGCTCCAGCCACGCGGCCTCCGAGCCCGACAGGATCGTCGGCACCGCCGCCGGCAGCTTGCGGGGCGGGGCCTCGACCGCCAGCACCTTCAGCCCCTCGTGGGGCGGCCCGAACGGCTTCAGGCCCAGGGGGAAGCGCTTCAGCGTCGCGGCCAGCATCAGGAACCACTGTCGGGTCTCGGGATCGGCGTCGCCCAGCGCCAGCGTCGCCGCCTCGCCGCGCCGCCACGGATCATCCGCGCCGCCGGCCAACGTCTTGGCCGCCGCGCCCAGGATGGTCATGGCCACCGCGGCGTTGTCGAAGAAGCCCAGGCCGTGGGTCTTCTGGGCAAGTTCGGTGCCCCGCACGAACGCGCCCATGCCGAACAGGAAGCCGCGGTGTTCGGGGAACGCCTGCCCTGGTCGCACCACCTCGAGGCAGGCGCGCCGCTTGCGCTTGGCGGGATCGCGGGCCGCGGCCAGCATCGCCCGCACCGGCGTTCCCAGCGGCACGCCGAGGTCGAGAGCCAGCGCATTGGTCTTGCCGTTCGGGATCACGCCGAAGGTGGGCAGGTTGTCGCCGTAGGCCTTGGGCGCGCGGGTCAGCACGTCGCGCACGGTGCCGTCGCCGCCGTCGATGACCACCAGATCGACGCCCGACTTCGCGAACCAGGCCAGCGCCTCGTACAGGTCGTCGGGCTCCTCCGGCACGGCCTCCAGCACGCCCGGCGGCGCAGCCGCCCGCGGCCCCGCCTGGTTGCGGTGGCTCTTCAGGTTGCGGATGACGCCGGCGCGGATCACCGCGACAGCCAGGAGACGACCTGGCCCTTCGGCATGGCCATGGCCTGCACGACCTGCACCGCGTGCACCAGCAGGCAGATCCCCGTCCAGACACCGACCAGGAACAGCCCCCAGCCCGGCTGGCCGACCAGCCAGGCCAGGGTGAGGATGATCATGTTGGGGTTTCTGCGCGCCGTGATCAGGCGGAAGAAGCTGTCGAACGGCCGCCAGCTGTGCACGTGGAAGCCGAACAGGCGCATGAACACGCCCTCCTCCACCCGCTGCAGCACATAGCCCGCGAGGATCACGCCCAGCGTCAGCTCGGGGAACGGCGGCGGCAAGCCCACCTGGAAGCAGCCCACGTACCAGGCCCACCACCAGAAGGGCGGGTGGATCAGGTCGATCCCGTGGTCGAAGACGTTGCCCCACTTGGACGAGGTCATGGTGGTGCGGGCGAGCTTGCCGTCCACCGTATCCAGGAAGGTCATGATCCAGCCGGCCAGCAGCCCCCAGCCGAACTCGCCGATCCAGAACAGCCAGAACGCTGCCAGCACCAGCAGGAAGCCCGCGAAGGTCACCATGTTCGGCGTCAGCTTGGCCTCGGCGCACCACCGGGTGACGATCCGCGCGGGCGTGGGCCAGACGTACTTGGTGACGATGTCGGTCACGCCCTTGTACGAGCCCGCGAAGGTTCGGGCCTCGA
>NZ_JAPSKZ010000029.1 GCF_031181185.1 Phenylobacterium sp. | reverse complement strand
ACCTCGAGCGGGTCGCAGTCATCGGCCACTCGTTCGGAGGGGCGACGGCGGCGCTCGCGTTGTCGCAGGACCCGCGTGTGAGGGCGGGCGCCAACCTTGACGGTATGCCGTATGGAGGGGTCGAGCGCGCGCGGCTCGACAGGCCGTTCCTGGTGATCGAGAGCGACCACGCGGTCACCCGACATCCAGCGCTCTACGGATCGAGGGTCCGGGGGCTGCTTGCCGGAAGCCGCACGCCGGGCGCTCGCTTCGAGATCCTGGGCACGAACCACTACAGCTTCACCGACGCCGAGTTGTTCTTCGCGCCGCCGGCGCGCCCGCTGCTTCGCAAAGTCTTCGGAGGACGCTTGCCGACGCGCGCCGCGCTCAAGACGGCCGCCGATCTCGTGGACGGCTTCCTGCGCGACAGCCTGGACGGCGCGAGCGGCCGGCTCGCCGCCGCAGCAGCCCGCCACTCGGACGTCCTGCGCGCCCACTGACGTCAGGCGAACAGGTCGCCCTGCGCCGCGGCCGGGGCGCCTTCGATCGCCAGCAGCTTCAGCTTCGTGTTGACGCCGCCTCGCGCCGAGAAACCGCCCGGCTTGCCGCCGGCTGCGGTCACGCGATGGCAGGGCACGACGATCGGCCAGGGGTTCTTGCCCAGCGCCTGGCCGACGTCGCGCGCCAGCAGCTTGTCGCCCAGTCTCTCGGCGATCTCGCCATAGGTCAGGGTCTCGCCGGGCGGGATGCCGCGAGCGATCTCGTAGACACGCGCGTGGAACTCCGGCGTCCAGGACAGGTCCAGCGGAGCGCGCGAAAGGTCCGCCTTCTCGCCCCGCATCAATGCCCGGATGCCGTCGATCGTCGGGCTGAGCTCGGCTGGCGGCTCGGCTTCGACGCTGTCGGGGAAGCGGCGCAGAAACCCGCGCCGGGCGGTCTCGGCGTCCCGCTCGGGCAGATGGCAGGCCACGAGCCCGGCCTCGTTCCACGCGATCCCAGCCCAACCAATCGCGGTTTCAAACAGGGCGTATTGTGTCATGGGGCCAAGATAGTGGCGTTCGCCGATAACCGCTGGCGGCTTTCGGACGTGCTAGGCCGGCGTCTGCTGGTGCTGCACCAGGCGCCACCGCGGGCCGTCCCGTCGGTAGGTCGAACTGCACCACGCCGCATAGTCCGCCGCGCCGTCGCGGCGGCCGGTCGCCCGATAGGCCAGCACGGCCAGGTCGTCGGTCGGCCGGGCGGCCTGCCGCCCCGTCATCTCCACCGCGGCCCAGCGTGGCGCGCCTTCGAGGCTCTGCAGTATGGCCTCGCCCGCCAGCACGCCGAACGGGAACACCATGACGCACGCAGGGTCCAACCCCGCCCGATAATGTTCCGGCCCGTCCAGCCAGAACCGTCGCTCCAGATCCCAGAGAAGGTCGGTTTCGTTCATGGCCGCAGAACGGGTTTTCTTGACTCGAAGTTCTCCACAGGCGCATAAGCGCGCCCTTCCGGCCTGATCTCGGTCAGCGCCCTCTACCGCCACGACCCCCAGGACCTCATCTGGGACGAGGGCGGCGAGGCCCCCCGTCGACGCAATCGTCCACGGGGGTCGACTGCGTTTGGGCCATAGGAGTTGGATTTGTTCGACGCGCTTTCTGATCGGCTGACATCCGTCTTCGACCGGCTCTCCGGTCGCGGCGTACTGTCCGAGAAGGACATCGACGAGGTGATGCGTGAGGTGCGCGTGGCCCTGCTCGAGGCCGACGTCGCCCTGCCCGTCGTCCGTGAGTTCATCGAGAAGGCGAAGGAGCGCGCCACCGGCGAGGCGGTGATCCGCTCAGTGAAGCCCGCCGACCAGGTGATCAAGATCACCTATGACGGCCTTGTCGAGATGCTGGGCGGCGGCGGGGAGCCGGAAGGCCTGCGCCTGTCGTCGAACCCGCCGACCGTGATCCTGATGTCGGGCCTGCAGGGTTCGGGCAAGACGACCACCGCCGGCAAGCTCGCGCTGCGCCTTCAGAAGGAGCGCAAGAAGGTCCTCCTGGCCTCGCTCGACACCCGCCGTCCGGCGGCGATGGAGCAGCTGGCCATGCTGGCCACGCAGGCCGGCGTCGACAGCCTGCCGATCGTGCCGGGCCAGTCCGCCCCCGACATCACCCGGCGGGCGCTGTCGGCGGCCAAGCTCCAGGGCTACGACGTCCTTATCCTCGACACCGCCGGCCGCACGACGCTGGACGAGGCGATGATGAGCGAGGCGGCCGAGATCGCGAAGATCTCGAACCCCTCCGAGACCCTGCTGGTCGCCGACGCCCTCACCGGCCAGGACGCGGTGCGCACCGCCAAGGCCTTCCACGAGCGCCTGCCGCTGACCGGCCTGGTGCTGACCCGGGCCGACGGCGACGGCCGCGGCGGCGCCGCCCTGTCGATGCGCGCCGTCACCGGCCTGCCGATCAAGTTCCTGGGCGTCTCCGAGAAGATTGACGGCCTGGACGCCTTCGACGCGCATCGCGTGGCCGGCCGGATCCTCGGCCGCGGCGACGTTGTCGCCCTCGTCGAGAAGGCCGCCCAAGACCTCGACGTCGAACGCGCCGAGGCGATGGCCAAGAAGCTGGCCAAGGGCCAGTTCGACCTCGACATGATGGCCGAGCAGCTCAAGCAGATGAAGCGCATGGGCGGCATGGAAGGCCTGATGGGCATGCTGCCCGGCGTCCAGAAGATGAAGAAGCAGATCGCCGAGAGCGGAATCAGCGACAAGACCTTCGACCGCCAGATCGCGATCATCTCCTCGATGACCAAGGCCGAGCGCAGGAAGCCGGAGATCCTGGCCGCCTCGCGCAAGCGACGCATCGCTGCCGGCGCCGGCGTCGACGTGGCCGAGGTCAACCGCGTGCTGAAGCAGCACCGTCAGATGGCCGACGCCTTCAAGATGCTGTCCAAGAACGGCGGCAAGGGCTTCGGCCAGATGGCCAAGATGCTCGGTGGCGGCAACATGGACCTAGGCAAGCTGGCCCAGCTCGGCGGCGGCAAGATGCCGAGCCCGGAGCAGATGGAAGAGCTCCAGAAGCAGCTCGGCTCTGGCCCCGGCGGCGCCCTGAAACTTCCCGGCCTCGGCGGCGGCCTGCCGCCGGGCTTCAATCCCTTCAAGAAATAGCTTTCAGACCAAGGACTAACGACAATGCTGAAGATCCGTCTCGCCCGTGGCGGCGCCAAGAAGCGCCCCTACTACTCGATCGTCGTCGCCGACAGCCACTCGCCGCGCGATGGCCGCTTCATCGAGAAGGTCGGCTCGTACAACCCGCTGCTGAAGAAGGACGATCCGAACCGGATCATCGTGAAGCAAGAGCGTATCCAGGAGTGGCTCGGCAAGGGCGCCCAGCCGACCGACCGCGTCGCCCGCGAGCTGTCGAAGCTGGGCATCACCCAGTGGACCGCCGGCAACAACCCGAAGAAGGGCGAGCCGGGCACGAAGGCCAAGGAACGTGCGGAAGAGCGCGCCCAGCGCGAAGCCGACCGCGCCGCCGCCGCGGCTGAAGCCGCCGCCGCCCCGCCGGCCGAAGAGCCGGTCGCCGAAGAAGCTCCGGCTGCGGAAGCCGCTCCGGCTGAAGAGGCCGCCCCGGCCGCCGAAGCCGCCGCGGGAGAAGCTCCGGCTGCTGAAGAGGCGCCCGCCGCCGAAGAGGCCGCTCCGGCCGCCGAAGGCGAAGAGCAGGCCTAAGTCCGCGAGGTGGGCGACAGCCTGATCCTCGTCGGCCGCGTCGCGGGCGCTTTCGGCGTCCGCGGCGAGGTCCGCATCACCAGCTTCACGGCCGATCCGTCGGCCCTGCTGGACTATCGCGACATGAAGCGTGAGGACGGCCAGCCCGCCCTGACGCTGCTCTCGGGCCGCCCTGCGAAGGGCGGCCTTGTCGTGCGCGCCAGGGAAGTCGAGACGCGAGAGCAGGCCGAGGCGCTGCGTGGGCTGAAGCTGTTCGTCCCGCGCGACGTCCTGCCCGAACCCGAAGAGGACGAGTTCTACGTCACCGACCTGATCGGGCTTTCGGTCGTCACGGCCGACGGCGAGCCGCTGGGCCGCATCAAGAATGTCCAGGACTTCGGCGCCGGCGACCTGCTGGAGGTCGAGCCCCCGCAGGGCGCCAGCTGGTACCTGCCCTTCACCCGCGAGGCCGTGCCCGAGGTGAAACTGGCTGAGGGGATCGTCATCGCGGTTCCGCCGGACGAGGTGGAGTAGGCCTTAAGCCTTCGGCTTCCGCAGCCGCATCAGACCTTCCTGCGCGCAGCTCGCCACGAGCGCGCCGTCCGAGGCGCGATAGATGTAGCCCAGGTTGAAGCCGCGGCCGCCGGACGCCGACGGCGCCTCCTGGTGGTACAGGTGCCACTCGTTGAAGTCGGTCGGCCGGTGGAACCACATGGCGTGGTCGAGGCTCGCCGTCTGCATGCCCGGCGTGCGCCAGTTCACCGCGTGGGGCCGAAGGCTGGTGCCGAGCAGGCTCATGTCCGAGGCGTAGGCCAGGATCACCTGGTGCATGCGGGTGGCTGAGCCGATCGGGTCCTTCGCCCGGAACCACACCTGCTGCACCGGCGCCAGCTTCTCGGGCCGGCGCATGTCGAAGCGGCCGCCGACGGTCCGCATCTCGATCGGCTGCGGCCGCTCGAGCCACTCGCGCTGGTCCTCCGGCAGCTTCTCCGCCAGCCGCAGCTGGGCGACCCGGTCGTCCTCCACCTCGTCCCAGTGCGGCGCCGGCGGCATCTCGGACTGGTGCTCGAAGCCCTCCTCCTCCACCTGGAACGAGGCGGCCAGGTTGAAGATCTGCTGGCCGTGCTGGACGGCGATGACCCGGCGCGTCGTGAAGCTGCCGCCGTCGCGCGAACGGTCCACCTCGAAGATGATCGGCACGTTCGGATCGCCCGGCCGGATGAAGTAGCAGTGCAGCGAGTGGCAGATGCGGTCCTCGATCGTCTCGTAGGCCGCCAGCAGCGACTGGGCGATCACCTGGCCGCCGTAGATGCGCATCCGCGACTCTTCGTCAGGCGTCGTCCCTCGGAAGAGGTTCACCTCAAGCCGCTCCAGCTTGAGCGCCTGCATGAGGGTCTGGGTATCCATGGCCGCCGGACTTTGCTGCAACTGCGAAGGCGGACGCCATTACGCCGGACGGCGGCCGGTGGGAAGAGGTGGCGCTACTTGTCGTTACGCATCCGCATAAGGCCTTCCTGGGCGACGCTGGCCACCAGGGTGCCGTCCTCGGCGTAGATCGCGCCGCGGATCAGGCCCCGGCCGTCCGCGGCCGACGGGCTGTCGTGGGCGTAGAGGTGCCACTGGTTGAAATCCGTCGGCTTGTGGAACCACATGGCGTGGTCGAGGCTCGCCGACTGGAAGCCCGGCGTCTGCCAATGCACGCCGTGCGGTCGCATGGCGGTCGACAGCAGGTTCATGTCCGAGGCGTAGGCCAGGATCACCTGGTGCATGCGCGGATCGTCTCCGATCGGCGTTCGGCAGCGGAACCAGTTCTGCGACGCGGGCTCCTTCGGCCCGTCCATCCAGTAGGTGCGGGCGTCCTTCGAGCGCATCTCGATCGGCATGGGCCGCGAGATCCAGCGCTTCGCCTGCTCGGGCGCGTCCTTCATGAGTTCGCGCAGCACCTCGTGCTGGTCGGGCAGCTCGCTCCAGTGCGGACCCGGCGGCATGTCGGCCTGATGGTGGAAGCCCTCTTCGGGGTCCTTGAAAGAGGCGGCCAGGTTGAAGATCTGCTTGCCGCGCTGGACCGCCACCACGCGCCGCGTCGTGAAGCTGCCGCCGTCGCGCGAGCGGTCCACCTCGAAGACGATCGGCGTGGTCGGATCCCCCGGCCGGATGAAATAGCAGTGCAGCGAGTGGCAGACCCGGGCCTCGACCGTCTCGTACGCCGCCAGCAGCGACTGGGCGATCACCTGGCCGCCGAAGATGCGTCCGGGCGCGGTGTCGGGCGAGGTCCCGCGGAACAGGTTCTCCTCGATCCGCTCCAGCTGCAGCGTCTCGACCAGGGTCTCGTCTTGGGCGTCGGTCTCGCTCATGGATGCCGCGATACGCGGCGGTGGCGGTCGCGGCAAGGGTTGACGCCGCGGCCGCCTTGCGCCCCTAGCAGGCCGCCATGTCCTTCGACTGCACCGTGCTGACCATGTTTCCGGACGCCTTCCCCGGACCGCTGGGCGTATCGCTCGTCGGCACGGCCTGGCGCGAGGCGAACCTGTGGTCCCTGGAAACGGTGGACATTCGGGGGTTTTCCAAGGATAAGCGCGGCTTCCTCGACGACACCCCTGCGGGTGGCGGTCCTGGACAGGTTATGCGGGCCGACGTGATCGCCTCTGCGCTGGACAGCGTGGAGCGGCGCGGACGGCCGCTTTTGTACATGAGCGCCAGGGGCCGGCCCCTGACCCAGGCGCGCGTGCGGGAATGGGCCGAAGGGCCGGGGCTGATCGTCCTGTGCGGTCGGTTCGAAGGGGTGGACCAACGGGTGCTGGACGCCCGCGGGTTCGAGGAGGTCTCCGTTGGAGACGCGGTTCTCGCCGGCGGCGAGGCGGCGGCGATGGTGGCGATCGAAGCGTGCGTACGGCTGGTGCCCGGTGTGTTGGGCCAGGCCGAGAGTTTAAGTGAAGAGAGTTTCGAGGACGGTCTCCTCGAGCATCCGCAGTACACCCGGCCGCGGACGTTCGAAGGGCTCGAGATCCCCGAAGTGCTGCTTTCGGGCAATCACGCGGCGATCCGCCGCTGGCGCCAGGAACAGCGCGAAGTCACCACGCGGGAGCGGCGTCCAGACCTCTGGGCGAAGGCTTCCGCCAATCAACAGGCAAAGGGCGAGTAAAGCCCAGTAAGGAAGACGACGATGAACGTGATCGAACAGCTCCGCAAGGAAGAGGCCGACCGCCTCCTGGCCCAACGCAAGATTCCGGAATTCCGCCCCGGCGACACCGTGCGCGTGAACGTCCGCATCAAGGAAGGCGACCGTGAACGCGTGCAGGCCTACGAAGGCGTCTGCATCGCCCGCGCCGGCCAGGGCATCGACGAGAGCTTCACGGTCCGCAAGATCTCGTTCGGCGAAGGCGTCGAGCGCCTGTTCCCGGTGATGTCGCCGATGATCGAGTCGATCGAGGTGAAGCGCCGTGGCGTCGTCCGTCGCGCCAAGCTGTACTACCTGCGCGACCGCCGCGGTAAGTCGGCCCGGATCGCCGAGCGCCAGATGACGGCCGCGGCGAAGGACGAACCCACCGAGACGCCGGAAGCCTAAGCTTCCCGCACATCAGATTTCACGAGCGGCGGCCGGAGCAATCCGGCCGCCGTTTTCGTAGGCGGAACCGTGTTCTTTCGACCCTAGGCGGCGGCCGTCCGGCCGCGCTACTCCTGCGCTTCCGCGTCGGGAGGGCCGGAATGGGACTGCTGCACGTCGACACCCAGGTATCGCGGCAGGGCGACCGCCTCGTCGCAGACGTTTCGCGCGACTGGGAGGTTTGGGGCCCGAACGGCGGCTATGTGTCGGCCATCGCGCTACGCGCCGCGGGGCTCGTCGCACCTCCGGGCCACCGGCCCGCGAGCCTCAGCGTCCAGTACGTGTCAGTGGGCGGCTTCGGCGAGACCGAGTGCCGGGTGACGCCCGTGAAGCAGGGCCGCAGCGCCTGGCTGCTGAACGTCGAGCTCATCCAGCAGGAGAAGGTCTTCCTGCAGGCGCAGGTCTGGAGCGTCGCCCGTGACGACGGTCCGGAGACCGCCGAGGCGGAGATGCCCGACGCGCCGCCACCCGCCGCACTGAAGACCTTCCGCCAGCACGTGGTCGAGCACTATGGCGACGCCGCACCCGAGCCGCACGTCTTCTGGACCAACATCGACGTCAAGCCGCTGTCCTGGCAGCCGTTCGAGGCGCCCCGCACCGCGCGGCCCGCCACGCTGGTGGAGTGGTTCAACTTCCCGGGCTTCGATCCAGGCGACGACGCTTTCGCGGCGTTCGCGCCCGCGGTCGTGCTGATCGACACCCTGCTGTGGCCAACCCACCACCGCGGCCGCGCGCAGGCGCCGGATTACATCGCCCCCAGCCTCGATCTCACCGTATGGTTCCATGAACCGCCCCGCGGCGCACAATGGCTGCTTTTGGACGCCGTCTCGGACACCGCCCGCGCCGGTCTGATCCACGGCCGCGGCCGCCTCTGGACTGAGGATGGGCGCCTGGTCGCCACGGGCGGGTCGAACCTGATCTACACGCCCAAGCGCTAGTCGCGCCCCGCTTCGGCGGCGTAGGCGCCGAGTTCTGCGGCCAGGTGGTCGAACATCAGCCGCATGCGCGGATTGCTGCGCAGGGCCTCATGCATGCAGATCCAGATGTCGAGGCGGAACTTCAGGGTCGTGGGCAGCACGCGCACCAGTCCTGCGCGGCGAGCGATCTGGTGCTGGCAGACGCCGACGCCGAAGCCCGCGCGTAGCAGCGCCAGCTGGGCGGCGTCGCTATCGGTGCGCAGCGAGAAGATGTCCCGGGTGATCGGACGGCCGATGTCCAGGTCCACCTTCGGCGGCGGTTGGCGGTCGTAGCCGATCAGGGCGTGGGCTTCGAGATCCTCAAGGCTGGCCGGAACGCCGTGCCGGTCGAGGTAGTCCTGGGTGGCGTAGAAGCCGAAGCCGACATCGCCCACCTTCTTGGCCACGATCGCGTTCTGCGTCGGCCGCGCCATGCGCACGGCGATGTCCGCATCGCGGCGCGACAGGTCTTCCAGCTTGTTCGAGACGGCCACTTCGACGTCGATGCCAGGATGGACTTGGCGGAAGCGCGCCAGGATCGGCGGCAGAACCTCGACGCCCATGATCTCGCTGGCGGCGACGCGCACCACGCCGGACGCCTCGTCGGCCGCCCCCGCCGCGTCCCGGCCGGCCGCGCCCGCCGCCGCGGCCATGTCAGCCAGGTGCGGGGCCAGCGCGAGGGCCAGATCCGTCGGCTGCAGGCCACGGGGGCTGCGCAGGAATAGCGGCGCGCCCAGCTGGCGCTCCAGCTGGTCGATGTGCCGGCCCAGGGTCGGCTGGGTCAGCCGGCGCAGCCGGGCCGCGGCCGAGAAGCTCCCCGCCTCCAGCACCGCGTGCAGGCTCTGCAACAAATCCCAATCCGGCGTCCCAGGCATGCGCGCATGCATAACCCAAGCCGTAACGGCGCAAAATGCCTAGGTCCTGCGGCCGGGGCACAATCTTGCTGCAACTGCGCGTCGATTGCGGCATCGCAGCACTAGACGTGCGCGGGTCCGCGGACCTACATGCGGCCCATGCCCGGCAAGACGCTCTACGACAAGATCTGGGACGCCCATGTCGTCGCCGAACAGGACGGCGAGGCGATCCTCTACATCGACCTGCACCTGATCCACGAGGTGACCACGCCGCAGGCGTTCGCCGGCCTTCGCGCCGCGAACCGCCCGGTGCGGCGGCCGGACCGCACCCTCGCCGTGGCCGACCATAACGTCCCGACCGAAGGCCAGGCGCTGGGGGTCGACGCCGTCGCCGACGAGGAGGCGCGCCTCCAGCTCCAGACCCTGGGGCGCAACGTCGCCGAGCACGGCATCGAGTTCTTCCCGATGGGCGACATCCGCAACGGGATCGTCCACGTCGTGGGTCCCGAACAGGGCCGCACCCAGCCGGGGATGACCATCGTCTGCGGGGACAGCCACACCTCGACCCACGGGGCGTTCGGGGCGCTGGCCCACGGCATCGGCACGTCCGAGGTGGAGCACGTCCTTGCCACCCAGACCCTTCGCCAGAAGAAGGCGAAGAACATGCGCGTCCGCATCGAAGGCCAGCCCGCGCCCGGCGTCGGCGCCAAGGACTTCGCGCTCGCCGTCATCGGCGAGATCGGCACGGCCGGCGGCACCGGCTACGTCATCGAATACGCCGGTTCCGCCGTCCGGGCGCTGTCGATGGAAGGCCGCATGACGCTGTGCAACCTGACCATCGAGGGCGGGGCCAAGGCAGGCCTCGTCGCGCCCGACCAGACGACCTTCGACTACCTGCGCGGGCGGCCAGCGGCGCCTAAGGGCGGCGCCTGGGAGATGGCCCTCGACTACTGGAAGACCTTCTTCACGGACGAGGACGCCAGCTTCGACCGCGAGATCGTGCTCGACGCCGCCCAGATCGCGCCCACGGTCACCTGGGGCACCAGCCCCGAGGACGTCGTGCCGGTGACCGCCGCCGTGCCCTCGCCGGAAAGCTTCGCCACGCCCGACAAGCGCGCGTCGGCCGAGCGCGCTCTGGAGTACATGGGCCTTTCCGCCGGCCAGCCGATCACGGAGGCCAAGATCGACGTGGTCTTCATCGGCTCGTGCACCAACAGCCGCATCGAGGACCTGCGCGAAGCCGCCAAGGTGGTCCAGAATGCCTTCCTGAACGGCCGCCTGGTCGCGCCGCATGTCCGCGCCATGGTCGTGCCGGGCTCGGGCCTCGTGAAGGAACAGGCCGAGGCCGAGGGTCTCGACGCCATCTTCAAGGCCGCAGGCTTCGACTGGCGCGAGCCCGGCTGCTCGATGTGCCTCGGCATGAACCCGGACCGGCTGAAGCCCGGCGAGCGCTGCGCGTCCACCTCGAACCGCAACTTCGAGGGCCGCCAGGGCCGCGGCGGCCGCACCCACCTGATGAGCCCTGCCATGGCCGCCGCCGCCGCTATCGCCGGCCACATCGCGGACGTCCGGGACTTCCTGTGATCACCGCCCTGGACCACGTCGCCCTCTGCGTGCGCGACCTGGACGCGGCCCTGGACGGCTATCGCCGCTTGCTGGGCGTCGAGCCCAACTGGATCGGCGGCGACGGCGGGGCGCGGCACGCCTGGTTCCAGTTCCCGAACATGGCGCTGGACGTCATCAGCCCGCACGGCGAGGGCGCCTTCGGCGACCGGATGCGGGCCCACCTCGAGCGCCACGGCGAAGGCGTTTGGGCCACCGCCTTCACCGTCGGTCGGTCCGTGGACGACCTTGCGCCGTTCGCCAAGCTGATGAACCGGCGCGGCTTGCACACCAGCGAGCCGGCGCTCACCCGCTCCACCCATGACGACGGCCGCAAGCGCTACTGGCTGGGCGCGAACCCCCGGCCCGAGGACACTGGCGGGCTTCAAGTGCTGCTGATCGCCCCGCCGCGCGATGGACAGCCGTGGCCTCTGTCGCAGCCGTTGGTCCCCGCGCCGGTCGCCAAGCTGGACCACGTCGTGGTCTACGCCGCCGATGTGAACCGCGCCCTGGCCGTCTACGGCGCCAAGCTCGGCCTCGACCTGCGGCTCGACCGCGAGAACCCGCAGTGGAACGCCCGCCAGCTGTTCTTCCGCGCCGGCGATGCGGTCATCGAGGTAGGGGCGAAGATCGGCGAGCCGGCCTCCGACAAACCCGACCGCTTCGGCGGCCTCGCCTGGCGGGTGGACGACCCCGACGCCGCCCGGGCCCGCATCTCCGCCGCCGGCTTCGACGTCTCCGAGGTCCGCACCGGCCGCAAGCCCGGCACCAAGGTCTTCACCGTCCGCGATGCGCCGGGGGGCGTGCCGACGCTAATGCTCAGCGCCGAACCGGCCCAGAACCGCACACTGGAAACCGCCTGATGGAAGCCTTCACCAAGCTCGATGCCAAGGCCGCGCCGCTGCCGCTGGCCAACATCGACACAGACCAGATCATCCCCAAGCAGTTCCTCAAGACGGTGGAGCGCAAAGGCCTCGCCCGCGGCCTGTTCTACGACTTCCGCTTCGACGAGCAGGGGCGCGAGAAACCCGACTTCGTGCTGAACCGGCCCGAGTACCGGGGCGCGGGCGTGCTGGTCGCCGGCGACAACTTCGGCTGCGGCTCGTCGCGCGAGCACGCCCCCTGGGCGCTGATGGATTTCGGCATTCGGTGCGTGATCTCCACAAGCTTCGCCGACATCTTCTACGGGAACTGCTTCCAGAACGGCCTCTTGCCCGTCGTGCTGAAGGCCGAGGAGGTCCAGCAGCTGATGGACGAGGCGCGCGGCGGCAACCACGTGGTCAGCGTCGACCTCGAGGCCCAGACCGTCACCTCGCCGTCGGGCGCGGTCTTCCGGTTCGACATCGATCCGCAGCGCAAGGACAAGATGCTGCGCGGCCTCGACGCCATCGGCGAGACCCTGCAGGCCAAGGACGACATCGACGTCTACGAGATGAAGCGCGCGCTCGCCCAACCCTGGCTGGAGGGCGCGTGAGCGTCATCGTCGCGGGCACGGTCCGCGTGCCGCCCGAGAACCTCGAGGCCTTCCGGCCGCACATGACCCGCATGTTGGCGGCGAGCCGCGCCGAGGACGGCTGCCTCGTCTATTCCTATGCCCTCGACGTCGAGGATCCGGGCCTGATCCGCGTCTTCGAGGCCTGGCGCGACCGCGCCGCGCTCGAGGCCCACTTCCAGGCGCCGCATCTCTCGGAGTGGCGGGCGAGCTGGCCCGCCTTGGGGGTTTCCGATCGGCGGCTCACGCTCTACGAGGTCGCCGGCGAAACGCCGCTCTAGCTTTCAGGGGATAAGACGTGACCGACCTGCTGCTCCTGCCCGGCGACGGGATCGGGCCGGAAGTGACGCGCGAGGCGCGCCGCGTGGCCGAGGCGCTGGCCCCGGAGCTGAAGATCGCAGAAGGCCCGTTCGGCGGCGCGAGCTACGACGCCCACGGCGTCCCGCTGACCGACGAGACGCTGGGCGCCGCCAAGGCCGCCCGCGCCGTGCTGATGGGCGCCGTCGGCGGTCCCAAGTGGGCGGGCGTTCCCCGCGACAAGCGTCCCGAGGCCGGCCTGCTGGCGCTGCGCGCCGGCATGGGCGTGTTCGCCAACCTGCGGCCGGCGCTCTGCTTCCAGCCGCTCGCCGACGCCTCGACGCTGAAGCGCGAGGTGGTCGAGGGCCTGGACATCATGATTGTCCGCGAGCTGACGGGCGGCATCTACTTCGGCAGTCCGCGCTTCATCGAGGAGCTGCCGGGCGGCGGCAAGCGGGCAGTCGACACCCAGGTCTACACTACCGCCGAGATCGAGCGGGTCAGCCGCATCGCCTTCGAATTGGCGCGGGGGCGTCGCAACAAGGTGACCAGCTGCGAGAAGTCCAATGTGATGGATTCCGGCCTGCTCTGGCGCGAGGTCGTCACCGACCTGCACAAGCGCGAGTTCCCCGACGTCCAGCTCGAGCACATGCTGGCCGACAACGCGGCCATGCAGCTCGTGAAGAACCCGCGCCAGTTCGACGTCATCCTCACGGACAACCTGTTCGGCGACATCCTGTCGGACGAGGCCTCGCAGTTGACGGGCGGCCTGGGCCTGCTGCCGTCCGCGGCGCTCGGCGCGGCCGGAACACCCGGCCTCTACGAACCCATCCACGGCTCGGCGCCCGACATCGCAGGCCGAGGCATCGCCAATCCGCTGGCGGCCATCCTGTCGCTGGAGATGGCCCTGCGCTGGTCCCTGGAGCGGCCCGACCTGGCCGACCGCCTCTACGCCGCCGTCGGCCGCGCGCTCGACAAGGGCGCCCGCACGCCCGATATCGGAGGCTCGCTCACCACGGCCCAGATGGGCGACGCGGTGCTGGCGGAGCTCTAAGCGCGGGGAGCAGCCCATGGCCTACTGGCTCGTGAAGTCGGAGCCCAACACCTACAGCTTCGAGGACCTGCAGCGCGACGGGCGCACCGTCTGGGACGGCGTGCGCAACAACGCCGCCGCCCTGCACCTGAAGACCATGAAGGTGGGCGACGAGGTGCTGTTCTACCACTCGCAGGAAGGCCTGGCGGTCGTGGGCGTCGCCAAGGTGTCGAAGGAGGCCTTCCCAGACGCCAGCGATCCGAGCGGCCGCTTCGTGGCGGTCGAGTTGGAGCCGGTCCGGCCCCTCGCGCGGCCCCTCACCCTCGCCGAAATGAAGGCCGAGCCGGCGCTGTCCGACATGGTCATGCTTCGCCAGTCGCGCCTGTCCGTCTCGCCGGTGAAGCCCGGCGAGTGGGCCGCCATCCAGAAGATGGCCGGCTAGAGCTTCAGGTCCCACCGCTCGCTGGTGAGGCCGAAGCCTCCGAAGTCGCGGTTCGGCCAACTGTCCACCAGCTGGAACCCAGCCTGGGCGTAGATCGCCCGCGCCGCTGTCAGGATGCTCTGGGTCCACAGCGTGATTTCGGCGTAGCCGGCCTGTCGCGCGAACGCGATGCATTCCTCCACCAGCCGCCGGCCGACGCCCAGTCCGCGGGCGCTCGGATCCACCAGCAGCAGCCGCAGCTTGGCGACGTTCCCCTCGCCCTTGGCGAGGAAGATCGAGCCGATGTTGCGGCCGCCCTGCTTGGCGATCCAGCAGCGCTCCCGCGCCGGGTCGAACTCGTCCACGAAGTCGGCGACGATGCGCGCCACCAGCGCCTCGAAGCGATGGTCCCACTGGTATTCGCGGCCATAGATCTCGCCGTGCGCCTGCACCACCCAGCCATAGTCGCCGAGCGCCGGGTCCTCGAGCGTCCAGGGCTCGGGCCCCACGCCGCCCTGCAGCAGTCGCTCCACAGTCCCCAGCGCCGCTGTGAGTTCGGTTCGCTGCGCCGCCGTTAGGTTCGCGATGAGGCCCTCGGCATGCGCGGCCGACCGTTGCTGCAGCACCCCCATCAGTTCCGCGCCGGCTTCGCTGGTCCGGAGCACCACGCTGCGTCCGTCGACGTCGGAGGGTTCGCGCCGCACCAGGCCGTCCCGCTCGAGACGCTTGAGGATACGGCTGAGATAGCCAAGGTCGAGCCCCGTCCGCTCGCCGATCGCCTTGGGCGTCACGCCCGGCGCCGTTGCGATCTCGTACAGCGTCCGTGTCTCGGCCAGCGTGTAGGGGCTGCCCACATGGCCCTTGTCCATCACGCCGATGGCGCGGGTGTAGAACCGGTTGAAGCGGCGGATGACCGCCACCGTGTCATGTGGTGCCGTCATGCGGGAATTGTGGTCCCTCTTTGTTGACGGAGTCAACTATCCTGCTGGGTTACCCATTTTGGGGGAGATCACAACCGGCTGGTTTGGAGCTCGCCTCATAGTGGTGGCTCGGCGCGACTCTCGGAAAGCTCGTGTTAACCGCGTCCCGCCCTACTGGTCCGGTCAGTGGGGCCGCCATTGCGGCTCGGTGCGAGGAGGTCCGGCGCAGTCCTTATGTCGCTCGATCCCACCTCTCGGGCGCGTTTCAATCTCGAACGCGCCGCCGTCATGCTGCTGGACGACACGCCGATGGGAATGTCGATCCTGGTCCAGATCGTCACCGGCCTGGGCGCCAAGACGCTGTACCGCTGCACCACCGTGGAGCAGGCCCAGGAAGTCGCCACCAACTACGAGCTCGACCTCGCCATCGTCGACGGCCTCGCTCCGTCGGGCCAGGGCTATGACTTCGTGCGCTGGATGCGCACCGAGGCGAAGGAGCCCAACTGCTACACGCCGGTGCTGATCACCACCGCCCACACGCCGGCCAGCGACGTGGCCCGCGCCCGCGACTGCGGCGGCCACATCATCATCAAGAAGCCGATCGCGCCGAAGGTGATGCTCGAGCGCATCCTGTGGGTGGCCAAGGAAGGCCGGCCCTTCCTGTTCTCCGGCGGCTACGTCGGCCCGGACCGCCGCTTCCGCAACGACGGTCCGCCCGATGGCGTGGGCCGCCGGCGCGAGGACCTCTCGGCCGAGGCGGCGGCCCAGGCCGAAGCCGAGTCGTCGGACGTGCGGCGCGCTTCATGAGTACGGTTCGCTTCGTCTTTCCGAAGGTGCGCCTCGCCGAGATCATCAAGACCCCCGGAGGCCTTTCCGTCGCCGACGCGCTGGTGCGCGCCCAGGCGGGGCTGGAGACCCTGAAGCCCACCTGCCTGGCCGAGCAGATGGCGCTGCTGGAATACGCGGAGGCCGCTTTCGACCAGTTGGGTGCGAGCTTCGACGACGTGGCTCTGGCCGAGATCTACAGCATTGCGGTGCGCGGCATCGGCACCGGCGCAGTCTGCGGGGCGCCGGCGGTGGATGAGGTCCTGAACAGTCTCTGCGACCTCGTGGATCACCTGCGGACCAGCGGGAGATACGACCGCGACGCCGTGGGCGTGCACGTCCGCGCTTGGCGCCTGCTGCTAAATCCCGCGCTCCCACCCGAGGGCGCCGAGCCGGTGCTGGAGGGCCTGCGCAAGGTCACGGCGCGTTACGCGGCCTAGCTTTCGATCGTCATCTGAGTCTGGGTCACCAGCGCCAGCAGCTTGCCGTCGCCACTGGTGATCCGCGTCTGCCACACACTGGAGCGGCGGCCGACGTGTAGCGGCGTCGCCTCGCCGGTCAGGACGGAGCCCGCCGGCGCGCCGCGGAGGAAGTTGGTCTTGCTCTCGAGCGTGGTCGTGCGCGCGTCAGGGCTCAGGTTCATCACCGCCCCGATCGCGCCCAAGGCGTCGGCGAAGGCCATGAACGCCCCGCCATGCAGGATCCCGCCGGCTGTGCAGAGGTCGTCGCGGACGGTGAGCCGACCCACCACGCGATCCTTCGACCGCTCGACGATCTCGACGCCCATCAGGTCGGAAAACGGCATGCCCGTGCTCATCTGATCCCTTTCTCACTCGCTAACCAGCTTGGCCATTACCTGCCACGTCATGCGGGCGCCGAATTGCGCCAGACATCCGTGAGCCTATCTGATGAGCTGTTGAGGATAGCTCGCCTTGCCTTGCGGAAGGGCAAGGCGTAACGGGACGCTCCCCCAAGTCGTTGGGGGTGTTCCTTTGGAGAATTGAGATGGGTTACCGGGTCGCCGTGGTCGGCGCCACGGGCAACGTGGGCCGCGAAATGCTGAACATCCTCGAGGAAGTGAGCTTCCCCGTGGAGAAGATTCACGCGATCGCGTCGCGCAAATCCATTGGCCAGCTCGTCTCGTTCGGGAACCAGAACGTGCCTTGCGAGGACGTCGAGCAGTTCGACTTCTCGAAGGTCGACGTCGTGCTGATGAGCGTCTCGGGCAGCTTTTCGAAGGAGTGGGCGCCCAAGATCGGCGCCGCCGGCCCCATCGTCATCGACAACTCGTCGGCCTGGCGCATGGACCCCGACGTCCCGCTCGTCGTGCCGGAGGTCAATCCGGACGATGTCGAATGGGCGAACAAGAAGAACATCATCGCCAACCCGAACTGCTCGACCGCTCAGCTGGTCGTGGCCCTGAAGCCGCTGCACGACCGGGCGAAGATCAAGCGCGTGGTGGTGGCGACCTACCAGTCGGTCTCCGGCGCCGGCAAGGAAGGCATGGACGAGCTCTGGGACCAGACCAAGGACGTCTTCGTCCTGGGCGCCCGCGAGCCCAAGAAGTTCCCCAAGCAGATCGCGTTCAACGTGATCCCCTTCATCGGGTCGTTCAACGACGACGGCTACACCGATGAGGAAGCCAAGATGTGGAACGAGACGCACAAGATGATCGACCCGGCCATCAAGCTGACGGTCACCTGCGTGCGTGTGCCGGTGATGGTCGGCCACTCGGAAGCGGTGAACGTCGAGTTCGAAAACCCGCTCGACGAGGACGAGGCCCGCGAGATCCTGCGCGAGGCGCCGGGTCTGGTCGTGATCGATAAGCGCGACTCCACCGGCTACATCACGCCGAAGGAAGCCCAGGGCGAGTTCCCGGTCTACGTCAGCCGCATCCGCAACGACCCCACCGTCGAGCACGGTTTGTCGATGTGGGTGGTGGCCGACAACCTGCGGAAGGGCGCCGCCCTCAACGCGGTCCAGATCGCCGAGCTGCTCCACCAGCGCGGCCTGATCCGCCAGAAGGCGCTGGCCTAGAATGAGCCCGTCGTCGAAAGCGTCGGGCGAATCCCGCCTGGCGCTTTCGGCCGGGATCGCCTGCTATCTCATGTGGGGCTTCGTCCCGCTGGCCTTCCAGGCCATCGGACGTCTTGGCGTGGGCCCGTGGGAGATCCTGGCCCAGCGCATCTTCTGGAGCATCCCGGCCGCCGCGCTTTTCGTGCTGCTGGCGCGGCAGGGCCGCGAGGCGCTGGGCGTGCTGCGCCAGCCCAAGGTGCTGGCCTGGCTCGGCCTCTCGTCGCTGCTGATCGCGCTCAACTGGGTCGTCTTCATCTGGGCGGTGAACTCCGGCCGGCTGCTGGAGACGTCGCTCGGCTACTACATCAATCCTCTCGTCAACATGGCCGCCGGCGCCCTGCTTTTCCGGGAGCGGATCGATCCCATCGGCCGCATCGCTATCGGCTTGGCGCTGATCGGCGTAACGATTCAGGCGCTGGCGCTGGGCCACCTGCCCTGGGTTTCCCTGGTTCTCGCCTTCAGCTTCGGCGGCTACGGCGTCGTGCGCAAACAGGTCGCCGCGCCGGCCCAGACCGGCCTGCTGGTCGAGTGCCTGCTGCTGGGCCTGCCCAGCCTGGCCTACATCCTCTGGATCGAGGCCCAGGGCGTCGGCCACTTCACCGACAGCGCCGCCTCCGTCGCCTGGCTGATCGCCAGCGGGCCTATCACCGCCGTGCCGCTGGTGCTGTTCGCCTGGGCTGCGCGACGCGTGCCGCTGTCGGCGATGGGCTTCCTGCAGTTCATCGCCCCCACCATCAGCTTCGGCTTCGGCCTGGCCCAGGGCGAGGCGTTCACACCGCTCCGGGCTGTCTCGTTCGTTTTCATCTGGATCGGGGCGGCCGTGTTCGCCTACGGCGCCTGGCGCCGCAGCCGGGCGCCGGCGATCAGCCCCGTGGCCGAGGCCCAGGCGGCCGAGTAGGCAGCCGTTTCTCCATCACCAGCAGCGTGAGCGGCGGATCCACCTCGACCGGGAACGGTCGCCGCTCTCCGGTGAGGCGGTACCCGCGACGTTCGTAGTAGGCGATCAACTCGGTCCGGACGGAGACCACCGACAGCTCCATCCGCCGCGCCCCCCACTGCTCCGCGGCCCACCCCTCGGCGGCGGCGATCAGCTGGCGGCCGAGGCCCGCGGCCTGGCGTTCCGGGTCCACGGTCAACAGGCCGAAGTAGCCCGCGTCGTCCGCGATCCGGCTGACCTGGACGCACCCCGCCAGCCGCTCGCCCTCGAATGCCAAAAGAATGGCCTCGCGTGGGTTCTCGACGGCCGCCGAGAGCGTCTCGGCGCTGGTCCTGGGCGTCTCCAGCAGGTCGGCCTCGTGCGTCCAGCCGCCTCGCGCGCTGTCGCCGCGATAGGCGCTCTCCACCAGCCGATGCAGCGCGGGCACGTCGGCCAGGCGGGCCGGACGGAAGCGGATCTCAGCCATCGCGCCCGCTTAGCACCGGCCAAGCTGGGAACAAATGATAAGTCGGAGTCGTTAGGGCCAAGCTTCCACCAAAGAAGGGGCAGATGCCTATGAAACTCCGCACCGTTGCGCTCGCCGCGCTCGCCACCCTGTCGCTCGCCGCTTGCAGCAGCCAGGAAGACAAGGCCGCCGAAGCCAAGGCCGACAACCTGGAACAGCAAGCCGCCGACACCTCGAACGAGGCCCAGGAAAAGGCGCTCAACGCCCAGGCCGACGCCGTCGAGCAACAGGCTGGGGCCGCCGACGCCGGCGCGACGCCTCAGAACACCCCGGACACCAGCCCGTCCAAGTAAGGGCCGGTCTTCGGACCAGAGTTGCGACGCCCCCGACCTTCCGTCGGGGGCGTTTGCGTTCGCATGAAGATCGCCACGTTCAACATCAACGGGATCAACGGCCGCCTGCCGGTGCTGCTGCGCTGGCTCGAGGAGTCCCGCCCCGATGTCGTCTGCCTGCAGGAGCTGAAGGCGCCCGACGAGCGGTTCCCGCTGCAGGCGCTCGAACAGGCCGGCTACGGCGCCATCTGGAAGGGGCAGAAGAGCTGGAACGGCGTGGCCATCCTGGCCCGCGGCGGTCAGCCAGTGGAGATCCGGCGCGCCTTGCCGGGCGAGCCTGAGGACATCCAGAGCCGCTACCTCGAGGCCGCGGTCCACGGCCTGCTGGTCGGCTGCCTCTACCTGCCGAACGGCAATCCCGCGCCCGGGCCAAAGTTCGACTACAAGCTGCGCTGGTTCGAGCGGCTGACGGCGCACGCCCAAGGGCTGATCGACCAGCAGGTCCCCGCCCTGCTCGTCGGGGACTTCAACGTCATGCCCACAGACCTCGACGTCTACAAGCCCGAGCGCTGGCTGGACGACGCCCTCTTCCGGCCCGAGGTGCGAGAGGCCTACGCTCGGCTCCTCGCCCAGGGCTGGACCGACGCGCTTCGGCGCGTGAATCCCGACGAGCGGATCTACACCTTCTGGGACTACTTCCGGAACGCCTGGGGCCGAAACGCTGGCCTGCGCATCGACCACCTGCTGCTGAGCCCGCCGGTCGCGCCGCGGCTCAAGGCGGCCGGCGTCGATACCTATGCGCGCGGGTGGGACAAGCCCAGCGACCACGCGCCCACCTGGATCGAACTCGACGGCTAAACCAGGGTCAGTCCGGCCTTGGTGAGCGGCAAGGTTCGCAGCCGCCTGCCGGTCGCGGCGCAGATGGCGTTGGCGAGGGCAGGCATCAGCGGGGGCGTCATCGGCTCGCCCGCCCCTCCGACGGGCGCGTCGGGCGATTCCAGGATGTCGATCTGCATCCGTGGCGCCTGGGCCAGCCGCATGAGCGGGTAGTCGTGGAAGTTGCTCTCCACCACGCGGCCGCCGCGGAGATTGATTTCGCCCGTCGCCGCGGAGGTCAGCGCCATCAGGATCGAGCCCTCGCCCTGCTGACGGATCGCGTCCGGATGGGCAGCGGTGCCGGGATCGAAGGCGCACCAGACCTGCTCTACCTTCACCTTGCCGTCCGCGACGTGCGCCTCGACCACCTGGGCGCAGACGCTCGAGAACGAACTCCAGACCGCCAGCCCCAGCCCGCGGCCGGGCTCCATGCGCCGGCCCCAGCCAGCGGCCTTGGCGGCATGCTCCATCACCCGCACGGCGCGCGGCGCATGCGCCAACAGCGGCCGGCGGAACGCGATCGGATCGATCCCCGTCTCGTGCGCCAGCTCGTCCAGGAAGCACTCCACCGCGAAGGCGTTGCCGGTGTGCAGCACCGATCGCCAGGGGCCGCCCGGCACCGGCGAGTTCACGTAGGCGCCCGCCATGCACATGGCCGGACCGGCGTACTGGATCAGGTCGTGCGGCGGGCCGGCGACCATGCCGCTGGTGTAGTCGGCGTTGTTGTTCGCCCCGACGATCTTCAACGCGGTAAGACGGCCCTGGCGGTCCAGCCCGGCGGTCAGGCGCTGGAAGCCGGCGGGCCGGTACCAATCCTGGCGGATGTCCTCCTCGCGTGACCAGATCAACTTGACCGGCGCGCCCATCTCCCGCGCCGCCCACACCGCCTGCAGGCCGTAGTCATTCTTGTAGCGCCGGCCGAAGGAGCCGCCGCTGAACAGCGTATGCGCCTCGATACGGTCCACCTCGACGCCCAGCAGCGTAGCCGCCAGCAGCCGCAGCCCACTGGTGTTCTGAAAGCCGCCCCAGGCCTCGGCGCCGCCGTCCGGCTTGATCCGCGCCGCGGCCGACAGAGGCTCCATGGGCGCGTGCGCCAGCAGGGGCGCGACATAGTCCTGCTCGAACCGGCGATCGGCCACGGATAGAGCGGCCTCGGCCTTGGCCGCCAGCGAGGCCTGCAGGGCCTCCCGCTCGCCAGGCGCAAAGGCGCCGCGCGGCGTCGCCGTCACCGCCTTGCTCAACGCTTGGGTCTTCAGCTGGAAGAGCAGGCCGTCGGTGTCCGGCGCGGCGGCGTCCTCCTCCCAGACGGGCGAGAGCGCCTCCAGGCCCTTCTTCGCCGCCCAGAAGCCGTCGGCGACGACGACCACGGCGTCGGGCAGCAGATAGGGTCGCGGCTGGCCGGGGACCTGGAGCGAGAAGTCGCGCATCTCCAGCACGCGGCGCACGCCGGGGATCGCCAGAGCCGGAGCATGGTCCACTGACTTGAGCTTTGCGCCGAACTGCGGAGCCTGCTGAAGCGTGGCCGTGAGCAGACCGGCCAGGCGCACGTCGATGGCGTACACCGCCGACCCGTCCACCTTCGGCGGCAGGTCCTTGCGCTGGGCCTCACTGCCGATCAGCGACCACTCGGACCTGGGCTTCAACGGCGGGTCCTGCGGAACCCGCCGCTTCGCAGCCGCCTCGGCCAGGGCGCCGAAACCCACCGTGCGGCCGGTCGGCGTATGCACGACCGCCCCGCCCCGCGCGGCGCAGTCCGCCGCCGGAACCTTCCAGCGCTCGGCGGCCTCCTCGATCAGCATCACACGCGCCGCCGCGCCCACGCGGCGCAGCTTGCCGTACATCTCCCGGACCGAGCTGCTGCCGCCGGTGCCGTACCCCGGCGAGAAGATCCCGTAGACGGGCAGCGGCGGCGCCTGCTCGACGCGGATCGCCTCCCACGCTAGGTTCAGCTCCTCGGCCAGCAGCCGCGCGTGCACGCACCAGGCGCCCTGCCCCATCTCCTGCACCGAAGTGTAGAGCGTCACCGTCCCGTCCGGAGAGATACGCACCCAATCGCTGAGCGTCGCCGTTGCGCCAGGCCCCGCCAGGGCCCCGTCGGCGCCCAGGCCCAAGGTCAGTCCCGCGCCGCCCAGTCCGGCCAGAACGCCCCGCCGCGAAAGCCCCGCAGCCATCTCAGCGGCCTCCCGCCAGCCGCTCGGCGGCCGCGTGGATCGCCGCGCGGACCCGCGGGTAGGTCCCGCAGCGGCAGAGGTTGGTCATCGCCGCGTCGATATCGGCGTCGGTCGGGCGCGGGTTTGTCCGCAGCAGCGCCGCGGCCGCCATGATCATCCCCGACTGGCAGTAGCCACACTGGGGCACGTTGTGGGCCAGCCAGGCGGCCTGCACCGAGTGCGCGCCACCCTCGCCGAGCCCCTCGATCGTTGTGACCTTCGCCCCCTCCAGCGCTCCCACGGGCGCCGCACAGCTGCGCACCGGCTCGCCCGCCACATGCACGGTGCAGGCGCCGCACGCGCCAACGCCGCAGCCGTACTTCGTCCCCGTCAGCCCCAACTCGTCCCGCAGCACCCAGAGCAGAGGCGTGTCGGGGGTGGAGCGGGCCGAGACGGCGCGCCCATTGACGGTCAGGCGGGTAGGCATTCGGGACTCCGGCGGCGAGGCCGCAGCCTAGAAAGCGGCGCCGTCAGGCCACAAGGCGCAGCCCGGGTGTTCGTCGCAGAAAGGGCCGAACTCGTCGCAGACCAGCCTCTACGCGACCGCCGACTGGTCGGCTGCCGCCTCGCTCCCGTCCAGCGCACCCTGCAGCGCGGCGTACAGCGTCGCGATCTGGATCGGCTTCGGCACGAACCCGTCCATGCCGGCGGCATGATAGGCCTGCACCTGGTGCGACATGGCGTTGGCGGTCAGCGCGATGATCGGGGTACGCGCGCGGCCGGTGACGATCTCTCGGGCGCGGATCGCGGCGGTGGCCGCCAGCCCGTCCATCTCCGGCATCTGGACGTCCATCAGGATCACGTCCCACTCGCCGGTCTCCCAGGCCTCCAGCGCCGCCTTGCCGTCTTCGACGATGTGCGGATCGACGCCCAGCTGGTGCAGCAGGGTCTTTAGCACCAGCTGGTTCACGGCATTGTCCTCGGCGGCCAGCACGCGCAGCTCCAGGGCGCTGGCTTCCTCCTCCACCGGCGGCGCGGGCGCCGGGGCGCTCTCGTCGCCGATCCGTTCCAGCGGGATGGTCAGGGTGAAGGTGGAGCCGCGGCCCGGCTCGCTGGCGACGGACATGCTGCCGCCCATCAGCTGCGCCAGTTCGCGACAGATCGCGAGCCCGAGACCCGTGCCGCCGAACCGCCGGGTCGTCGAGGAGTCCAGCTGGTCGAACTTGCCGAACAGCTTGGGCAGGCTGTCGGGCGCGATCCCAGGTCCGGTGTCGGTGACCGTCAGGGAAAGGCTGCCGTACTTGTAGGCGGCCGTGACCCGCACCTCCCCCGCCTCGGTGAACTTCAGCGCGTTGGAGATCAGGTTGTAGAGCACCTGCCGGATGCGGCTGGGATCGCCCCGGTAGCGGCCGAGCGCCTCGCGCGTGTCGAGGGCGAATGAAAGGCCCTTCTTGTTGGCGATGGCCGTAAACGCGGAATAGGCGCCCCGGGCGAGTTCGCTCAGGTCGAAGTCGACGATCTCGAGCTCCAGCTTGCCCGCTTCGATCTTCGAGAGGTCCAGGATGTCGTTGAGGATCGCCAGCAGGCTCTCGCCCGACTGGCGGATGACGCCCAGCCGCTCGCGCTGGCGCTCGGTCAGGCTCTCACCCGCCATGGCCTGGGCCATGCCCAACACGCCGTTCAACGGCGTGCGGATCTCGTGGCTCATGGTCGCCAGGAACGCGCTCTTGGCGGCATTGGCGGCCTCCGCCTGCGCCTGGGCGGCGCTGAGACGCCGTGTCGCGCGGACCTGAAGGGCGAACGCCACACCCGCGCCCGCCACCAGCAGCAGGCCCAGCAGCATCACCCAGCGCTGCGCCTCCACCGCCCGTTTGCGCAGCGTGGCTTCGTGCTTGGCGTTGGCGAGCTGGCTCTGCAGGGCGCCGGTGATCTGTCGCACGCCGCCGTAGATCTCCTGCGCGTTTTCCACGCGCCGCGCCCGCTCGTAGGCGCGCAGCTTCTCGAAGGCCTCGGCCGCGCGGCCTTCGCCAGCCAGGATCTCGGCTTCGACCTCGGGGACGCGCACGAAGGCCACGTCCTTGAACCGGCCTGCGGCCCGAAGGTCGACGAGGCGTCCGAGGTCGCGGCGGGCGGCGGCGACGTCGCCCGCGCGGGCGCGGGCGATGGCGCGCATCGGAAGCAGGCGTGGGGCCAGGAACTCGGCGCCCGTAAGCTGATCGCCAACCGGGTCGAGACACGTCAGCACCTCGCGCGGTCCCTCGAACGCCTCGGCGTACAGGCCGCAGAAATAGGCGTCCCAGCCGCGGAGGCTCGGCAGGTTGCCGCGCGTGGAAAGCTCGCGGTGGACGCTCTTGAACTCGCGCGCCGCCGCTTCGTCCCCCAGCCGCACCGCCAGCACGCCGAGATTGTAGACGGCATCGAAGTCGGGCTTCGGATAGGCCGCGTCGCCGTACTCGAACTGCGCCTTCTGGAAAGCGCGGGCGCTGCCGTCGAGGTCGTTCAGGCTCATGAGGGACAGGCCGATGGCCTCCCACACGAACCACGCCGCGGGCTTGGCGTCGGCGTCGTTCCACTCGATCAGGCTTTCGGCCTGGTACAGCCGCTTCAACGCTTCGCCGGTCTCCTGCCGGTCCCGCAGCACGCGGGTCCAGATCGCCTCGGCGTGGGCGCGCGCGAACCAGTCGGTCTCGCGCTTCATCAGCCGCTCCAGCTCGGCGACCGCCGCTCCATCGCCCTGATCGATGCGGCGAGCCAGTACGTTCAACTGCGCGACGCGCTGGTAGCGCTCGTCGCGCTGGGCGCGAGCGTTGCGGGCCAGCAGGTCGTTGTACCGCTCGAACAGGTCGAGCTCGAGCTGATTGCGGTAGACCGTCGCGACGTAATGCAGACGCCGAAGGCCTTCACGGTCGCCACGTCGGGCGGCCGCGTCCCCGAACCGGCGCAGCTCCTCGAAGCTCGTCGCCATGGCCCGCTTCTCGATGGCCTTGGCCAAGTGGGCGGCGGTCACATCCTCGGCCTGCGCCTGCACCGCGGCCACCGACACGATGATGAAAGCCGCGGCGACCAGCGCGCTAACGACACCCCGCATGCGAACCCCTGAACTCGTACCCAGCACGTGCGAAGACCATCGCCGTCACAACCGTTACAGCTCTCTTACGGCGGGCGCCGAGAGGGTGTCGCAGGCGCTCACAGCCCGTCTTTTCGGCACGCCTGCCCGGTCCTGCGGCGCCGGATGAGGGGAACAGGCTCGCACGCGCGGCGGTTTGGACCGCGCCGGCGACGGCGTTCGTCGGCTTGGGGCGGAACGTGCTCCCGCCGCATTTCCCGTCCTTGATGGGTCTCGATCCAAGCCAAGAAGGAGATGCGCATGAGCCAAATCCACTATGGCGTGGTGAAGCAGGACGATGGCTGGGCGATCATCGGCGCGAACCTGCGTTTCGGCGCCTATGCCCGCCGCAGCAGCGCCGTGCGGGCCGCCAAGCGGCTGGCGCAAACATGCGGCGGGTTGCCCGTCGACCTGCACGTGCAGGACGACAGCGGCGAACTGCTGCCGCCCAGGCGCGTCGCGCCGTAGGCGGCGGCCTATACTGATCGCCAAGGTTGTGTTTCCCTCCGGCGGACGGAGGGCGGCCAGATGGCGAGCCGGTTCCAGGGTAAGCTCTATCTCGTTCTGCTGGAGCGGCGGGACGGGCCCTCGCTACGGAGCGGCCGCTCGCTCTGGGGTCTGCAGAGGCCGCTCGCCTATACCACCGGCGACCGGCTGCGTGAGACGATCACGGTGCCGGCGGGTTTCGTGACCGACCTGGCCTCGATCCCGCGGCTGGTGTGGTCCTTCTACCCGCCGGATGGGCCTTGGGTGAAGGCCGCGGTGATCCACGACTTCCTCTACTACACCCAAGGCGACGGGATCTGGGGCAGGACCGTCGGCGTGCCCCCTGGCCGCACGTACACCCGGCGCCAGGCCGACGCCATCTTCGCCGAGGCGATGGCCGACCTCGGCATTGGACGGTGGGGCCGCTTCGTCATCTGGGCCGCGGTGCGCCTGGGCGGCGGGATCGGCTGGGCCCGCAAGCACACCGTCGCCCGGCCCCACCCCTCGCCCGCCAGTCTGCAGCCGCAGGGCCCCCCGCCCTCCTCGAAGCCGCGGGGTTAGTCACAGGTCGTCACAGGCTGCAGTAGGCGGCCTCGATCAGGCGCCGCGGCCTAAGGTCGCCCATCAGCGCCGTCCCCTGCTTGTTCATGACGTAGCCGCCGCCCAGCTTCCGCTCAGGGTCCGCGAAGGCGCACGAGCCGCCCCAGCCCGAATGCCCGAACGTCTGCTCGCCCGGACCCCACGGATGGTTCGGCGGGTTGCGCATGAAACCCGCGCCCCAGCTCATCTCGAAGGGCAGCACCAGGTCTTGGCCACGGATGCGCTCGCGCGTTGCCTCGGCGATCAGGGCGGGCGAGAGGATCTGCTCCCCGTCCAGCCAGCCGTCGTTGGCCAGGGCGCCCATCAGCCGCGCAAGCGAGTGCGCCGTCGCATAGCCGTTCGCCGACGGCACCTGCGTCTTGCGCCACTCCGCGGCCGGGATGCCGCTCACCGAGGCCCAGGGCGTCAGGAAAGCGGCGCGGGTGACGTCGTTGACCTCGCCGAAGTCCGGCAAGGCGCTGGGCCGCTGCAGTTCGGCGAGGCGGCCGAACTCGCTTTCGGGCAGGCCGATCCACAGATCCAGCCCGAAGGGCTCGTGGAAATCCTCGCGCAGGGCGTCGCCCATCATTCGGCCGTCCAGCCGGCGGAACACCTCGCCGGCGAGGAAGCCAAAGGTGATCGGGTGATAGCCGCTGGCGCTTCCCGGCGGCCACATCGGCGCCATGGCGGCCAGCTTTTCGACGATAGCGTCCCAGTTCGCCCAGAGGCTGGGCTCCATCGGCTCGGGGAAGCCGGAAAGGCCGGCCTGATGGGACAGCGCCTGCTCGACCGTGATGGCGGCCTTTCCGCCCTGCGCGAACTCCGGCCAGACCTCGGCCATTCGCCGGGCGTAGTCGAGCTTGCCGGCGTCCACGAGACGCGCGACCAGTAGCGCCGCGAGCGCCTTCGTCGTCGAGAAGATGCAGGTCAGCGTCTGGTCGTCGAACGGGCGGGTCCGCTTGCGGTCGGCGTGGCCGGCCCATAGGTCCAGCACTACCTCGCCCGCTTCGACCAGGGTGAAGCGGGCGCCTAGTTCCTCGCCGGAAGCGAAGTTCTCCGCGAAGGCGTCCTTCACGCCCGAGAAGCGCGCTGGCGCGAACCCCGAGATCTCCACCATCAGACCGTCGCCCTTTCCGAGAAGTCGGTGCTGCCGTCGTCCTGAACCTGGCTCCGGATCACCGCCGTCACCCGGGCGGCCGAGGGACCCTCGCGGCAGGCCTGCTCCAGGGCGGCGAGCGCCTCTTCGGGTCCGACCGCCAGCAGCTCGACCGCGCCGTCCCGCCGGTTGCGCACCCAGCCGCGCAGGCCCTGCGCCCGAGCCTGGCCGATCGCCCACCAGCGATAGCCCACGCCCTGCACGCGCCCTTCGATCCGGAAGAGGGCCGCCGTCTCCGCCATGGCGTGCGCATGCGCCGAAGCCGACGTGAAATCAACCACGGACACGAGATCCTTCAGGATCAAAGCATCTGCTAGAGCCGATGCGTACGGACCTCGGCGCGGGGATTCACCAGGCGGTCGGCCAGCGCCACGATCGGCAGCTCGGGCGCCTTCCACTCCAGCGTCGCCTGGACGGTCTCGGCCGCGGCGCGGGCGGCGCGACGCGCGGCCTCGAGCGGCGGCATCCCTTCGACCAAGCCGGCGCCGAAGCTGGCCGTCACCAGGTCGCCGGTCCCGTTCGGCATCCGGTCCACCCGTGGGTGGGCGAACAGGGTCGCCTCATCCTGCGTGACGAACAGCAGCCCGATCTCGCCTTCGGCGGCGGGAACCGAGGTCACGAGCGCCGAGCGGCCCAGCGCGCGCGCGGCCTCACAGGCCTCTGTGGCGTTGCGCACCGGCCGCCCCGCCAACGACGCCAATTCCCAGAGGTTCGGGGTGATCCAATCGGCCTGGGGGACGAGGCGCCGCGCCAGCGCCTCGGCGACATCCGGCCTCACGTACAGCCCCTTGGGCTCGTCGCCGAGGATGGGATCGACGACCACCACCGGCCGGTCCGCGTAGGCGCCGTCGCGGTTGGCGGCGCGCACCCGCTCCAGCACGCCTGCGGCTATCTCCACCTGTTCGGGCAGCGAGAAGTGGCCGGTGACCACCAGGTCCACCAGACCGAACAGCGCGTCGGCTTCGATGTCGGCCAGCATGCGCGCCAGAACCTCGGGCGCGGTCACCTCGCCCAGCCCGCCCTTGGCGGGGCTGCGGCCGAACATCGCCGTCGGCGCCAGCACCGGATCGATCTTGTGCGCCGCCAGGACGTACTGCTGCGCGCCACCGCCGATACGGCTGGCCGCCACGAACGAGGAAAGAACAAGGGCGAGGGGCATGACGCGCTCTAGCCGCGCGAAGGCTTACGTCTGCTTACCGACACAAAATTTTCCGATCCCCGGGGCGCCCCACCCACCTCATATAGGAAGGGCCTCGCGGCGTTCGCCGGAGGCCCTTCGTCAGCGCGACGCGGAACTCGCAGTTAGTACCGATAATGTTCGGGCTTGAACGGGCCCTCCGGCGTCACGCCGATGTAGTCCGCTTGGTCCTTGGTGAGCTTGGTCAGCTTCGCGCCCAGCTTCTCGAGGTGGAGCATGGCCACCTTCTCGTCGAGGTGCTTGGGCAGGGTGTAGACGCGGTTCTCGTACTTGGCGCCGTTGGTCCACAGTTCGATCTGGGCCAGCGTCTGGTTGGTGAACGACGCCGACATCACGAAGCTCGGGTGGCCCGTGGCGTTGCCCAGGTTCACCAGTCGGCCTTCCGACAGCACGATGATCTTCTTGCCGTCCGGGAACTCCACGTGGTGGACCTGCGGCTTGATCTCGTCCCACTTGAAGTTGCGCAGGGCCGCGATCTGGATCTCGGAGTCGAAGTGGCCGATGTTCGCCACGATCGCGTTGTTC
>NZ_JAPSKZ010000244.1 GCF_031181185.1 Phenylobacterium sp. | reverse complement strand
GCGCAGGAAGCGGGCGATGCCCGTCCAGGTGCCGACGCCTTGCTGCGCGTCCTCCATCCGCCAGCGGAACAGCGGCTGGTTCTCGACCGGGAGCAGGCTGGCCTCGTGGGCCCAATACTCGAAGAAGACCTTCTTCCTGCCCCAGGCCATCTCCTCGAGCAGCTCGCGCGGGTAGGCGCCCAGACGCGAGAACGCCGGCAGGTAGTGGGTGCGCGAGACCACGTTGACCGAGTCGATCTGCACGACGCCTAGGCGGTCCACCAGCTTCGCCAGCTGGCGGCGGCCGACATCGCCCTCGCGCGAGCCGCCGAAGCCTTGAGCGGCCAGCGCGATGCGGCGGGCCTCGCCGGCGGTGAGGGAGTCCTTCATGCAGCCAGGCTAGAACGAACAAAGAACGAAGGTCAACGGAACAGGGGGGCGCCTTTCGAGAACGGGAACACCACGCCGGGATCCGGCGCCGCTACGTCCCGGACGATCGCCTCCGGCGCCAGCGCCCTCAGCAGAAAGCGCAGGATGTTCAGCCGAGCCGCCTTCTTGTCGTCGGTCCTGACGATCGTCCAGGGCGCATGCTCGGAGTGGGTGCGGGCCAGCATCTCGTCGCGGGCGGCGGAATAGGCGTCCCACTTGTCCTGGGCGACGGCATCCAGCGGGCTGACCTTCAGGGCCTTCAGCGGGTCGGAGCGGCGCTTCTCCAGCCGCCTCGCCTGCTCCTCGCGCGAGATGTCGAGCCACAGCTTCACGACCTGCACCCCGCCGTCGGTCAGCATCCGCTCGAAGGTCGGCGCATCAGTCAGGAACGTCTCCTGCTCGGCCGGGGTGGAGAAGCCCATCACCCGCTCGACGCCGCCGCGGTTGTACCAGGAGCGGTTCAGGATCACGAGCTCGCCGGCCGCGGGCAGGTGCGGAACATAGCGCTGGAAGTACCACTGGGTCCGCTCGCGCTCGGTAGGCTTGGGCAGGGCGACGACGCGGGTCTGCCGGATCGACAGGTGCTCGACGATGCGTTTGATCGCCCCGTCCTTGCCGGCGGCGTCGCGGCCTTCGAAGATCACCAGGTCCTTCTCGCCGGCCTCCATGGCCTGCTGCTGGAATCGCACCAGGGCGACCTGCAGCGCCTCGAACTCGCGGTCGTAGTCGTCCTTCTTGCCCATGCGGCTCAGCCTATGCGGAGATTAACGGGGGAGGCTAGAACGCACCGGATGATCCGTCTGTTCGTGCCTCAAGACCTGGCCGCCGGCGCCGAGCTTTCCCTGGACGAGGGGCATAGCCGCTACCTGGCCGCTGTCATGCGCGCGAAGCCTGGCGACGAACTGCGCGTCTTCAACGGCCGCCAGGGCGAGTGGCGGGCGCTGGTCGCTCAGGTCGGGAAGCGAGCTGTGGCCCTGCAGGTGATCGATCCGGCGCGGCCACAGGAGCCGGGCCCGGACCTCGACCTGATCGTCGCACTGGTGAAGCGGGCGGCGCTGGAGACGATCGTCGAGAAAGCCGCCGAGCTGGGCGCGCGCCGTGTCCGGCCCGTCCTGACCGAGCGCACCAACGCCGACCACACCCGGGTCGACCGGCTCCAGGCCATCGCGACGGAGGCGTCCGAACAGACCGGACGCCTGGACGTGCCGCAGGTGCTGGAGCCCGTGAAGCTGGAGAAGCTGGTCGCCGAGTGGGAGCGGGGCCGCCGCCTACTCTTCTGCGACGAGGCGGGCGGCGCGAAGCCGGCCCTGGAAGCCCTTAAGGGCGCGATCGGTCCCTGGGCCATCCTGATCGGCCCTGAGGGCGGGTTTTCGCCCCGGGAACGCGAGATGCTGCGCGGCCTGCCCTACGCCACCGCAGCCACGCTGGGGCCTCGCATCCTGCGCGCCGATACGGCCGCGATCAGCGCGCTGACGCTCTGGCAGGCGGCGGCGGGCGACTGGCGCACTTGAGCTTCACGGATTTGCCCCCACCTACCTTGACGGCGTAAAGATCAGGGCCGCACGGGACCTAGCCCGGGGCGTTCCAGGTTGGGCTGGGGAGGTAAACTGTATGGCTGATGTCGCCTGCGACGATCGCCCGCTCGTGTTCGAGGACCTGGTCCGCTGGTTCGAGAAGGGCGCGAAGCCCGCGAGCGAGTGGCGCGTGGGCGCCGAGCACGAGAAGTTCGTCTTCAAGCTCGGCAGCCATGATCCGGTCCCTTACGAACCCGGCGGCATCAAGGCCCTGCTGGACGGCCTGACCCGGTTCGGCTGGACGCCTGTATTCGAGGGCGAGAACGTGATCGCGCTGGAGCGCGGCATGGCCAGCGTCAGCCTGGAGCCCGGCGGCCAGTTCGAACTGTCGGGCGCCCCGCTCGAGACCATCCACGACATCTGCGAAGAGACCGGCGCGCACCTTCAGGAGGTGAAGGTCGTCGCCGACGAGCTGGGGCTGGGCTTCCTTGGCCTCGGCTTCACGCCGCTGTGGACCCGGGAACAGGTCCCGGTGATGCCCAAGGGCCGCTACAAGATCATGCGGGCCTACATGCCCAAGGTCGGGTCCATGGGCCTCGACATGATGTTCCGCACCTGCACGGTGCAGGCGAACCTCGACTTCGGCTCGGAAGCCGACATGGTCGCGAAGTTCCGCACCTCCCTGGCGTTGCAGCCGATCGCGACGGCGTTGTTCGCCAATTCGCCGTTCAAGGAAGGCAAGCCGACCGGCCTTCTCTCCGCCCGCGCGAACGTCTGGACCGACACCGATCCTGACCGTACCGGCATGCTGGATTTCGTGTTCCGGGACGGCTTCGGCTTCGAGGCCTACGCCAACTACGCGCTCGACGTGCCGATGTATTTCGTCAAGCGCGACGGCCGCTACATCGACGTGGCCGGCCGCTCCTTCCGCGACTTCATGGCCGGCAAGCTCGCCGAACTGCCTGGCGAGCGTCCGACGCTGAAGGACTGGGCCGACCACACCACGACCATCTTCCCCGAGGTGCGGCTGAAGCAGTACCTCGAGATGCGCGGCGCCGACTCCGGCCCGTGGAGCCGCCTCTGCGCCCTGCCGGCGCTGTGGATGGGCATCCTCTACGACGGCGCCTCGCTCGCCGCGGCCTGGGACCTCTGCAAGGACTGGGACATCGAGGACCACGAGCGTCTGCGCGCCGACGTGGCCCGGCTGGGCCTGAAGGCGCAGGTCGGCGGCCGCTCGGTGCAGGATATCGCCAAGGACATGCTGGCCATCGCCCGCGAGGGCCTGAAACGCCGCAACCGTCTCTCGGGAGGCCTCATCGACGAGAGCGGCTACCTGTCCGAGCTGGAGCACATCGCCGAGACCGGCGTGACCCCGGCCGAACGCCTGCTCGAGCTGTACGAGACCCGCTGGAATGGCGACGCCACTCGGGTCTTCGAGGATTTCGCCTACTAGGCCAGCGTCTTCGATCTGGCTCTTTCGGAGCGCGGCGATCCGGGCTGAAAGGCGGCCATGGGCATTTGGTCAGGCTCCTGCCACTGCGGCGCCGTTCGTTTCCGGGTCGAAGGCGACATCGAAGAGCTGACCCGCTGTGACTGCTCGCTCTGCCGGCGGCGCGGCGCGCTAATGGCCAAGGTGCACGAGAGCGGGTTGGTCATCGAGGCGGGTGAGGACAACCTGGCCCTTTATCAGTGGAACACCGGGGTCGCGCGGCATTACTTCTGCCGCACCTGCGGGATCTACCCGTTTCACCGGAAGCGCTCGGCGCCGGACTCCTACGGGGTCAACGTCGGATGTCTGGAAGACTTCGACCCCAGCCAAGTCGAGGCGCCCTATCGCCAAGCGGACGGCGTAAGCATGACCGTGAAGGGGCAAGGCCGGCCCGAGTGGACCGGCCCGCGGGAAGACTAGCGCAGGCCGCCCTCGGGACCCGGTCCTTCGGTGTTGGGTTCCCAATGCTCCCGCTGGCTCGCGCCGCCACCGGAATCGGTGTGCTGGACGATCTGATCCACGTCCTCGCGCGGCATGTAGCTGCGGTCCTCGCCTTGATGGCGGTGGTCCGGGTTCACCCTCGCGTCGTCGACCTCATAGACCTCGATCTCGGGGTAGAAGGCGATGCGGCTGTTGATCTCGCCGACCGCGTCGTACGGATCCTCGTAGGTCCAGGCGGCCTTCTCGACGAGGTGGCCGTCCATGTAGAGGCTGTAGTGCGCCGCATCGCCCTTATAGGGGCAGTGGGTCACGTGATCGGTGCGCGTGAAGTACTCCAGGTTCACGTGGCCGCGCGGGAAGTAGACGACCGGTGCGAGGTTGGACTCTTGCAGGATCAGGGCGTCGTCGGTGTCGGCGATCACGTGGCCGGCGAAGAAGGCGCGCCAGCGCCGCTTGGCAGGCTCGATCGTGATCGGATGGTCGGGGCCGGGGGTCAG
>NZ_JAPSKZ010000243.1 GCF_031181185.1 Phenylobacterium sp. | reverse complement strand
TGCCAGCCACCTCGGCGTCCATCGGCAGGACGTAGAGGACGTCGACGCCCAGGGCTTCGAGGGCGCGCGCCTGCTGGTCGGTCTTCATCAGCCGGAAGGCCGGCTCGTCGGGCCGGAAATAGACGCGCGGGTGCGGGTCGAAGGTGATCACCCCGAGCGGCGCCTTCAGGCTGCCCGCCGCCTGGGCGGCCAGCGCGATCACCTGCTGGTGGCCGCGGTGCACGCCGTCGAAGCTGCCCATGGCGAGCGCCGCGCCGCGGTCTTCAGGCGGCAGATTCTTCCAGCCGCGGATGACCCGGATGCGCTTCATGCGGGCTTGCGGGGGGCGATGACCACGGCCTCGCCGTCGACCACGGACCGGCCGTCGACTTCACAGACGGTCTCGAGGGTGACGCGGCCGCGGCGCTCGTCCAGGGCCTTCACCGTCACGCGGGCGGTCACCGCGTCGCCGATGCGCACCGGCCGGCGGAAGGTCAAGGCCTGGGAGAGGTAGATCGCGCCTGGGCCCGGAAGCCTGGTGCCCAGCACGGCCGAGATGTAGGCGCCCGACAGCATGCCGTGGGCGATGCGCTCGCCGAAGGACGTGCCCTTGGCGTATTCCGCGTCGAGGTGGACCGGGTTCTCGTCGCCCGAGACCTGGGCGAAGGCCTGGATGTCGGCCTCGCCCACCACGCGGGTCATCTCGGCCGAGCGGCCGATCGTCAGCTCTTCGAAAAACAGGCCCTGCAAACGCGTCCCCTCCGGCGGTTGTCGATGGTTCTTACCAGACGAGATCGGCCATGGCCCAGGCGGCGCTGAGGCCTTCGATCTCCAGCAGGTGCTGGGCGACCGAGAGGTCGAGCGCGCCGTCGCGGACCGTTTCCTTGCCGTGGATGCCGTTGGCGATGAACAGCGCGTCGAGGCCTTGCGCGTTGGCGCCGCGGATGTCGGTGCCCAGGCCGTCGCCGATGCAGAGCACGCGCTTGCGGTCCGCCGGACCGCCGAGGCGCGCGGCGGCCTTTTCCAGCGCCAGGTCGTAGATCGCCGGATGCGGCTTGCCGGCCATCAGCACCCGGCCTTCCAGCGCCTCGTAGAGCTGGGCGAGCGCGCCGCCGCAGTAGATCAGCCGGTCGCCGCGCTGAACCACGATGTCCGGGTTGGCGCAGATCATCGGCAGGCCGCGGGCGACCGCGTCGCGGAAGCGCTCCCGGTAGTCCTCGGGCGTCTCGGTCTCGTCGTCGAACGGGCCGGTGCAGGAGATGTAGCGGGCCTCGGCCAGGTCAACGAACTGCAGGCTCAGGCCCTCGTACAGCGGCCAGTCGCGGTCGGGTCCCAGCTTCCAGAAAGGCCCAGGCGCGCGCTCGGCCAGCAGGGTGCGGGTGGCGTCGCCCGAGGTGACGACCTCGCTGAACGACGCCGGCGTGACGCCGAAGCCGCCCAGCTGCTCGACGACCGGCGGGTTCGGACGGGGCGCATTGGAGATCAGGATCACCGGCCCGCGTTCGGCCTTGAACCGGGCGAGCGCCTCGCAGGCGGCGGGGAAGCTCTCGCGGCCGTTGTGGATCACGCCCCAGATGTCGCAGAGCACGACGTCGTAGCGGTCGGCGATCTCGGACAGGCCGGAGGCCGGCTTGGGGGAGGTCATGGTCCGCGGCGGTATCGGCGCGGCCCGGTTCCGTCAATCGCGGATGCTAGCCGAAAGCGGCGCGGCGGAGCGGCGTGGGCTGGACGGCGCGCGGCGGGGCCCCGGCCTCCGCCAGCACCTGGTCGCGGATCGCGCGGGGCTCACCGAACAGGTGGCCCTGGCCGAAGCCGATCTCGAGCTCGAGGATGTCGACGACCTGTCGCTCGGTCTCGACCTTCTCGGCGATGAGCTCGATGCCGTAGCGGCGGGTGAGCTGGGCGAAGTCCTCGGCGGCGAGGTCCGGCAGCGAGCGCAGGACGAGGCGCCCCTCGACCTCAGTCAGCTCGTCGAGCAGGCCTTGCGCGCCCACCTTCACGAACTTCACGTCGGCGCGGGCAAGGTCCTGCAGGTCGAGATCCAGGTCGACGACCTTGTCGAGGCTGAAACGGAAGCCGAGCTCGGCCAGCTTGCCCATGTTGCGCGCCTCGATGGAGCCGCGGGCGTCGAAGGCCGCCTGGCCGATCTCGAAGATCAGCGCGCCGGCGAGGTCGCGGTTGGCCGAGAGCAGGTCCAGGAACTGCGGGAAGAACACCTCATCGGCGAGGCTGGCCATCGAGACGTTGCAGAAGATGCCGATGCGGCGGTCCTGCTTGGCGAGCCGGCGGACGATCTGCACGCACCGGAACAGCAGCAGGTTGTCGATGGCCGTGACGAGGCCGGCGGGCTCGGCGACCGTCAGGTATTCGGCCGGCATGATCACCCGGCCGGTGGCGTCGCGCAGCCGCGAGAAGCTTTCGTAGAACACCGTCTTGCGCTGAGGCAGCGCGACGACCGGTTGCAGGTAGAGGTCGACGCGGTTCTCGGCCAGGGCCTCCCGGACCGTCTCGAACAGGCCGGCCGAACGGCGCGGCTCACCCGGGCGGCCGATGACGGCGGGCGCGGCGCCGCCCTCGTCCAGGCGCTGCTGCATCCGCTGGACCAGGCCCTCCAGCATCTGGACTTCGTCGGAGAGTTCTTCCGAGCGCGTGAGGTCGGTCTCGACCGCCTCCGCCATCTGGGTGAGCCGGGCGTCCAGGCGCTCGACCTGATCGAGCAGGATCTTGTGGGCTTCGCGGACGGCGTCGATCTCACCCTTGATGGCGGTGGAGTCGAGGGCGCGCGCGATGAGGCCATGGAAGGCGAAGCAGAGGCCCAGGCCCCCGACCAGCGCCGCCACGCCCGCGCCCCAGCCGCCGCCGTTCCGCCAGAGCGTCAGGGCGACGATCAGCGAGAGGCAGAGATAGGTCGCGCAGAGGAGCGTGAGCGTCAGCCGCCGCATGGGTCCGCCATTCGAATCACCTGGGAGTATCCGATGGGGAATCCCTGGAAGTCGAATGGATTAACAGTCGCAGGCTGGGCTGTAGCGGCGGCCGGGGGAGGACGGCCGCCGCCGGGGGCGATGGGCGCGGGGGCGCCTATTCGCCCTGGTTCATCGACCAGCGGACGCCGAACGGATCGACGACTTCGCAGTACCAGTCGCCCCAGAACATCTTCTGCGGCTCCATGGCCGCGGCGCAGCCGGCCGCAACCGCCCGTTTGAACCAGGCCTGGATGTCGTCGACCATCAGCGTCAAGGCGAAGGCCTGGGGCTTCTCGAAGCCATGGCCGTGCTCGGGATAGAAGTCGGACAGCATCACCGAGCTGCCGTTGATGAAAAGGTGGACGTGCATCGTCCGGCCCTGGTCGTCCGGCGGATGCTGGGCTGCGATCTCGGCGCCGAAGGCCTTCACGTAGAGCTCGGCGGCTTTGATCGCGCCGTCGACGTTCAGGTAGGGGACGACCCCGCCCTTGGGTTCGACCTTGGCAGGGGCTTGAGGTTCGAGCACTTCCGACATCGGACTTCTCCTTCTTCCGTCCTGGCCGAAGGACGAACGGAAGCACGGGACGCCGACAGCAGCCGGTAAATTTTTCTGTCAGGCGGCGCCGGGCTGGTCCGCAGGCGGGGCGTGCTCCTGGATCAGACGGTCCAGGTGCTGGCGGATGTGGGCGGCCTCGGCGGCGGTGTTGGCGAGCGCGATGGCGCGGTCGAAGGCCTCCCGCGCCTCGGGCTTGCGGCCGAGCTCCAGGAGGAGGGCGCCCTTCAGGCCATAGAAATGGAAGTAGCCGCCGAGCCGGTCGGCCAGGGGCTCCACCATATCGAGGGCGGCCTGGGGGCCCTCGACCTTGCTGACGGCGACGGCGCGGTTGAGCGTGACCACCGGCGAGGGCGTCAGCCGTTCCAGCGTGGCGTAGAGGCGGTCGATCTGGGCCCAGTCGGTTTCGGCCGGGGTGGACGCGCGGACGTGGAGGGCGGCGATCGCCGCCTGCACCTGGTAGGGGCCGGGGCGGCGGTGGCGCATGGCCTTGTCGATCAGCGCTAGGCCCTCGGCGATCATCTTGCCGTCCCAGCGGCCGCGGTCCTGGTCTTCCAGGAGGATGATCTGGCCGTCCTCGTCGAAGCGAGCGGGGCTGCGGGCGTGCTGGATCAGCATCAGGGCCAGGAGACCCATGACCTCGGGCTCGGTCTGGTAGAGGCGCAGCAGCAGGCGGGTGAGCCGGATGGCCTCGCCGCAGAATTCGGCGCGGGCCGGGTTGTCGCCGGCCGAGTAGCCCTCGTTGAAGACCAGGTAGAGCATGGCCAGCACGGCGGCGACGCGTTCCGCCCGCTCGGCCGGGGTCGGGGCGCCGAAGGCGACGCCGCCGGCGCCCACCTGGCGCTTGGCCCGGGTGATCCGCTGCTCCATAGCCGCCTCCGAGACCAGGAAGGCGCGGGCGATCTGCCTGACCGACAGGCCCGAGA
>NZ_JAPSKZ010000242.1 GCF_031181185.1 Phenylobacterium sp. | reverse complement strand
GGATTGGCGGTCCCGCCGATCAGGGCCAGGAAGACCGCCATCTGCAGGATGTCGAGCGAGAGGTGGGCCACCGCCTCGCGGGTGTTGGTCACCCGCTGGAGCGGCGAGGCGACGCCCGTCAGCAGGTTCACCCAGGCGCCGGCGCCGATCACCGCGGCGCAGAAGATGTACGGCGCGCGGAAGCCGAGCCCGAAGCCCAGGACGATCAGCAGCAGCGCCTGACCGGCCAGGATGAACCAGCGCAGGGTGACGACAGTGCGGATCCGCAGATGGCTTCGGCTGACGTCGGCGGAATCCCAGACGCCTTGCGCCGCCTGCGGGCCCGGCTTATCCCCGCGCTCGGAGCCGAGCGCAGCGTGCGGCTGGGCGAGGGGCTCCGCCATGGCCGTTCAGGCGCCTCCGCGGCCGCCGGGCCGCAAGGCAAGGAAAAGCGACATGTCCAGGCGGGTGCTCGCCCTCATCGTGGTCTTGGCTCTGGCGCTGGCCATCCTCACCGGTCTTGCGGTCCGTCGCGGCATCCTGGGCTCGGACGAGCAAACCGCCGCCGTCGGCGGACCGTTCCAGCTCGTCGACCAAACCGGAGCCACCGTCGACCAGGACGTGCTGAAGGGCAAGTGGAGCGCGGTGTTCTTCGGCTTCACCCACTGCCCGGACATTTGCCCGACCACGCTGTTCGAGATGGCCCAAGTCGAGCGTGAATTGGCCGGACAGGCCGGCGACCTGCAGACCGTCTTCATCTCGGTGGACCCGCAACGCGATACGGTGGGGCAGGTGGCCGCCTATCTGAACAATCCGGATTTCCCGAAGCAGCTGGTCGGGCTTACCGGCACGCCCGAGCAGGTGGACCGCGCCGCCAAGGCCTATCACGTCTACTATTCCAAGTCGGGCGAGGGGGCGGACTACACCGTCAATCACGCCTCCTACACCTACCTGATGAGCCCCAAGGGCCGCTTCGTCTGCGTCCTGCCCTACGAGCTCACGCCCGAGCAGACGGCCGCGAAGATCAAGGCGGCCATGGCGCAGGGAGCCGACGCCCAGCGCTGCTGACCTGCAGCTTAAGCTTGTGGAGCTTCTTTACGCTTCGCATGTTATGCTGCGGCGCACAAAAGGGGCCTTGATGCTCTACACCCTGTACGAGGCGGGCTACTACGCCTCCACGCCGTTCCGCTTCGCGGCCCTGGCCGCTCGCCAGTTCTGGAGCTCGCCGCTTAATCCGGGCGCCGAGACCGAGCTGGGCCGCCGGCTGTTCGCGGTCTCCGACCTCGTCACCAACCTCACCCGGCGCTACGGCAAGCCCGGCTGGGGCATCGACCACGTCGAGATCGACGGCGTTCCGGTGCGGGTGCGCGCGACCGAGGTCTGGTCCAGCCCCTGGGTCAAGCTGACCCATTTCTCGCGCGACATGGCCGACATGCGCCGGGCCGGGCGGCGGGAGCTGGAGCCGGCGGTGCTGATCGTGGCGCCGCTGTCCGGCCACTACGCCACCCTGCTCCGCGGCACCGTCCAGGCCTTCCTGCAGGACCACGAGGTCTTCGTCACCGACTGGTCGAACGCCCGCGACGTGCCGGTGATGGAAGGCCGCTTCGACTTCCACGACTACATCGACCACGTCCGGCAGATGTTGCGCGCTCTTGGGCCCCGCCCTCACGTCGTGGCCGTCTGCCAGCCGGGCCCGCCCGTGCTGGCCGCCGCCGCCCTGATGGCCGAGGACGGGGAGGAGAGCCGACCCGCCTCCATGACCTTCATGGGTTCGCCGATCGACGCGCGCCTCTCGCCCACCGTCACGAACCGGCTGGCCGAGGAGCGGCCCTTCGCCTGGTTCGAGAGCAACATGATCTACACTGTGCCTGGCCCCTATCCGGGCATGGGCCGGCGCGTCTATCCCGGCTTCGTCCAGCTCGCGAGCTTCATGTCGATGAACCTCGAGAAGCACCAGGAGGCGCACTTGCGCTACCTGCAGCAGCTGATGGACGGCGACGGCGACAGCGCCGAGAAGCATCTCGAATTCTACGACGAGTACCTCTCAGTGCTCGACCTCACCGAGGAGTTCTACCTCCAGACGGTCGACGTCGTGTTCCAGCGCTATCTGCTGCCCAAGGGCGAGCTCTACCACCGCGGCCGCCACGTACGGCCTGACCGGATCACCGACGTCGGGCTCCTGACCGTCGAGGGCGAGAACGACGACATCTCGGGGATCGGCCAGACCCAGGCCGCCCATGAGCTGTGCTCAGGGCTCCCCGACGAGCTGAAGGAAGATTACGTCCAGCCGCACGTCGGCCACTACGGCGTCTTCAACGGCAAGCGCTTCCGCGAGGAGATCTATCCGCGGGTGCGGGCGTTCATCCGCCGCATGGACGAGGGCTTCGACAGGGGCCGAGTCGCTGCCTAAGTAAGGGGCGTGGGTCCCTTCCGAGCCTCCTTCTCAGACGGAGACGAACTCCAGGTGGCAGGCGCGGTGGTGCGCCTGCGGGTGAACCGCCGCGCCCGGCGGGTCTCGCTGCGCCTCGACCGCGCCCGCCGCGAGATCGTCGCCACCGCTCCCAATCCGCGCCGCCTGGCCGAGGCCGCCGCCTTCGCCCGCGACCGGGCCGGCTGGATCGCGGAGCGTCTGGCCGAACTGCCCGAGACGGCCCCCCTCGCGCCCGGTCAGCTGATCGAGGTGTTTGGCCGTCCGGTTCGCCTGGAGCAGGGCTCCGGCCGGGCCCGCTGGATCGAGCCCGAGGATGGCGCGACGCCGCGCATCGTCGCCATGGGCGAGGGGGAAGGCTTCGCCCGCGCCGTGATGCTGGTGATCAAGCGCCGCGCGCTCGACGTGCTCACCGAGCGCACCAGCTTCCACTGCGGCCGCCTGGGCGTCCCGGTCCCAAAGGTGACGGTGGCCGACGCCAAGTCCCGCTGGGGCTCGTGCCGGCCGGCCACGGGGCGGCTGCCCGCCTCGATCCGCTACTCCTGGCGGCTCGCGCTCGCGCCTCACGAGGTCGCCGACTACGTGGCCGCCCACGAGTGCGCCCACCTGCTTGAGCTGAACCACGGCCCGCGGTTCTGGGCCCACGTCCGCGCCCTGGTGGGCGACGAGCGCCGCCACCGCGCCTGGCTGCGGGCGGAAGGTGCGCGCCTTCACGCCTTCGGGCGCTAAACTTCCCCTGCGAAGCGGGGGAGGTTTGGATCAGAACGGAACCTCTTCGCGTTGGCGCCGGGCCGGCGGCGGCTCGTCGAACTCCGACGGCGGTTCGTCGTCGCGGCCGCCGCCGAAGAAGTCGGTGATGCCGTCGATGACGTCGCCGATCGGGTCGGGCTCGGCGGGAGGTGGCACGTTGCTGCCCGGGATCGGCTGGACCTTCAGCCGCGGCAGGGCGGCGGTCATGAAGTCCTTCCAGATGCCGGCCGGCGCGCCGCCGCCGGTGACCCGGCGCATCGGCTTGTTGTCGTCCTTGCCGACCCAGACGGCCGTCACGAAGCCGCCGGTGTAGCCGACGAACCAGGCGTCCCGGTAGTCGCTGGTGGTGCCCGTCTTTCCGGCGATGTCGTAGCCCGAGACGTTGGCCCGCGTGCCCGTGCCCTGGGTGATCACCGTGCGCATCATCTGGTTCATGTAGGCCAGCGCCGGCTGGCCGATCACCGCCTGGCGCGGCGGCCGGTCGACGCTGTGGTCGTAGAGCACCCGGCCCGAGGCGGTGCGGATCCGCTCGATCCCGTAGCCCTTGGCCAGGAAGCCGCCGTTGGCGAACGGCGCGTAGGCCTGGGCCATCTCCAGCGGACTCACCTCGACCGCGCCCAGGGCCATCGAGGGGTCCAGTTGGATGTTCGAGGTGATGCCAAGGCGGCGCGCCGCGGCCGCCACATTGGAGGTGCCGACCTCATTGGCCAGGCGGGCGGCCACGGTGTTCACCGACTCCTGCAGGGCGGTCTGCAGGTTGATCGGCCCCAGGTACTCGCCCGTGTAGTTGCGTGGCTCCCAGTTGCCGATCTTCACCGGCTCGTCGACCACCGGCGTGTCCGGCGTGCGGCCCGCCTCCATGGCCGTCAGGTAGACGAACGGCTTGAAGGCCGAACCCGCCTGGCGTCTGGCCATGGTCGCGCGGTCGAACTGGCTCTGCAGGTAGTTGGCCCCGCCGACATAGGCGCGCACCCGGCCCTCGCCGTCGATGGAGACCAGGGCCGCCTGCTCGACGCCCTGGCCCTTGGAGCCCGCCACGCCGCGCTGCACCGCCTGTTCGGCCGCGGCCTGCAGCGGCAGATCGAGCGTGGTCTCGACCACCAGGTCCTCGGTGGGCTCGCCCACCAGGCTGCGGACCTGGTCGTCGACCCAGTCGGTGAAGTACTGCGCGCGCTGGTTCGCCAGCACCGGGTTCACGCGCACCTTGGTTCGGAAGGCGGCCTCTCGCTCCTGAGGCGTGATGAACTTCGCCTCGACCATCTCGTCCAGCACGATGGTCGCGCGCCGCGCCGCGCGGTCGGTGGCCGAAACCGGCGAATA
>NZ_JAPSKZ010000241.1 GCF_031181185.1 Phenylobacterium sp. | reverse complement strand
GCTCCTGCAGGAGGTCGTTCGGGAACTCGATGTCAGCCTTGTCGATCTCGTCGATCAGCAGGACGGGGCGCACAGGGCTCTCGAACGCTTCCCAGAGCTTGCCCTTCTTGATGTAGTTCTTGACGTCCTTGACCCGCTCGTCCCCGAGCTGGCTGTCGCGCAGGCGGGTGACGGCGTCGTACTCGTAAAGGCCCTGGATGGCCTTCGTCGTCGACTTGATGTGCCAGGTGATCAGCGGCGCGCCCAGGGCCTCGGCGATCTCATAGGCCAGGACCGTCTTGCCGGTGCCGGGTTCGCCCTTGATCAGCAGGGGGCGCTCGAGGGCGATGGCGGCGTTGACCGCCACCTTCAGGTCCTCGGTCGCGACGTACTTCTCGGTCCCTTCGAAACGCTGGCTCATACGGGCTCCCCAGGGCGGGCGGGGCCCGCATTCGAACGTTTGTTTGCCTGGGTGCAGCCTATAGGGCGCGGCGCGACATTCAAGCGGGTTCCGCGCCCTGACGTTGCGGCTTACTCGTCGGGCTTGGCGCGGGTCTCGCCGCCGCGGTCTTCGGAGTAGCCCATGTCCTTGAGGTCCTCGTCCGAGACGTTGCGCGCCTGGAAGTCGGTGAAGTCGTCCTCGCCGCCCTCGGCCTCGTCGGCGTCGCGCACCTCATCCAGCCCCTCGATCTCGCTGCGCAGGATCCGGTGGTCGTTGAAGCCGTCGTCGGGGCCCAGGCCGTCGAGGTCGTCCTCGTGCTCCTCGGTCGCGGCCTTGTAGTCCAGCTCGTCGTCCTCCTCGAAGTCGCCATCGTCGATGGCGTCCGGATCGAACTCGTCGGCGTCGAGCGCGAGCGCCTCGTCGTCGTCACGGTCGCCGATCAGCTGGGTCAGGTCCTCGACCTCGGGCAGCTCTTCGAAGGTGCGCATCTCGGACCCGACCTCGAGCGGGCTGTCGCCGCCCAGCGCGACCGAGCCTTCGCCGCCGACGGTCATGCTCTCGTCGAAGGCTTCCGCCTGGTCCTGGGGATCGAAGTCGGACTCGGATTCGAAGCTCGTGCCGGGCATGTGGGGCTCCTTGGAGGCTTGCGGCGCGGAAGGCGCCTTCGCCAAGGAAAACCCTCAGGAAAACCGCCCGTTCCTCAAGCCTGGGCGAAGCCCGCCAGCGCCTCGGCCACCTGGGCCATCGCCGTGTCCCAGTCGCCATAGGTCTCGGGCGCGAACACCCGGGCCTGCGGATACCAGGGATAGCGGTCGGCGAGGCCCAGTCTGGGCCAGGCGCCCGGCGTCGTGATCAGCCAGGCGGGCGCGCCGCAGGCGGCGGCGATGTTGAAGGTGGCGTTCGAGAAGCCCACCACCAGGTCCAGCGCGCAGGAGAGGGCGGCCACGTCGTCCAGGTCCTGCTTCAGGTCGATCCCCGGCGGGTTCCAGATCTCGACGCCCAGCTCGCGCCGCACCCAGGCCAGCTCCTCGTCGCAGTCGCCGTACTGCAGGTTCACGAAGCCGACGCCCGCCTGGCGCAGCACCGGCGCCCATTGCTCGAACGCCGAGAAGTAGCGGTGGCGCGCGTTGCGTCCCGTGCCGCTCTTCCAGAGGAGGCCCACCTTGAGGCCCGCGGGCGCGCTCGCCAGGGCCTCGCGCCAGTGGGCCACCCGCGCCGGATCGGCGGCCATGAAGCCGACGCGATCGGGGAAGGCGGCCACGTCGGGGCGGAACTCCCGCAGCAGCGAGGCGATCGGCGTCCAGAGGTCGATCGCCGAGGCGTCCTCCAGGAACGGCATGGCGCGGACGGCTCGGCCGGCGTGCAGGACGGTGGCGTGGGCGCCGACCTGGGCCTGCGGGAAGCTGCGGGCGAAGAGGGGGACCAGCCGCGGCTCGACCGCCAGCGTCAGCCGGCCGTGGGGTCCCAGCCGCTCGAGCACGTCGGGCAGCACGTTGGCGAACAGGATCTCGTCGCCCAGGCCCTGTTCGCCGACGATCAGCAGCGACTTGCCGGCCAGATCGGCGCCCGGCTCCCACCGCGGGCGGTCGATCAGGAACACGGTGGTGTCGGCGAACTGGGGGTGGATGCGCGCCTCGTAGTCGTCCCAACCCTCGGCCAGGCGCCCCACCGCCAGCCGCATTGTCGCCCGGGCCAGTCGCATCATCTGGCGCTCGTCCTCGGCCCGGACGCGCGGGAGGGCGGCCTCCACGTGCTCAAGCGCTTCCTGCATGCGGCCGCGGTCGGCCAAGGTGTTGGCGAGGTTGTAGCGCGCCTTGAAGAACTTCGGGTCCAGGCGCAGAGCTTCGCCGAAGAAGATCTCGGCGTTCTCGTGGTCGCCGTCCTCGGCGACGGCGGCGGCCAGGCCGTTCCAGAGCTGGGCGTTCGTCGGCTCCTGCTGGATGGCCGGCCGCAGCACCTCGATGGCCTCGGCCCGGCGGCCTTGGGTGCGCAATGCGCTCGCCAGATTGTTGGCGCCTTCCGGGTGGCCCGGACGCTGGGCCAGGAAGAGCCGGAAGAACTTCTCGGCCTCGGCCGCCATGCCCATGCGCATCGCCAGCCGGCCCAAGTCGTTGGCGATCTCCACATTGTCGGGCATCAGCTGCAGCGCGGTCTCGTAGGCTGAGATCGACGAGACGAAGTCGCCCGCTCGCTCGCGCGCCATCGCCAGCAGGCACCAGCCGATGCCGTTCCGCTCGTCCAGCTCCAGGACCTTCAGCGCCCATTCCGAGGCCGCCTTGGCGTCCTCGGCCCGGATGGCGGCTACCGCCTTCTGGAGCAGCGGCCGCACCGTCGCGGCCTTGAGCTGGGCGACAGCGGTGGTCATGCGGTTCAGCGTCTCGCCGCCCGCCTGGCGCTTCGCGGCCCCTGCGGCGAACTGTAGCGCCTGGGCGGAACGGTGGGCGGAACGGGCCGAACGCGGCATGAAAAGCGACTCCTAGCGGCCCTCGTAGCTCGCGCGGGTATGCTTAATGCGCGCTTAAGGCCCCTGAGCGGGAGGGTGCGGCAAGGGGCCGTTAACTTCGCGCCGGCTAAGCGTGTGGATGCGCTCCGTCCGTCAGAAGGCGACAATGGGCGGATCGAATCGAGCAGGCGGTTCGTGAGCGCAAAGGTTGGGGGGCGGACTTGCCGCTGAAATTGTCGCTGAGGCCCGGAGAGAGGTTCGTCCTCAATGGCGCCGTCGTGCAGAACGGCGACCGCCGCTCGGTCCTGGTGCTCCAGAACAAGGCCTCGGTCCTTCGCGAGAAGGACATCATGCAGGCCGACGAGGCGAACACCCCCGCCCGGCGGATCTACTTCCCGGTTATGATGATGTACCTCGATGAGGCCAACGCCGACCGGTATTACGACGAGTTCGTCCGCCGCATGACGGAGTTCATGGGCGTGATCGCCAATCCGCCCGTGCTGGCCGACTGCGTGGCCATCTCGAAGCACTGCATGGCGCGCGAGTACTACAAGGCGCTGATGCTGTGCCGGCGGCTGATCGAGTACGAAGACGAAAGGTTGGGGAATGTCCCTTAACGCCTACCAGCAGGCGGTCGTGCGGACGGAGAGCCCGCGCGACATGGAGTATCGGCTGTTCGCGCAGGTCACCCGCGCGCTGATGGAAGCCGCGAAGTTCGAACCTGACGACCTGAAGAACCGCATCGACGCGCTGGACTGGAACCGGCGCATGTGGGCGGTGCTCGGCGCCGACTGCCAGCACCCCGAGAACAAGCTTCCCCCGCAGCTGCGCGCCTCGATCATCTCGCTCAGCATCTGGGTCTCCAAGCACACCAGCCTGGTAATCCGGAAGCAGGAGGAAATCGAACCCCTCATCGAGATCAACCGGATGATCATGCAGGGGCTGGCCGGCGGCGAGGCCGCGGCCGCCTAAGGTCGAACCCCGCCTGAGCAGGTGAGGCCGCGGCGCGTCCGCGGCCTTTTTCATGTCACCCGCCGGAAGCGCCCGGCAGGACCTGCCGGGCGGCAGGTTTGGCTAACGCAGATCTGTGCGAATTGCACCTATTCGCCGAATAAACCGCAATAAAAACAGACACATATCGGCTGCGCGCCATGGTTAAGCCTGGCCCGCGCCTTGCGACGCCTTCCGCGGGCGAAAAATCGCCCGGCGGGCAAAAGCCCGCGCTTACCTCCAGAATGGAAGGCTTCAACGATGCCGATGAACTCGGTCAACACCAACGTGGGCGCGATGATCGCGCTCCAGAACCTCAACCAGACGAACGCGGAGCTCAGCACCACCCAGACCAGGATCAACACGGGCAAGCGGGTCGCGTCTGCGAAGGACAACGGCGCCATCTGGGCCATCGCCCAGAACCAACGCGCCAACAGCCGTTCGCTGGATGCGGTTCGTGAGTCGCTGCAACGCTCGCAGTCGACCGTGGATGTGGCCATCTCGGCCGGCGAAACCGTCTCGGACCTGCTCCTTCAGATGAAGGAAAAGGCCCTGGCGGCTTCGGACACCTCGCTCGACACCACCAGCCGGACCGCTCTCGCCGACGACTTCAAGGCGCTGCGCGA
>NZ_JAPSKZ010000240.1 GCF_031181185.1 Phenylobacterium sp. | reverse complement strand
GCCCGGTTCTGCACCTGCGAACACTAACCTGCCAGCCAATGTCTGCTGCGCGACATAGGAACCACACCCGCCACTTCTGCGCTTCTTCCTCGCCGGGGGGTCTGTCCGCCAGATCCACGTACCGCCCGGCCCACGGCTGGGGAAGCTATCTAATTAACTCTGACGGGGGTTTGCGGATGACGGGCCGCTTCACGCCACGTTTGGCCGGCTGGCCGATCGATCCAATCGTGCGCCGCCTGCGGACGCTGAGCAAGATCTCGGAAATGGAAGAAGCGCTGGTGCGCGCGCTGTCGGACCGGCGCGAGCGGCATGCGCCGGGCGAGGAACTGATTGTCGAGGGCCAGGGCGCCCGGCGGCCTCGGTTCGTGGTCGCCGGCTGGGCCGCGCGCCAGCGGGTGCTTCCCGACGGTCGACGGCAGATCTTCAGCCTGATCCTTCCGGGCGACAGCCTGGGCCTTGCGCAGCGCAGCGCCCCGCCCGCCCCGTGGAGCGTCGTGGCGCTGACCGCGCTGGAGACCGTGGACGCCGAACCGGCGCTGGACGCCGCCAACGACGGCCGCGCGCCGGGCCTCGCCCAGGCCTTCGCCGCTAGCATGCACGAGGAAGGCCGCCTGCTGCTGGACCACATGGTGCGCCTGGGTCAGCAGACGGCCTACGAGCGCGTCGCCCATTTCCTGCTCGAGCTCCAGCGCCGGCTGCAGATCGCGGGCCTCGGCGACAGCCAGCGATTCCCGTTGCCCCTGACGCAGGAGATGCTGGCCGACACGCTGGGCCTGTCGATCGTGCACGTGAACCGCACGCTGCAGCAGCTGCGGCGCGAGCGGCTGATCGAGCTGCGCTCCGGCGTGGCGATCCTGCTGCAGCCGCAGACGCTGCGGGACGTGGCGGCCTACGAGGCCGCCCCGCCGCGGCGGCCCGCCGCCGCGCCGCCCCTGCGGCGTCAGATGGAGAGCAGCCCCGCGTAGCGCTCGCGAAGCAGGTTCTTCTGGACCTTGCCCATGGCGTTGCGCGGCAGCTCGTCGACGAAGACCACCCGCTTGGGGACCTTGTAGGCGGCGAGCTGGCGGCGCGCCTCTGCGATCATGGCCGTCTCGTCGCCGTCGCCCAGCACCACCGCCACGACGCCCTCGCCGAAGTCGGGATGCGGGACGCCGATGACGGCGCTCTCGACCACGCCCGGCAGCTCGTCGAGCACCAGCTCGACCTCCTTCGGATAGACGTTGTAGCCGCCCGAGATGATCAGGTCCTTGGCCCGGCCCGAAATCCAGACGCGGCCGTCCGGGTCCTGCCGTCCCACGTCGCCGGTGATGAAGAAGCCGTCCGGCGTGAACTCCTCCGCCGTCTTCTCGGGCATGCGCCAATAGCCCGAAAAGACGCTGGGCCCGCGGATCTGGATGACGCCCGTGTCCTCTCCGCCCCCGATCCGCAGCTCGACGCCCGGCAGCGGATAGCCGACGGAGCCCGCGATCCGATCCCCGTCCAGTGGGTTGGTCGTGATGATCACCGCCTCGCTCATGCCGTAGCGCTCCAAGATGCGCTGGCCGGTGCGGGCTTCGAACTCGGCGAAGGTGGACGGCAGCAGGGGCGCCGAGCCCGAGATGAAGACGCGGACGCCGGCGGCGGTGTCGCGGGTGAACTGCGGGTTGGCGAGCAGCCGCGTGTAGAACGTCGGCACGCCCATCATCACCGTGGCCCGGGACAAGCCCGCCAGCACCTCGGCGTCGGCGAACTTCGGCAGCCAGATCATGGGGCATCCGCTGAGCAGGGCGCAGTGGAGGGCCACGAACAGGCCGTGGACGTGGAAGACCGGGAGCGCGTGCAGCAGCACGTCGTCCGGCGTGAAGCCCCAGGCCTCGTGCAAGGCCGCCGCGTTGGCCGCCAGATTGCCGTGGCTCAGCATCGCCCCCTTGGAGCGGCCCGTGGTGCCCGAGGTGTAGATCAGAGAGGCGAGATCCGACGCAGCGCGCGGGACCGCTTGCGACAGCGGCGCGAAACCCTCGGCCCCGCGCGCGTAGCCGGGCGGATCGGTGATGAAGACGCGCGGCTCGGCGTCGGCCAGGAAGTATTCGACCTCGGCGCCCGTGTACGCCGAGTTCAGCGGCAGGAAGACGGCGCCGGCCATCAGCGTTGCGAGATAGACGACGATCACCTCGGGCGTCTTCTCCGCCTGCAGGGCGACGCGGTCGCCGGGCTGCACGCCCTCGCTCGTCAGCCGGGCGGCCGTGCGGGCGGCCGCGTCCTCGAGCCAGCCGTAGCTGAGGGCCTGGCCGTCGCTGAGCAGGAAGCAGGGCTTGGCCCGATCAGCGGGAAAGCCGCCGGCCAGCCGGTCGTACAGGTTCATCAGCCGGTGTTCCTGAGCCCCGCGGCGACGCCGTTGATGGTGAGGTGGATGCCCTGGCGCACCGCCTCCTGGTCGTCACCCGAGCGACGCCGGCGGATCAGCTCGATTTGTAGGTGGTTCAGGGGATCGATGTAGGGCAGCCGCGAGCGGATGACGGCGGCGAGGTCGGGGTTGCGCTCCAGCAGTGAGGACTGGCCGGTGATCTGGAGCACGGCGTCCGTCGTCCGCTCCCACTCGGCGCAGATCTGGTCGAAGACCGCATCGGCCAGGGCGCGGTCGTCCACGAGTCCGGCGTAGCGGCGGGCGATCGCCATGTCGCCCTTGGCCAGCACCATTTCCATGTTCGCCAGGGTGGTGGCGAAGAACGGCCAAGACTCGTGCAGCTCCTTGAGCTGGCTCATCGGGACGCCGCCCTCGGCCACCGCCGAGCCGAAGCCGTACCAGCCCGGCAGCATGGCCCGCGACTGGGACCAGGAGAACACCCACGGGATCGCCCGCAGGCCCTGGATCGTGCGCGTGGCCTGGCGCGAAGTCGGCCGGCTGCCGATGTTGAGGTCGGCGATCTCGGCGATGGGCGTGGCGGCGAAGAAGTAGTCGGCGAAGCCCGGCGTCTCGTAGACGAGGCCGCGGTAGGCGCGCATAGCGGTGCGGGCCAGCGCGTCCATGGCCTTGGTGTAGGGCGCGGCCAGGTCCTCCTCGGCCGCCTGCTTGCGCAGCGAGGCCAGGACCACTCCGGCGGTCAGAGTCTCCAGGCTCTGCCGAGCGAGCTCGGGATCGGCGTACTTGTTGGCCACCACCTCGCCCTGTTCGGTGATGCGGATGCGACCGCCGATGGTGCCCTGCGGCTGGGCGATCAGGGCCTCGAAGCTGGAGCCGCCGCCGCGGCCGACGGCGCCGCCCCGGCCGTGGAACAGCTGGAGCCGGAGGCCTACGCCGCCGACCACCGAGGCCAGGGCTCGAGACGCCTTGTGTAGCTCCCAGGTGGAGGTGAGATAGCTGCCGTCCTTGTTGGAGTCGGAATAGCCGATCATGACCTCCTGCAGGCCAGGGGCGGCGAGCAGGTCGTGGACCAGCGGGATGGCCAGGTAGCGGGCCATGGTCTTGGGCGCGGCGCGCAGGTCCTCGATGGTCTCGAACAGAGGCTCGGCGAAGATTTCGGCGCGGGGTGGCGAGCCTGGCGCGAACAGGCCCACCTCCTTCAGCAGAACATAGACCTCGAGCAGGTCGGAGACCGAGGTGGTGTTGGAGACGATGTAGGTGCGGATCGCCTCCGGCCCGTAGCGGCGCTTGATCTCGGCGGCGGCGGCCAGGGTCTCAAGTTCCCGGGCGGTCTCGTCGCCGTAGGTCGCGAACGGCGAGGCCAGCAAGCGGCCGTGGGCCAGCTCGCGCAGCAGCAGCTCGCAGCGGCGCGGCTCGTCCAGGGCCTCGTAGTCGTCGCAGACGCCGGCGGTCTTCAGGAGCTCGGCCACCACGCGCGCATGCACCGCCGAGTTCTGGCGCATGTCCAGCGTGGCCAGGTGGAAGCCGAAGACGTCCACCGCCCGGATCAGGTCGGGCAGCGGGCCTTCGGCGAAGGCCGGGCCGTGCTGGGCCAGGAGCGAGTCCAGGACCGTCTGGAGGTCGGCCCTCAGCTGGGCCGGTCCTTGGTAAGGCTCGGCCGGCGTGCTGGAGGGCCGGGGCGGCGCCTCGCCGGCCAGCAAGGGATAGGTGGCGGCCAGTCGGGCGTAGATGCCGGTCAGGGCGCGCCGGTAGGGCTCGTCCGCCCGATGCGGCGACGGATCGTGAGCGGCGTCCGCGAGCGCCTGCAGCTCGGGCGTGACGCCGGCCAGGCCGGCCGAGATCGAGAGCTCGGCGCCCAGGGCATGCACGCGATCGAGGTACAGGCGCAGCGCCGCGCGCGACTGCCGAGCCAGCGCCTGGCGCATCACCGCGGCGGTGACGAAGGGATTGCCGTCGCGGTCGCCGCCGACCCAGGAGCCGACCCGCAGGAAGCTGTTCAGGCTGTCCTCGCCCAGCACCTCGCGCCAGTGGGCGTAGAGCCGGGGCAGCGCGGCCAGGAAGCTACGCTCGAAATAGGAGACGGCGTTCTCGATCTCGTCGCTGACGGCGATCTTCACCTGCCGCAGCAGACGGGTGCGCCAGA
>NZ_JAPSKZ010000239.1 GCF_031181185.1 Phenylobacterium sp. | reverse complement strand
GCGTCCTGCCGGGCGTCGCGGGCGTAAGCCTCAGGCGTCGTAGCCGGGGAGTTCGCGGTCGAGGCGGCGCAGGCAGCCGGGCCAGGCGAGGCTGCCGCCAATGCCGCGGGAGGTCTGCATCTTCACCTCCTCGCGTGCGGCCTCCGGGGCCATCAGCACGTTCTCGCGCCCGGCCGACAGCGCCATCACCTGCTGCTTGCAGGCGCGTTCGAGGAAGAACATGCCCACCCAGCAGTCGCCGGCGGTGGCGCCGACCGAGAGCGTGCCGTGGTTGCGGAGCAACATCAGGTGCTTGTCGCCGAGGTCGGCCACCAGGCGCTCGCGCTCATCGAGGTTCAGGGCGATGCCCTCATAGTCGTGGTAGCCCAGCCGCGGCAGCACGATCAGCGCGTGCTGGGAGATCGGCAGCAGGCCCTCCTTCTGGGCTGCGACGGCCACGCCCTGGTCGGAGTGCAGGTGCATGACGAAGTGGGCGTCCTCGCGGGCCATGTGCACGGCCGAGTGGATGGTGAAACCCGCCGGATTGATGAAGTACGGCGTCTCCTGGAGGACGTTGCCGTCCAGGTCGATCTTCACCAGCGACGAGGCGGTGATCTCCTCGAACAGCATGCCGTACGGGTTGATCAGGAAGTGGTGCTCGGGCCCCGGGATGCGAGCGGAGATGTGGGTGTAGACGAGGTCGTCCCACCCGTGCAGCGCCACCAGGCGGTAAAGGGCGGCCAGGTCCACGCGGGCCTGCCATTCCTCGGCGCTGACCTTGCCCTTGAGCGAGACCACGCCCGCAGCCGATCCGTCCGCCATGGGGCTCTCCCTTAGCCTTGTTCCTTATCGCCGTTCAGGGTCGCCCCCCGGAGGTGCCGCGTCAAGCGGTGCGCACGCGGGGGACCGCGTCCAGCCACCGCGCATAGGCGCCTTCGCGGCGGCCGGCGTCCATCTGGGGCTGATAGCTCTCGGTCGGCGGGCGCGAGGCGGCGGCCTCGGCGAGGTCGCGGTAGACGCCAGCGCCCACGCCCGCGAAGAGGGCCGCCCCGAGGGCGGTCGTCTCCCGGTAGGTGGCGCGGCAGACGCGGATGCCGGTGAGATCGGCCAGGCGCTGGCTGAACCAAGGGCTCTTCGACATCCCGCCGTCGATGCGCATCTCGACGCCGCCGGCGAAGGCGGAGGGCGCGTCGCCGCGCATGGCCTCGATCAGGTCGCGGGTCTGCAGGGCGCAGGCGTCGAAAGCGGCCTGGGCGATCTCGGCCCTCCCCGCGTCGCGGGTCAGCCCGAACAGAGCCCCACGAGCGTTGGCGTCCCACCAGGGCGCGCCGAGGCCCGTGAAGGCCGGCACCAGGGTGACGCCGTGGTCTTCGCGGGCGGCGGCGGCCAGGGCCTCGACCGCCTGGGGCCCGCCCTCGACGCCCAGGCCCTCCTCGATCCATTGAATCGCGGCGCCGGCGATGAAGATAGCGCCTTCCAGCGCATAGGTGGTGCGGCCGTCCACACGGGCGGCGACGGTGGTCAGGAGGCGCGCGCGCGACGGCGCGGGGGTCTCGCCCGTATTGACCAGCAGGAAGCAGCCGGTGCCGTAGGTGGCCTTCATCTCGCCCGGCTTGATGCACCCCTGTCCCATCAGGGCGGCCTGCTGGTCGCCGGCGACGCCGCGGATTGGGATGGCGCGGCCCAGCAGCGGAGCCTCGGTCTCGCCGTAGTCGCCGTTGCAGTCCAGGACCTGGGGCATCAGCGAGAGCGGCACGTCTAGCATCTCGGCCAGTTCGGCGGACCACTCGCCTTTTGCGATGTCGAACAGCAAGGTGCGCGAGGCGTTCGTGGCGTCGGTGGCGTGGACCCGGCCGCCGGTCAGCTTCCAGATCACCCAGGTGTCGATGGTGCCGGTCAGCAGGTCGCCGCGCATGGCCGCTTCGCGCGCGCCGGAGACGTGGTCCAGCAGCCAGGCGAGCTTGGTACCCGAGAAGTACGGATCGAGCAGCAGGCCGGTGAGCTCGGTGACGCGGGCCTCGCACCCCCTGGCGCGCAGGCGCTGGCAGGCGGGCTCGGTGCGGCGGTCCTGCCAGACGACGGCGTTGTGGATAGCGCGGCCGGTGCTGCGGTCCCAGACCACCACCGTCTCGCGCTGGTTGGTGATGCCGATGACGGCGACGGCGGCGATGTCGGCGCCCGCAGTCTCCACAGCTTCGCGCAGGACAGCGACCGAGGCCTCGTAGATCTCCTGGGCGTCGTGCTCGACCCAGCCATCGCGCGGGTAGACCTGCTTCAGCGGCCGCCCCGCCTCGGCCAGCGCCTGGCCGTCGGGGGTGAACAAGATCGCGCGCGTACTGGTCGTGCCCTGGTCCAGCGCCAGGATCAGCGGATCGGCCATGCCCTCTTTTCCGTCCCTGTTTTGAACGTGCGGTCTGGTCAACGTCCGAGCTTAAGCATGTTTTCACTCGCGCTCATCAGGATCGCTTACAGCCGACTTCGGTTTGGGCAATGGGGGACTGGGCCTTGAGCCTCGCGCTGAGCAGCGAAAACCTGCTCGAACTCGCCAAGAGCCGCGCGCCCGCGGACCGCGAACGCCTGCTGCTGGCGATCGTGGACCTGTGCGACACACCGCACGCGGGCGACGCGATGAAGTCCCCGCAGATCCAGGGCCTGCTGTCGTCGATCTTCATGAGCCTGGTGGTCGAGGCCGAGCGCGACATTCGCCAGCGCCTGGCCGAGAAGCTGGCGTCGGCCGATTGGGTCCCGCCGGCGCTGGTCAATGTGCTGGCCCTCGACGAGATCGAGATCGCCCGACCGGTGATCGCCCAGAGCCCCCTGCTCCGCGACCTTGACCTGGTGCGGCTGCTGGTCGAGGCCACGATCGAGCACCAGATCGAAATCGCCCGGCGCCCGAACATCTCTCAGAACATCGTCTCTGCCATCCTGCACCAAGGGGAACCGGCGGTGCTGACCGCGCTGGCCGGCAACGACACCGCCGAGCTGTCGCCGCGCGACATGGCCGAGCTGGTCGAGCGCGCCCGCACCATCGCCGGCCTGCGCACCCCGCTGTCCAGGCATCCGCGCCTGACCAGCGACCTGGCCGAGAAGCTGTACGTCTGGGTCGGCCTGGCGCTGCGCAAGTCGCTGGCCGACCGCTTCCGCCTGGATTCCGAAGCGCTGGACCGGGCGCTGGCCGAGGCGGTGTCCGAGGCCCACGCCGGAGCCCCCAAGCCGGGCAAGACGCCGGTGGTGACGGTGCGCGACGGCGAGCGCGAGGAGATGGAGCGCCGGCTCATCGAGAAGCTGCACAGCGCAGGCCAGCTGCGGCCGGGCTATCTGGTGCGCGCGCTGCGCGAAGGGCGGCTGACGCTGTTCTTGACGGCGCTGGCCATGCTGGGGCGGTTCGACGGAGACCAGGTGCGGCGCGCGATCGATTCCGACCGGCCCGAGCTGCTGGGCCTGGCCTGCGCGGCGGTGGGCATCGACCGCAGCGTCTTCCCGACCATCCTGGAGCTGGTGCGCGAGCTGAACGGCGGGCGGCCGGGCGGCGGCAACGAGTCGGCCCGGCGCGCGGCGGGCGCCTTCGCCCCGGTCAGCCCCAGTGTCGCCGGCGCGGCCTTCCGTCAGGCGGCCCGCGCGCTCTGACGCTGCGGCCACTGGACAGACGCGCCGGCTTGCGGCGTTGTCGGCCCTCATGTTCAAGCCCGAAGCCTTCGTCACGCGGTTGACCTTCCTGGCCAGCGACCGGCCCGAGGCGCAGGAGGCGCGCGAGCGGCTGGCCGAGCGCTATGGCGACGCGGGCGCAGACGGGGCGCAGGTGGTGGTGGCCCTGGGCGGCGACGGCTTCATGCTCGAGACGGTGCACGCGTGCATGGGCCGCGCGAAGCCGATCTACGGCATGAACCGCGGCTCGGTCGGCTTCCTGATGAACGAATACAGCGAAGACGGCCTCCTGGAGCGGATCAACGCCGCCGAGCGGGCGGTCATCCACCCCTTGCGGATGACGGCGGTAGACGTGGCGGGACAGCGGCACGACGCGGTGGCGTTCAACGAGGTCTCGCTGCTGCGCCAGACGCGGCAGACGGCCAAGCTGCGCATTTCGGTGGACGGCAAGGTGCGCCTGAGCGAGCTGTCGTGCGACGGGGCGCTGGTTGCCACGCCGGCGGGCTCGACCGCCTACAACCTCTCGGCGCATGGCCCGATCATTCCGCTGGACGCCAAGATCCTGGCGCTGACGCCGATCAGCGCCTTCCGGCCCCGGCGCTGGCGGGGCGCCCTCCTGGCGCACACGGCGAAGGTCGACTTCAAGATCCTGGAGGCGGACAAACGGCCGGTGAGCGCGGTGGCCGACAACTTCGAGGTCCGCCACGTCGCCGACGTGCGGGTCGCCGAGGACCGCGACGTGTCGATCACCATGCTGTTCGACGCCGGCCGCAGCCTGGAAGAGCGGGTGCTGGCCGAGCAGTTCGCGGTCTAGGTCGCAAGGCCATCGCACGGCTCAGGTGTTATTAACGGGTTGAGCCTAGCCTTTGCTC
>NZ_JAPSKZ010000238.1 GCF_031181185.1 Phenylobacterium sp. | reverse complement strand
CGCCGCGCGGTTCGACGAGGACGAGTAGGCTCAGGTCTTCAGGCGCCAGCCGGTGCGGAAGATCCAGTTCACCGCGGCCAGGCACAGCGCCAGGAAGCCCAAGGTGGCGGTCAAGCTCACGCCCACGCCCACGTCCGAGACCCCGTAGAACGCCCAGCGGAAGCCGCTGACCAGATAAACAACCGGGTTCAGCAGGGCCACGTTGCGCCAGAATTCAGGCAGCATGTCGATCGAGTAGAAGCTGCCGCCCAAAAAGGTCAGCGGCGTGATCACCAGGATCGGGATGATCGACAGCTTCTCCCAGCCGTCGGCCCAGATGCCGCTGAGGAACCCGAACAGGCTGAAGGTCACCGAGGTCAGCACCAGGAACGCCAGCATCACGAAGGGATGGGCGATCGAGTAGTCTACGAACAGCCGAGCCGTCGCCATGATCACCAGACCCAGCACCACCGACTTGGTGGCCGCTGCGCCCACGTAGCCCAGCACCACCTCCAGCGTGGAGACCGGCGCCGACAGGAGCTCGTAGATCGTCCCGGCGAACTTCGGCATGTAGATGCCGAACGAGCCGTTCGAGATGCTCTCGGTCAGGATCGACAGCATGATCAGGCCGGGCACGATGAAGGCGCCATAGCTGACGCCGTCGATCTCGGGCATCCGCCGGCCGATCGCCGCCCCGAAGACGATGAAGTAGAGCGAGGTCGTGATCACCGGTGCGGCCAGGCTCTGGACGATGGTCCGGAACCAGCGGTGCATCTCGAACTGGTAGATGGCCTTCACGGCATGGAGGTTCATGCGCGGCTCCTCACCAGGTTCACGAAGATCTCCTCCAGCGAGCTTTCCTCGGTCCGAAGGTCCTTGAAGTCGATGCCAAGCTCGGTCAGCCGGCGAATCAGGTCCGCGATGCCGGTGCGCTCGGCCTGGGCGTCGAAGGTGTAGACCAGTTCCTCGCCCTCGGCGGCCAGCTCGAGCTGGTAGTTGTCGAGGCCCGGCGGGACGGCGGCCAGCGGCTCCTGCAGGTGCAGGGTCAGCTGCTTCTTGCCCAGCTTGCGCATCAGGACGTGCTTGTCCTCGACCAGGATCAGCTCGCCCTTGGAGATGACCCCGATGCGGTCGGCCATCTCCTCGGCCTCCTCGATGTAGTGGGTGGTCAGGATGATGGTGACGCCCTGCTCACGCAGGCCCCGGACCATCTCCCACATATCCCGGCGCAGCTCGACGTCGACGCCGGCCGTGGGCTCGTCCAGGAACAGGATGCTGGGTTCGTGGCTCAGCGCCTTGGCGATCATCACCCGGCGCTTCATGCCGCCGGACAGCGCCATGATCTTGGCGTCCTTCTTGTCCCAGAGGGACAGGTCCTTGAGCACCTTCTCGAGATAGGCGGGGTTGGGCGACTTGCCGAAGAGGCCGCGGCTGAACTTCACCGTGTCCCACACCTTCTCGAAGGCGTCGGTCGAGAGCTCCTGAGGGACCAGACCGATCTTTGTCCGGGCGGCGCGGTAATCCTTGTGGATATCGTGACCGTCGGCGACCACCTGCCCGCCGCTGGCGCGCACCAGGCCGCAGATGATGCCGATCAGCGTGGTCTTGCCGGCGCCGTTGGGTCCCAGGAGGGCGAAGATCTCGCCCTTACGGATGTCGAGGTTTACGTCCTTCAGGGCCTGATGGCCCGAGGCATAGGTCTTCGACAGACCTCTGACTGAGATGATCGGATCCACGCGTCCCTCCGCAGCCCCAGATAGGCGCCGTAGGACGCTTAAGCTAGGCCGGCGCCGACACCTTCGTGTCCGTCGCCGCCGCCATCGGCTTCATCTTGAGGTCCGCGAGCAGGGCCTCGTCGGCGGTCTTTTCGGGATTGTTGGTGGTCAGCAGGCGGCCGCCGATGAAGATCGAGTTGGCGCCGGCCAGGAAGCACAGGGCTTGAAGTTCGCGGCTCATGTGCTCGCGGCCGGCGGCGATGCGGACCATCGACTTCGGGCAGACGATGCGGGCCACGGCGATCATCCGGACGAACTCCAGCGGGTCGACGGCCTTCGATTCCCCTAGGGGCGTGCCGGGGATCGGCATCAGGTCGTTGATCGGCAGGCTTTCCGGATGGCTGGGTAGGATGGCCAGCTGGTGCAGAAGGCCCGCCCGGTCGCGGCGCGTCTCGCCCATGCCGACGATGCCGCCGCAGCAGGTGGACATGCCGGCGTCGCGCACCGCCGCCAAGGTATCCAGCCGGTCCTGGTAGGTGCGGGTGGTGACGACCTTGTCGTAATAGTCCGGGCCGGTGTCGAGGTTGTGGTTGTAGAAGTCGAGACCGGCGGCCTTCAGCGCCTTCGCCTGGTCGGGCGTGAGCATGCCGAGGGTGGCGCAGGTCTCAAGGCCCAGCGCCTTCACGCCGGAGATCATGGCGGCGACCTTCGGCAGGTCACGTTCCTTCAGGTTGCGCCAGGCGGCGCCCATGCAGAACCGCTGCGCGCCGCCGGCCTTCGCCTCTGCGGCGGCGGCGATCACCGTCTCGGCGTCCATCAACTTGGTGGCCGCGACGCTGGTCTTGAACTTCTGCGACTGGGCGCAGTAGCCGCAGTCCTCGGGACAGCCGCCGGTCTTCACCGACAGAAGCTGCGAGAGCTGAAGCTGGGTGGGATCGAACCAGCGCCGGTGGACCTCGGCGGCGCGGAACACCAGCTCCATGAACGGCAGCTCGAACAGGGCCTCGACCTCGTCCAGGGTCCAGTCGTGACGCGGCGCGCCGAATTCCTGGGCAGGGTCGACAGGGCGGAATGGGGCGTTCATGAGGTCCTCCCGAGCGGGCGGCCCGACTTAGCGGGCTTTCCCTAGGGACAGCAACCAATGCCGAGCCGTGAGATCGAGCTGAAGTTCCTGGTCGCGCCTGAGGACCTGGATAAGGTCCTGGCCGCGGCGCCAGCTGGCGAAGAGGAAACCCGGGAGTTGAGGTCCGTCTACTACGACACCGCCGACCGAGGCTTGGCGGCGGCGGGCGTGTCGCTGCGGGTGCGCGATGACGGACGGCGCAAGGTGCAGACCATGAAACGCGGGGCCGGAACGAACCGCGAAGAGCACGAGAAGGAGGTCCTGGCGCTGGACACGAGCTGGCCGGAGCTTTCCGGCCTGGAGCTTCGGCCGGTTTCGGAGGTCCGCGTCACCCGTCGTCAGCGCTTGGTGCGGTTCGCCGGCGCCGAGATCGAAATCGCGGCCGACGTGGGCGAGGTCGCCGTCGGCGGACGGACCGAGCCTTTCAGCGAGCTGGAGCTGGAGCTGAAATCCGGGCCCGAAACCGGGCTGCATGCCTTGGCGTCGGAGCTCGGGCGCTCGGTGCAGCTGACTCCATCGACGCTCAGCAAATCGGAGCGCGGCCGGCGGCTCAGCGGCATATAAAGATTTCTTTATATGATTGTTGCGGCTGGGCTGGCGGGCGGCTATAGACCCCGCCAAGAAATTCCCATCCGAGGACACCCATGACCGACTACGTCGTGAAGGACATCTCGCTTGCCGACTGGGGTCGCAAGGAGATCGACATCGCCGAAACCGAGATGCCCGGCCTGATGGCGGTGCGCGCCGAGTTCGGCAAGAGCCAGCCCCTGAAGGGGGCCCGCGTGGCCGGCTCGCTGCACATGACCATCCAGACCGCGGTGCTGATCGAGACGCTGCAGGCGCTGGGCGCCGAGGTCCGCTGGGCCTCGTGCAACATCTTCTCGACCCAGGACCACGCCGCCGCCGCCATTGCGGTGAAGGGCACGCCGGTCTTCGCCATCAAGGGCGAGACGCTGATCGAGTACTGGGAGTACGCCCACAAGATCTTCGAGTGGCACGACGGCAGCTACCCGAACCTGATCCTGGACGACGGCGGCGACGCGACCCTGCTGTGCGTCCTGGGGCCGAAGGCCGAAGCTGATCCTTCGATCTTGAACAATCCTCAGAACGAGGAAGAGGAAGCGCTCTACACCGTGATGAAGCGCTACCTGAAGGAGAAGCCGGGCTTCTATTCGGCGATCCGCGCGGCCATCAAGGGCGTGTCCGAAGAGACCACCACGGGCGTGCACCGCCTGTACCAGATGGCCGAGAAGGGCGAGCTGCCGTTCCCGGCGATCAACGTCAACGACAGCGTCACCAAGTCGAAGTTCGACAACCTCTACGGCTGCCGCGAGAGCCTGGTGGACGCCATCCGCCGTGGCACCGACGTGATGCTGGCCGGCAAGACGGCGGTGGTCCTGGGCTATGGCGACGTGGGCAAGGGCTCGGCCGCTTCGCTGCGCAACGGCGGCGCCCGGGTCATGGTCACCGAAGTCGACCCGATCTGCGCCCTACAGGCGGCGATGGAAGGCTATGAGGTCGTGACCGTCGAGGACGTGGCCGACAAGGCAGACATCTTCGTCACCGCCACGGGGAACAAGGACGTCCTGCGCCTGGAACACATGCGCAAGATGAAGAACAACGCGATCGTGGCGAACATCGGCCACTTCGATTCGGAGATCCAGATCGCGGCCCTGCGCAACTTCAAGTGGGACGAGATC
>NZ_JAPSKZ010000237.1 GCF_031181185.1 Phenylobacterium sp. | reverse complement strand
GGCCACATCGACCTGTCCATCCTGGGCGCCATGCAGGTGGCCGCCAACGGCGACCTCGCCAACTGGATGGTCCCGGGCAAGATGGTGAAGGGCATGGGCGGGGCCATGGACCTGGTGGCCGGCGTCAAGCGCGTGGTCGTGGTCATGGAGCACGTCGAGAAGTCGGGCGCGCCCAAGCTGGTGAACGCATGCTCGCTGCCCCTGACCGGCGCTGGCGTCGTCGACCTGGTGATCACCGACCTGGCCGTCTTCGACGTCTCGCGGGGCAAGAAGCCGCTCACGCTGCTGGAACTCGCCCCGGGCGTGACCCTGGACGAGGTTCGCGCCAAGACCGAGGCGCCGTTCGAAGCGGCCGGCGCGGTCGCGGCCTAGCGGCCGCCGCGCTTCACCGCGCCGCTGGCCTTGCCGGCGGTTTGGCCGCCGCCTGTGCCCAGGCTGCCCTGGCTCGCGCCCGGGCCGCCGCCAGGCAGCGTGCCGCCGGGTTGCAGCGATGTGGACAGGCCGCTCGGGCCGCCGGTGGGAAGCTTCGGCGACGACTTGGGCTTCTGGTTGTTGGGCATCCTCGGGTCCTTTCCTGGTCCCTCCCAACCACCGCCCGGCGCCCGGCGTTCCTCCGCGTTGGCATACCCGCCCGGCGGGCTCATATTGACCGCATGAAGACGCCCGTCTCCGCGGCGCTCGCCGCCGCCGTCCTGCTCGCCGCCGCCCCGGCCGCCGCGGCCACCAAGACCGCTGTGTTCGCCGGCGGCTGCTTCTGGTCGGTGGAGAAGTTCTTCGAGGCCAGGGCGGGCGTCGTCAGCGCCGTGTCCGGCTACGCCGGCGGGACGCGGGCGAACCCCACCTATGAGAGCCACGAGGGCCACCTCGAGGCCGTGCGCGTCACCTACGACCCGGCCAAGGTCTCCTATGCCCAGCTGGTCGACCATTTCTTCCGTAACATCGACCCGACCGATCCGAACGGGCAGATCTGCGACAAGGGTCCTGCCTACCGCACCGCCATCTTCGCCGGCAGCCCGGAAGAGCGCCGCATCGCCGAACAGGCCAAGGCGCGCGTCGCCGGGGTCCTGAAGCGGCCGGTCGCCACCCAGGTCCGCAACGCCGCGAAGTTCTGGAACGCCGAGGCCTACCACCAGGACTTCGCGAAGAAGAACCCGGCGCACTACGAGCGCTACCGCATCGGCTGCGGCCGCGACCCGTGGCTCAAGAAGGTCTGGGGCGGCAAGTAGTCCCGAGACGCCGCGTAGCGGCGACTCAACAATATCGAACCACAGAAAGCACTGAACGCGGGCGCCGGCGCCGCGCCCCTTCTGTGGGCGCGCATCAGCGCGCCTTCCGTGTTTTCAGTGGTTCCAGTTCGAAGGCGCCGCTTCGCGGCCTCAGGGGATCGGCCTGCCGGTCGCGGGGTCCCGCGGCTTCGGCGCGAAGCCTTCGCCGACGAACATCTCGATCCGCCGCTTGCGCCGGGCGTCCAGCCAGACGCTGGCGATCTCCAAGTCCCTGGCGGCCCGGAAGTCGCCCTCCATCTCGCGCCGGTAGTTGCCTTCCATGGCTACCGCCAGCACGCGGCCGCCCTCGGCCGGGGAGAGCGCCGCGCTGGCCTCGGCCTGGTTCTCGGGCTGGCCCGTCAGCAGCCAGCTGCGCAGCGGCGGGGCGCCGCCGGCGAATGCGTTCCGGCCGTAGTAGGACATGGCGTAGAACAGGAAGCGGTTGTTGACGGCGATGGCGGTCAGGCCGGGCTCGACCGAGGCGCGCCTGAGAATCACGTCGGTCGTCTCGTCCCAGCCCTTGGCGCGCTTGAAGCTGTTGCCGATGCCGGACTGCTCGGCGAGCTTGGGGGAGATCACGAAGGCGAAGAACGCCGCGGCCACCAGGGCCTGCAGCCCGACCGCGGCCACGAGCCATCGCTTCGCCCGCCAGCGGACGAGCCAGGCCCCGACCAGGATGGCGCCCGCCAGGTAGCCCGCGCCCGACCAGTTGGCGTTGGCCCGGCTGATGAACGCCTGGCCGGTGACAATCAGGAGCGGCGGCAGGGTGAAGCACAGGAGCAGCAGGTCCTCGCGCGACAGCCGGCGGCGCAGGATGGCCAGCGCCAAGCCGGCGATCAGCACGCCCAGCGGGATCGGTCCGAACACCCCGAACTGCGAGAGCGTGAATTCGCCCAGCTCGGCGAAGTTGAACAGCTGGCGCCCGCCCCAGGCGGCGTTGGCCGCCGTGTGGTGCAGGGTCGCGAAGCCGTGGGTGGCGTTCCAGACTGCGTTCGGCGCGAGGATGACCGCGAAGGCGGCGAGCGCCAGGCCGATCCGCGCTGGGGTCCAGGCGGCCCGCGCGTCCGGCGACAGCGCGAGGTGGGCGACGACGCCGATAAGGAAATACACCGCCGCGTACTTGCTGAGGAAGGCCAGGCCCAGGGCCGCGCCAACGCCAGCCGCCAGCCGCAGGGCTGCGCGGCCCTCCGCCCGCTGCAGGGCGACATAGGCCAGGACCGTCAGTCCCAGGAAGAACAGCAGCGGCGCGTCGGTCGCCGCCACCAAGGCCGACAGCTGCACCCCGGGCATCAGGGCGTAGAGCGCCGCGCCGGCCAGGGCCGCCCCGGCGCCGTACAGTCGACGCCCGATGGCGAAGACGGTCAGGGTCGCGCCCGCCTGGAACAGCACGGCCGACAGCCGCACCCAGGGCTCGGCGTCCCCGCCGATCGCCGTCGTCGCCCAGATGGCCCAGGCGACCATCGGCGGCTTCGAGTAGTAGCCGAAGTCCAGAGTCCGCGACCAAAGCCAGTACTGGGCCTCGTCCGGGTACAGCTCGAGCGGGCTCGTGAACAGCACCACCAGGCGCACGATCGTCAGTCCCGCGACGAGCAGGATGGCGGCGCGCCAGTCGTCCTTGAGCCTGAAACCGGAAACCTGGGTCATGGTGAACCTTGCAGAGGCGCGCGGACCCTAGTGCGCGGACGTGCCGTGTAAAGCACACGGCGCCGCGTTTCGACGCACCTGCGCACGTCCCTCCGTGACCGTAACAAAAGCGTCACCCACGTGGCGAAATTTAGCGCTATAGGGGCGCCCAAGACTCGCGGCCTGCGGAAAAGGGGCCTCGGCCGTGGGGAGTCTGTCGAGAGGGGATCTCTATGAACATGAAACTGAGCCGCGCGCTTTGCGCGACTACGGCGCTTGCCACCGGGCTGCTCGTGGCGGGGGCCGCGATGGCGCAATCCACCGGTACGGCCATCGTCGAAGAACTGGTCGTCACCGGCTCGGCCGGTCCGCGGTCGATGGCCGGCGCGATCGTCGCCGAAACCGAGCCGAAGTCGCGCGCGAGCATCACCGAGGAGCTGATCACGCGCCAGGCGCCGGGTCAGACCATCCTCGACTCGATCAACCTGCTGCCCGCGGTGACGTTCAGCAACAACGACCCCTACGGCTCGGCCGGCGGCGACATCACCATGCGCGGCTTCGACAGCCAGCGCGTCGCCCTGCTGCAAGACGGCGTTCCGCTCAATGACAGCGGCAACTACGAGATCTATCCGAACCAGCAGCTCGACTCGGACCTGATCGAGCGCGCGACGGTGAACCTGGGCACGACCGACGTCGACAGCCCGACCGCGGCGGCCGCCGGCGGCACCATCAACTACATCACCCGCAAGGCCTCGGACGAGTTCGGCGTCCGCGCCGAAGTGGGCGTCGGCAGCGACGACTTCCAGCGCTACTACGCAACGATCGAAACCGGCGAGATCGGTCCGTTCGGCACCAAGGCCTGGATCTCGGGCCTGTACACCCGCAACGACCTGTTCCGCCCGCACAACTCGCCGATCGACCCCAAGGGCAAGATCCAGAAGAAGCAGTTCAACGCCCGCATCGACCAGGACTTCGGCTCCGTCGGTGAGGCCAGCCTGATCTTCAACTACAACGAAAACCGCAACAACTTCATCGGCCGGATCAACCTGGCCACGTTCCAGCGCCAGGGCCGCCTGGCCAATGGCCAGCCGGACACGGGGCTCGTCGCCGCCACGAACTGCGTGCGTCCGACGCCCGTCGCCGGCACCGCCCAGGTCGAGAACACGGGCAATAACCTCTGCCCGACCGGCTTCTACGGCTTCACCATCAACCCTTCGAACACCGGCAACATCCGCGGTCTGTCGCGCTGGAACCTGAGCGACAACCTGACCCTGACGGTCGACCCCTCGTTCCAGTACACCATCGCCAACGGCGGCGGCGTCGGCACGTTCGCCGAGAACCTGGGCCAGTTGCGCGGCAACACGACCGCTCCGGGCGTTGACCTGAACGGCGACGGCGACGTCCTGGACACCGTCTACCTCTATCGTCCGAACACCACGAACACCCGTCGCTACGGCGTGACCTCGTCGCTGATCTGGAAGTTCACGGACAACCAGAGCATCCGCGCGGCCTACACCTTCGACCGGGCCAAGCACCGCCAGACGGGCCAGACCACCTACCTGGACAACGAGGGCTTCCCGACCAACGTGTTCGGCGGCAAGGACGGCTACGGCGAGCCGGTGGTCCTGCCGGAC
>NZ_JAPSKZ010000028.1 GCF_031181185.1 Phenylobacterium sp. | reverse complement strand
CTGGGGCAGGAAGAAGGTCTTCTTCGAGTATTGGGCCCACGAGGCCAGCCTGCTCCCGGTCGAGAACCAGCCGCTGTTCCGCTGGCGGATGGAGGACGCGCAGCAAGGCGTCGGCACCTGGACGGGTATCGCCCGCTTCCTGCGCGAGCGGCGGGATTTCGTCGACAAGGTCCTGGAGGAGATCCGCACGCGCGGCCCGATGTCGGCCTCCGAGCTGGAGATGGGCCACAAGGGCCAGGGCGGCTGGTGGGGCTGGAGCGAGTCCAAGCGGGCGCTGGAGGGCCTGTTCTGGGCCGGCGAGCTCACCACCGCCACCCGGCGCGGGACCTTCGAGCGGGTCTATGGCCTGCCCGAGAAGGTGCTGCCGAAGGACGTCCGCGAGGCGCCCACGCCCGCCCGGGACGCGGCCCAGCGCCAGCTGCTGCGCATCGCGGCGCGCGCTATGGGGATCGCCACCGCCCGGGACCTGCGCGACTACTTCCGGATGGGCGTGGAGGAGACGCGCGCCCGGCTCGCCGAGTTGGTGGAGGCGGGCGATCTGCTGCCCGTGTCGGTGAAGGGCTGGCGCGACCAAGCCTATCTCGACCCCGCCGCCCGGCGCCCGCGCAAGGTCGCCGGCTGCGCCCTGCTCTCGCCATTCGACAACCTGATCTGGTTTCGCGACCGGACCGAGCGGATGTTCGGCGTGAAGGTGCGGCTCGAAATCTACACCCCGGCCGAGAAGCGCACCCACGGCTACTATGTGCTGCCGTTCCTGGAGGGCGACGCCATCACCGCGCGCGTGGACCTGAAGGCGGACCGCAAGGCCGGAGCCCTGCTGGTGCAGGCCAGCCACGCCGAGCCCTGGGCGAGTGACGAGACGCCGGTCCGCCTGGCCGAGGAGCTCAGGCGGATGGCCGGCTGGCTGGGCCTGGGCTCCGTCCGCGTGGAGCGCCGCGGAGACCTGGCCTCGGCGCTCGAGGCCGCGGTCTAACCCGGCGTGTCGCCGCCGGCGTGGCCGGCCGCCGGCAGCTCGCTCTGGCGGTCCTGCTGCGAACCGAACTGCGCCATCCATTTCCGCTCGGCGCCGCGCGGGTCGTTCTCGATGCGGCAGGTCGTGTCGAACACCATCGTAGCGCGCGCCTTCGTGTCGTAGGCCGGCCAGGCTGGCAGGCCAGGCGCCGAGGGCCGCCCGCTCTTGGCGAAATTGGCCCAGGCCGCGCTCATCTTGTCGGCGAGCGCCTGGGCTTCGGGCGTGACCGGGCCCACCATCCGTTCGGCATTGGCGAGGGTGTCGAAGACGAAGGGGATCTCCTCGGCATGGGGCGCGAAGTAGCGCCCGCCTTGCACCGGCGTCTCGCGGTAGAAGGCGTAGTAGTAGGCGGGCGCGCCGCCCTGCTTCGCCTTCCGCTCGGCCTGGAGCGTGGAATCCAGGAAATAGCTGCGGTCGGTCGTGATCATGTACGCGAGTTCGGCCAGGCTCTTCTGCGGGTGGAGCCGCCGGTACATCGCGACCGTGTCGGACGCCCTCTCCGGAGGCACCCACGCCGCGGCCAGCTTCCTGAGACCGTCTTCGGTGAGCGTATCCATGGCCGGATCGCCGCCGAGGAAGACCGACTGTTCCGTGCGGTTCGTGCCGATCATCATCGGCACGTGGCGCGATATCGCCGGCGCATCGGGCTCGAAGGGATGGCGGGGCAGGTAGTGACCGTCCACCTGCGGCCGCCATTGGCCCAGACCCGCCGCGGCCTTGGCGCCGGCCCGCACCAGGTCGCCGACGGGCACGTCCTGCAGCTTGCCGGCGTCGCCAGGCGCGATCTCCAGCGCCTTCAGCAGGCGGGCCGCCTTCTCACGGGCCAGCGCCTGGCTGTCCAGCCGCAACTGCGACCCGCTCTGGACGACAGCCCGGTGGAAGAGTCCCGCCGCCGGGGTGAACGCCATCATCGTGCTGGTCTTGCGCCCACCCCCGGATTCGCCGTGGATCAGGACGCGATCCGGGTCGCCGCCGAAGCGCTCGATGTTCTCTCGCACCCACTGGAGCGCCAGCACGCAATCCAGCATGCCGGCATGGCCGCTATGGGCGTACCTCTCCCCCAAACCTGAGAGGTCGCAGAAACCGAGCACGTTCAGGCGGTGGTTGACGGTGACGATCACCACGTCCTGCTTCCGGGCGATATTGCTCCCGTCGTACCAGAGCGACGAGCCGGAGCCGGTGGAGAAGCCGCCGCCGTGCATCCAGAACAGAACCGCCCGCTTGCCGGTCGTCGAGGGCGTCCAGACGTTGAGCACGAGGCAGTCCTCGCCGACTGGAGGCTCCGGGGTGGGCGATCCGCCCCCGATCGGGCTGGGCAGGCGTGGGCCCGGCGCCTGGCCGGGCCGAAGCGTCGAGACGTTCATCTGCGGCGCGGTCGGTCCATAGACCAGGCAGTCGCGGACACACGTCCAGGCCGCCTTCTTCTTGGGCGGCAGGAAGCGGTTCGGGCCTGCGGTGCTCTCGCCATAGGGGATGCCGCGGAAGACCAGCACGCCGCCCGCGCTGCTTCCGCGAACCCGACCCGCGGCGGTCTCCACTACCGGCGCGGGCTGCTGGCTCCAGGCCGGTCCGGCAAGCATCGCCGCCCCTGCGCCAAGCACGAACCGCCGATCGAAGCCCCGGGTCATCGCCTGCCCTCCCTTGCGCGGGTCTGACGCCCGCAACATACCGACTTTACTAATCAGGGGAGGGCAAGCAACCCACGTTCTTCGGCGCTAGATCAGCCCTTCGGTCACCGCATGCAGCCGGGCGTAGGCGCCGCCTTTCGTCACGAGCTCGGCGTGGCGGCCCTCCTCGACGATGCGGCCGCGGTCGAAGACCAGGATCCGGTCCGCGCCGCGGATGGTCGACAGTCGGTGGGCGATGACGATGGTCGTGCGGCCCGCCATCAGCTCCTCCATCGCCGCTTGCACCTGGCGCTCGGTCTCCACGTCCAGGGACGAGGTGGCCTCGTCCAGCACCAGTATCGGAGCATCGGCCAGGAAGGCGCGGGCGATGGCCACCCGCTGGCGCTCGCCGCCGGACAGCTTCACCCCGCGCTCGCCGACCAGGGTGTCGTAGCCCTTGGGCAGGCGCACGATGAAGTCGTGCGCCCGGGCGCGCTTGGCGGCCAACTCGATCTCGTCCAGCGTCGCGTCCGGCCGGGCATAGGCGATGTTCTCGGCGATCGTTCGGTGGAACAAGGCCGGGTCCTGCGGCACCACGGCGATGGCTTGGCGCAGGCTGGCCTGGGCCACCTTTGACACGTCCTGGCCGTCGATCAGGATGCGGCCGCCTTGCACGTCGTACAGCCGCTGGACCAGCCTCACGAACGTGGACTTGCCGGAACCGGTGGGCCCGACCAGCGCCACACGCTCACCCGGCGCGATCAGCAGGCTGAAGTCGCGGTACAGCGGCTCGTCCGCCGACTTGTAGCGGAACGTCACCCGGTCGAAGGCGATCTCCCCCAGCTCGCGCCGGAAGACCGGGGCTGCAGGCGGGTCCGGCACCTGCGGCTGCATGCGGGCGTAGGCCGCCACATCCTCGGCGTCGTCCAGGCCCTTCTGCATCATGCGGATGTTCTCGCCGACGTTGCGCAGATAGCCGCTCATCAGCATGAACGAGGTGATGGCGAAGGCCACGTCGCCGGCGCTCGCCTGGCCGACGGCCCACTGCCGGACGAGCAGGCCTGAGAGGCCTGCCTGTAGCACCACCAGGATCATGTTCTGGATCAGCCAGACGTCGATGAAGCGGGTCCAGGTGATCAGCGTGTGCTTCCGCCACTCCGCCGTGACGCCGGCGATCCGCTCGGCCTCGCGCGCTTCGGCGCCGAACGCCTTGACCGTCGGGTTCGACGATAGGGAGTCCGCCAAGGCGCCGCCGATGCGGCTGTCCAGCGCCACCGACTTCAGGTTCGCCGGCCGTACCCAGACGATTGTCAGGAACAGGTTCGAGGCGATGTAGACGACGACGGTGGCCAGGGCGAACAGGCCCACCACCGGCCAGCGGACCACCATGCTGATCGACAGGCCAATCAGCACCAGGAAGGCCGGGCCCAGCCACAGGACCACCGCGTCCGAGACGCTGTCGTAGCCCCACATCGCCCGCGAGATCTTCCGCACGGTCGAGCCTGCGAAGGTGTCGGCATGCCAGTCGGCCGAGAAGCCCTGCACGTGCCGGAAGGCCTCGTCGGTCATCTCTTTCATGTTCCGGGCGGCCATGGGATTCCAGAACCGGAAGGCCAGGTTCCGCACGAGGCTGAACGCCAGGTACACGCCCACGAAGATCGCCCAGGCCCGCCAGGCCTCCGGCGGCTCCCTGGGCGTCGCAGCGACGGCGTCCACCAGGCGGCCGGCGGCCCAGGGCAGCGCGAGGTCGAAGCCGATGGCGACGACCATCAGGCCGACCGCGGCGAAGAACAGCAGGCGCCGCCGCATCCAGAAGCCGGCGATGAAGCCCAGCACCTGGCGGTTCTTGAGGACGCGATCCTTCTTGGTCTCGTCGTCGTCTTCGTAGTGTTCGGTCATGTCGGAACTCGGATGGACCGGTCCGCGCGGGCGACGCGCGGCGACCGGCTTGGAAGCTGGATTTCAACGGTTCTCGCGGAGGACTGATGAACCTGGAGGGCCGCGGGCGCGCGGGATCGCTTCGCGCGGAGGACCGGCGAGCGCCTCAGGACAGATTGTCCGGGCGAGTTACAGGTGCGGCGGCGGCCCGAGGCGTCGGCGGGAAAGCGGCGCGACGAACGTCATGCTGTCCTCCCTCGTCAGCCTCGAAGGCTTGGAAGCTAGGAGCGGCGCCGGAGACGGTCAAGGCGACCGGCGAACATGGTTTCGCCAGCGGCATTTCAGCAACACCAGCTAGGCGCGGATCTGCAGCCTCCTACCCACAGGACAACCGGCGCCGCTGTTGCGCACCTGCCGGAGCGCCGGGCGGTAAGGCAATCGCTCCGGCGTGACGATATCCCAGGCCAAGCCGAGCCGCTCGAACAGCTTGATCAGCACCCATCCCAGGTCCGCCTGCCCAGGATATAGGCCGAGCTTCGCCGAGCCCGGGAACGCATGATGGTTGTTGTCCCAGCTCTCGCCCATGCTAACCAGGCCGGCGATCACCACGTCGTGCCCTTGAACGGACGCGCCTTGCACGAGGTACGTCTGCGGGCCCTCGCGATGGGCGAAGTATCCGACCATCCAATGGCCGGTGACGGACACCGTCACGCGCGCACAGACGCCCCAAACCACCCAGGACCATCCGCCGAGGGCGTAGAACAGCAGCGCCCACGGCAGCTGCTGTAGCATCCAGGTACGCTCCATCCAGGCGTACACGCGGTCGTGCGCCACCCGCGGCTCCAGGTGGAAGTCCGGCGGGCGCTGCAGGACCAGCTCGCAATGGAGCTGCCGCCACGCGTCGAGCCAGAACCCCGCACGATGGCCGAAGTATCCGTGGCAATCGGACTGCCTTTGCGCCCAATCCCGCATGTCGTGCACGCGGATCATGCCTATCGGGCCCGCCATGCCGACGAGCACGCCGAGATAGACACAAAGGTATTCCAGCCAAAGCGGGCACTTGAAGCTGTTGTGGATCAGCCGGCGGTGCATGCCGACGGAGTGTCCCGCGCACAGAGTCACTGCCGTGGCTACGAGAAAGAGCGCGAAGGCGCTCCACGAGAACAGCAGGGGCCCAGCGATCAAGGTGGCTAGCGTCATGCCGCCGATCCACAGCGACTTGGCTGGCGACCACCGCACTCGCCCCGCTGTCGGATCTGCGCCGGGGGTCGCGACGATCCGTTCCGATCCAGGGACGAGCTGCATGGCGGGCTCTTAGCTGTCTTCGCCCGCGCGCCCCTTCCGCAAGCGGGCGCTTTCCTTTTTCAGCGGTGTCGAGACCGGACAGACGTTCTGGACGAACCCGTTCAGCGTGTTGACGAGGTTGTCCCGCACGAGGGCGTAGTGGACGAACTGCCCCCTCTTCTCGCTCCTCACGAGCCCGGCGTTCTCAAGGATCTGCAGGTGCTTCGAAATCGCCGGCTTGCTCATGTCGAATCGCGCAGCGATCTCGCCCGCCGTCAGGTCGACCTCGGCCAGGTACGCTAGGATTTTGCGCCGCGGCGTCGAGGCCAGCGCCTCAAAGACCTTTTCCAACACGAGATTCCTAATTAACTTATTAGCTAATTGACTACTCCATCAAGCGCGTGTCAACCGGGTCTGCATGACCGCGTCCGCGCCCCTTCCCGACGCCGCGCCCGCCAACTGGGTGGACCGCCATGCGCCGCCGGCGCTGCGGCCGTGGCTGAAGCTTGGGCGGTTCGACCGTCCGGCGGGGATCTGGCTGCTGATGCTGCCGGGCTGGCAAGGGATTGCGCTGGCCTGCGCCATGGCCGGCCGTTGGCCCGACGCCCTGCTGCTGGCCAAGTTCTTCCTGGGTGCGGCGCTGATGCGCGCCGCCGGGTGCGCCTACAACGACATCGTCGACCGGGACATCGACGCCAAGGTCGCCCGGACGGCGGGGCGACCGATCCCCGCCGGCCAGATCTCGGTGAGACAGGCCTGGGCGTTCCTGATCGGCTGCAGCCTGGTGTCGTTCCTAATCCTGCTGACCCTGGGCCCGCTGGCGATCGGCCTGGGCGTGGGCTCGCTCGCTCTCGTCGCCGCCTATCCGTTCATGAAGCGCATCACTTGGTGGCCGCAGGCGTGGCTGGGCCTTACCTTCAACTGGGGCGCGCTGATGGGCTTCGCCGCGGCGGCTGGCGAGCTCTCGGCGCCGGCCGCCCTGCTCTACCTCGGCGGCGTGTTCTGGACCCTCGGCTACGACACCATCTACGCGATCCAGGACCTGGAGGACGACGCCCTGGTCGGCGTGAAGTCCTCGACGCGGCGGCTGGGGCCGAACGTGCAGCGAGGAGTTTTGGTGTTCTACGCCGCGAGCCTCGCCCTCGCCCTCGCCGCTGGCCTGACCGCAGGCCTCTCGATGTTCTTCGTCGCCCTGTTCGCCCTCTACGCCGTGCACTTGGTCATCCAGGTCCGCCGCGTACGGACCAACCAGCCGGCGCAGGCGCTGTTCCTGTTCAAGTCCAACTGCTGGGCCGGGCTGATCCTCTTCGTCGCCATCGCCGCGGGCGCGTTCGGCGGGCTTTGACTCTCGTTCTTGTATGACGTACAAATACGCGCATGGCCGACGTGCGCTCCCTCGCCGAGGTGCGCCCCCTGCGCGAGCCGGGGAAGCGGATGCGCTCGCGGCTGCTGGACGCCGCCGTCGAGCTGTTCAAGGCCAAGGGCGCAGGCGGCGTGGCGGTGGCCGAGATCGCCGAAGCGGCCGGCGCATACCCCAGCCAGGTGACGTACTACTTTCGCACCAAGGAGGCCCTGTTCGTCGAGGCCGCCTGCCGGGAGGTGCTCTATGTCGCCCGCCAGGCCGAGGCCGCCGCGGCAGGCGCCCGCAACGGCCACGACTACAACCGCCGGCTCGTCGAGACGGTCATCGGCTCGCCGGGTCTGGCGCTGTTCGTCGAGGCGCTGTCGCTGACCCGTCGGCGACAGGACCTTGCGCCTCTGATCGAGCGCACATTCGAGCGCCTGCACGCCGAGGGCGACCGGGCCTATGGCGAGGTGCGCAGGTGCCGCGGCTGGGACATGGGCGAGGACGCGGCCACCGTCGCCCGCCGGTTCTGGACCCTGGCCTTGGGCGTCGCCTTGCGCGAAGGCGCCACCGAAGCCACCGTCGAAGAGGCCATCGAGGAGATGGTCGCTCTCCTGCATCACAAGCCCCACCCTGATCCATCCCAGCCGGGAGCCGCCTGATGGCCGCCGCCGCCCGCGTCAGACCGAAGGACTACTTCACGCCCGAGGAGTGGGCGCCGCTGTCGCGCCGGTCCTCCTGGAAGGGGCCCGCTCTGGTGGCGCACGCCTGGGCGGTGATCCTCGCCGCCGCACTGATGGCGGTGGTCTGGCCGATCACCATCCCCTTGGCCGTGATGATCATCGGGGCGCGCCAACTGGGCCTCGCCATCCTGATGCACGACGCCGCGCACGGCGCCCTGCACCCGAACCTCAAGGTCAACGACTGGGTGGGCAACCACCTGACCACCGGCGATCTGATGGCCTACCGGCCCTACCACCTAGGGCACCACAAGTACGCCCAGCAGGCCGAGGATCCGGACCTTGTGCTGTCGGCGCCCTTCCCGATCACCCGCACGTCGCTGCGCCGCAAGATCGTCCGCGATCTGACCGGCCAGACCTACTACAAGCTGAAGTGGTCAGGGTTGGTCGACCGCATCCGCAACCGCAGGCCGGACGAGCCGCTCTGGCCGATCCTCAAGGACGCGGTCGTCCGTCGGAAGCGGTTCTTCCTCGGCATGCTGATCACCGTCGCCCTCACAGCGCCGCTGGGCGCGTGGTGGGTGTGGCCGGTGCTCTGGCTGCTGCCGCAGGCCACCTGGCTGCCGATGGTCACCCGCCTGCGCAACATCGCCGAGCACGCCCTGGTGGCCAAGGACGAGCCCGACCCGCTGCGCCATGCCCGCACCACCCGCGCCAATTGGCTCGAGCGCGCGCTGCTCGCGCCCTATTGGGTGAACTACCACTGCGAGCATCACATGTTCATGCATGTGCCCTGCTACAACCTGCCGAAGGTGCGCCACCATCTGCAGCGCAAGGGCGTGACGGAACGGATGCTCAGCGCGCCGGGCTATGTTCACGTGCTGAAGCTTGCGTCCGGCAAGCCCGAGCGCGTAGCCGTGGCGGCGTGATCGCCCAGACCCTGGAAGGCCGCCGCGCCTTCATCCTCGAGAACACCCGCCGGCAGAGCCCGCCGCACACGCCCGAGCTCACGCTGCATCTGGCCGACGAGATCACCCCCATCTGGCGGATGACCGAGGAGGCCTTGGCCGAGATCGGTCTGCCGCCGCCGTTCTGGGCCTTCGCCTGGGCGGGCGGCCAGGCGCTGTCGCGCTATGTGCTGGACCATCCGGAAACCGTCGCCGGCCGGGCCGTGATCGACTTCGCCTCCGGCTCGGGCATCGTCGCCATTGCGGCGCGAGTGGCCGGCGCCGGCCGCGTGCTCGCAGCCGACATCGATCCATTCTGCGGCGCGGCCCTGGCGCTGAACGCCGAGGCGAACGGGGTGACGGCCGAGTTCACCGGCGAGGATCTGCTGGAGGCGTCGCCACCCGCCTGGGCGCAGGTCATTCTGGCGGGCGACATCTGTTACGAGAAGCCGCTGGCCGCCCGGGTCATGGCCTGGCTGGGCGAGGCGCGCGCAGCGGGCGCGACGGTGCTGATCGGTGATCCGGGGCGCAGCTACTTCCCGCGCGAAGGCCTGGTGAAGCTGGCGGAGTATCAGGTGCCGACCACGCGCGAGCTCGAGGACATGGAGGTCAAGAAGACGGCGGTCTGGGCCCTGTCTTGAAGGTCGGCCTGGCCCCTCTTTCGCCGCTTCTGCGTTGAACCCTCGGGAGGCTGCAACTTCCGAAGGTTCAGAATGCCCGCCCCGACCGCCTACGAACAGTACATGATGGAGCTGGTGAACGCCGCGCGCGCGGTGCAAGGCGTCCAGCCCCTCGCCTTCGATTTCGACCTCAACGAATCCGCCGAGCTGCACAGCCAGTGGATGATCGCCGTGGACCAGTTTAGCCACGAAGGCGCCAACGGCTCCACGCCCACCCAACGCATCCAGGCCGCGGGCTATCAGCTCACGGGATCGTGGACGACGGGTGAGAACATCGCCTGGCAGAGCCTGCGAGGCGCACCGGGCATCCAGGACGACGTCTACGACCTCCACGTCGCCCTGATGAACTCGCCGGGACATCGCGCCAACATCCTCAACGGCGCCTTCCGCGAACTGGGCATCGGCGTCGAAGTCGGCGCCTATCAGGGCTACACCGGCGCCTTCGTCACCCAGAACTTCGCCAGGACCGGCACGGCGTTCTTCATCACCGGCGTGGCCTTCGACGATCTGGACGGCGACGTCTTCTATGACGTGGGCGAGGGCTTGGGCGGGCTCACCGTCACCGTCGTCAACACGGCGAGCGGCGCGACCGCATCCACGACGACCTACGGCGAGGCCGGCGGTTACGAGCTCGCCGTCGCGCCCGGGACCTACAACGTCACCTTCTCCGGCGGCGGCTTCGCCAGCGTCACCCGGACGGTTACGGTGGGCTCGGCCAATGTGAAGGTGGACTTGGTCGATCCCGCAGCGGCCGGCGGCGGCGCTACCCCCGGGAACGACAGTCTCACGGGCACGCCGCTCTATGGCGGGGCGGGCGACGACACGCTCACAGGCACAGCCGGCCAGAACTTCCTACGCGGCGAGGACGGCAACGACCGCCTGCTGGGCGGCAGCGCCTTCGACGACCTGCATGGCAACCTCGGCGACGACGCCGTGTTCGGCGGGGCCGCGGGCGACTGGGTGGTGGGCGGCCAGGGTCAGGACAGCCTCTTCGGGGAGGACGGCGACGACGTCGTTCTCGGCAACCTCGGCCAGGACACCGCCGACGGCGGCGCCGGCAATGACGTGGTGCGCGGCGGCCAGGGCCATGACCTGATCGCCGGCGGCTTCGGCGCCGACTACATGGCCGGCGACCGTGGCGACGACACGATCGCTGGAGGCGCGGGCGCGGACACCTTCCACAGCTTCGGCGAAGCCGGGCTCGACCGGATCCTAGACTTCAACCGTGGCGAGGGTGACCGCGTGAACCTGGTGGCGGGGACCACCTATTCCTTCGGTCAAGTGGGCGGCGACGTGGTGATCAACATGACGGGCGGCGGCCGCATCGAGCTGATCGGCGTGTCGATGGCGAGCCTCACCGGGGACTGGCTGACGGTGGGCTGACAAATGAGGTGGCGCGGACCCACCACCACATCCGCAGGGTTCTAGCTCCATGAACCAGGACCCAGTCTCGACGCGACCCGGCGCCACTACGGCCCAACTGAAGAACGATATCGATTCCGGAAGGACGGGCGATAAGCTCGCGGGGTTCGACCCCGGGGCCACGCCGCTGGGGGTGGACGATGAGGCGGGCGGCGTCTCGCCGGACCCGCACCTCATCGCGGCGACGCGAGCCCAGGAGCGTTCGGGCCGCCCTGACAGCCCGACCCCCAACGCCTCGACGCCCGAACTCCAGCCGAACGCCCGCGGCGCCCGCACCAGTTACGCCCTCCCGGCGATCGCCGGGGTCACGGCCGCGGCCGCCGTCGCCCTGCTGCTGCTGGCGGCGCTCTAGCCCTCCTCGGCGGCGCCGGGGAAACCTACGCCCCAGTTCGCCTCGAACGCGCAGAGGAAGCGCTCCCCGTCGCAAACATCATGTCCGAACGGGCTGTCGATAGACGATGCGAGGCTGATGGCCTGAGCGTCGGTTTCGCAATCGAGGCCGACGTTCCCGCCCCAGATGCCGCCAGGTCCTCGCACCCGGACTCTGTAATCACTCATCGGCGAAGTACCGCGTCGTCCCCACCAACCGCTCGCGCCGGTCATGGACCTGCACCCGGGCGTCGGCGCCCCCATACGCCAGCTTCCGCGCCAGCAGGTGCGCGTGCGCCTCGGCCTTGGCGCCCGTTCCGAACACCAGCGGCTCGACGCCAGCGTTGCAATCCATCATCCATCCGCCGGCCAAGGGCCGGATCGTCAGCAGAACATCGTCGATACGCACGGAAATTCGCTTCCTTGTGGATACGCACTATGCGCTCCTCCGCGCTCCGCCGCATTCACCTAGGAGAACAGCGCTACCGCTCTTGTCGGCTGTGAGATCCCGCATTAGAACATAAAGAGAACTCTCGAGGAGCGGACCGATGCGCGAGGACGGCAAGATCGACTACGTGGAGCTGCCTGGCGGCGACATGGCGGCCACCAAGGCCTTTTACGGCCAGGCCTTCGGCTGGAGCTTCCAGGACTATGGCCCCGACTACCAGGCCTTCAGCGAGGGCCTGGATGGAGGGTTCTACACCGAGGGCGCCGCGCCGCGGAAACCGCCGCTGGTGGTGCTTTACGCCCATGATCTTGAGGCCATGGAGGCGAAGGTCAAGGCTGCCGGCGGCGTGATCGTGGCGCCGATCTTCAGCTTCCCAGGAGGTCGCCGGTTCCACTTCCAGGATCCGGCCGGCAACGAGCTGGCGGTGTGGAGCGAGGAATAGGCCTCCGGCAACGGCTGCGATCCATACTCGCCACTTCGAGGGGAGGGCTCGATGCCGCTGGATGCGAAGTTCCAGGCATGGCGACAAAGGAGATCGTCTCGTCCAACCGCACCTACGAGGGCCAGACGTTCATCCAGAGCGACGTGTCCATCAATCCGGGCAACAGCGGCGGGCCGCGCCTGGATGAGAACGGCGCGGTGCTGGGCGTGGCGGTCTCCCGCTACCGGATCGGCGACGCGCCGACGGGGCTGAACCTCTTCATCCCCATCAGCGCCGCACTGGACGCCCTGGCGCTGAAACCGGCGAGCTGAGGCCTCAGCTCCCCGGCGTCTTCGGCGGCTCGGCGGCGGCCGAGGTCTGCGACTGCTGGCGCCGGCGCGGCATCAGCTTCTGGGCCTCGCGCAGCTCGTCCGGATCGAGGGCCGCGTCGGCGTTCTTGTCGATCATGCCGAAGAACTTGGCCATCATGTCGCCGGTCTGCCCCTTGAGTTCGGCCTTCTGCAGCTTGCCGTCGAAGTTGTCGTCCATAGCGCCCATGAAGAGCGTCGCCTGCAGCTGCTTGTCATAGTCTGGCTTCTGGTCCTGCACGGTCTCGTCGACCCACCGATAGTGCAGGTAGGTCGCCAGCATCTCCTCCCACGACTGCTCGCCCCAGGTGACCACCTTGTTCGGATCGGGGTTCGCCGGGTTCCGCTTGGAATTGTCGTAGGTGTAGCGGGTCACGACCTTCGTGCCGGCGGGGATGCGCAGCGGCTCGGCCAGGAAGTACTCGTACTGCCAGTTGAAGTCGTACCTGGGCAGCGCCAGCAGCATCTGCTCGCGGCCGTCCGGATAGATCACCGACACGCTGGCGGACGCGCCGCGATGGTGGGCGTGCGGCGTCAGGCCGTAGATGATCGCCTCCTTCGGGAACTGGATATAGGCGTGCTCGTGGTGCTCCTCGGTGTTCGCCGGGATGACGATCGAGAAGTCGAAGATCCCCTTGGTGCGGAGCACGTATTTCGGCTCCTGGCCCTTCGGATAGAAGTACATCCCCATCTGGGTCTTCTCGACCGTCTCGCGGCCGTAGGGCGTGTAGTGGTTCTGGAAGGCCACGCCACCCGACGGCGGCACCCAGACGCCGTGGTCGTCGGGATTGATGTTCGAGCCGCGGCCCGGACCGTAGCCGCCCAGCGAAGCGCCCCACTGGGTCTCGGTCGCGGTATCTCCGGTCTTGAAGGTCCCATCCACGACGCCGGTCAGGATGTGGTGCACCGCCTGCCGGTCGGTGACACGGAAGGTCGTCGCCTTCATCCAGCGGCCTTCGGTCATGACGCTGGGCACCACCGGACGCTGGTAGTCCAGCACGCCCTGCGCCGGAATCTTGAACGGCGGGATCTCGACGATGATGTCGGGCTTGCCCAGCGGCCAGTCGGCGGCCTTGAAGTCGATCTTGGCGAGCGGGTCCTCGCCCTCGCCGCGAGGCGCGCCGGCCTCGATCCAGTGGACCAGGGTCTTGATCTGGTCCGGGCTGAGCCGGTCGTCGTCCTTGAAGTGCCCGACGGTCTGGTCGGCCATGTAGGGCGGCATCCGGCCGGTGCGGATCACCTCGCGGATCATCGGCGAGAAGCCCTTGATCTGCTCATAGGTGTTCAGCGGCATCGGGCCGATGCCGCCGGGCTGGTGGCAGGTGGCGCATTTGGCCTTGATGATCGGCGCCACCTCATGGGCGTAGCTGATCTTCTCGAAGCTCTTGGCCCGCGCGCGTTCGGGGAAGGCGATGGCGCCGCCCTTGGCCGCGGCCTGGGCGAACGTCACGGCGCGACCGGCGACGAGGGCGTCCAGGGACGTCCGCGCGCCGGCGACCGGTCCGCGGTACACCACCTGCCAGCTCTTGGGGTCCACCACGAACACCTCGGCGGCGCGGGTGACGCCCAGCTGTTCGCCGACCAGCTGCTGGTAGTCGAACAGGATGGGCATGGAGAGGCCGAGCGCGGCGGCCTCCTTCTTCACGGCGTCGCGCTTCTCGCCGAGCCGAGAGGCGACCGCCATGACCTCGACGCCCTTGCCGGCGTAGTCCTTGGCCAGCGCCGCATAGGCGGGGGCGTCCTTGCGCACCTGGGCGTCGCCCGAGGCGTAGGCGACCAGCACCACCGCCTTGGCGTCGGCAAGCCGGTAGAGCTCGCGGGCGATCAGGTTCTGGTCGGCCAAGCGGAAGTTGTCGACCGTCTGGGCCGCCCGCGCCGGTCCGGCCAGCAAGGCTGCGACGGCCACGACCAGCGCCATGAGCGCAGACCATACGCCGGCCCGATGCGCGACACCCATTCCAGCCTCCCGTCCGAATTTCTTGTTATCCGAACGAGATAGTCCGAGCCGCATTGCGCAATTATGTCAGGCGACGCGAAAGATGACGCCGCCGTCAGCGAACACCGGCCGCTATTTCCTGGCCGCTTGTCCGCCGTCGAAATTGCGGACGAAGGTATCCAGCAACCGCACGCCGTAGCCTTGGGCGCCCTTTGGCGCGGTCGGCTGGTCGCGGTCGATCCAAGCCACCGAGGCGATATCCAGGTGCGCCCACGGCGTCTCCGGCTCCGCGAAGAAGCCGATGAAGTGCGCGCCGATGCCCGCGCCGGCCGCCCCGCCGCCTTCGGCGATGTCGCGGATGTCCGCGATCGGGCTTTCCAGGTCCTTGGCGTAGCTGGGGTGCAGCGGCAAGCGCCACACCGGCTCGCCCGTGGCCTTCGACGCCGCCTCGATCTGCTGGGCCAGGCCGTCGTGACGGCTGAAGAGGCCGGCATAGTCGTCGCCCAGGGCCGTGCCCACCGCGCCGGTCAGCGTCGCCAGGTTGACGATCGCCGCAGGCTTGAACCGGCTGTCGACATAGGCAGTGGCGTCCGAGAGCACGATGCGGCCTTCGGCGTCGGTGTTCAGTCGCTCGATGCTCTTGCCGTTGTAGGCGCGGATCACGTCGCCCGGCCGGGCGGCGCCGCCGTCGGGCATGTTCTCGGCCAGGGCGGCGACGCCCACCACATGGACGGGAGCCCCTGACTTGGCGAGCGACAGGACCGCGCCTATCGCAGCCGCCGCGCCGGACATGTCGTTCTTCATCTTCCACATGCCCGATCCGGGCTTCAGCGAGGTGCCGCCGGAATCGAAGGTGATGCCCTTGCCGGTCAGCGCCACCGGACGCTCGGGCGCACCCGGGCCCTTGTACGTCACGAGCAGCAGGCGCGGCGGCCGCGGCGAGCCCATGCCGACGCTGAGGATGGCGTTCATCCCCATCTTCTGCATGACGGGGACGTCGAGCGCCTCGATGGTGACGCCCGGCACGCCCTTGAAGGCCGCACGCGTGCGCTCGACGAAGCTCTCTGGATAGATGACGTTAGCCGGCTCGGTGATCAGGTCGCGCGTGAAGGCGACCGCCTCGGCCAGGGCGCGGCCCTGGCGCTCGAACGCCGCTTGGGCCGCGGCGGCGTCGGGCGTAATCACGACCAGCGGCTGGGGCTCGGCCCGGTCGGCTGGCTTCTTCGTGCGGTAGTCCGCCGAGAAGCGGTAGGCGCCCAGGGCGGCGCCGACGGCGGCCTGGGCGGGATCGCCCAGCCCGGCCGCGACGAAGGCGGTGGGCCGCTCGGCCTTGGCGGTGGCGCGCGCAGCCTGGCCACCCAGGTTCTGGAGGTCCACCGCCGTGAGCGCGTTCCCCTCCGCGGGCTTGGCGCCCAGCACCAGGATCTCGTCATAGCCGCCAAGCCCGCGGAGGCTCAGGCTGGAGCCCGCCTTGTACTCGAACTTGGCGGAGGCGAGCGCGCGGGCCACGGCGGCGCGCACCGCCGGATCGAGGACCGCGCCGCGCGTGGCGAGATCGCCCTCCGAGGCGAGCGGCAGGACCAGGCCGCCGTCCTGCGGCGCCTGGGCGGCGAAGCGGATCGGCCGGGCTTCGGCGGCCGAGGCGGCCAGGGCGAGGGTCAACACGGCGGCGGCGAGACGCATGGAACGCTCCGTTGGAGGCAAGGTGACGCTTGTTTAGCAGGCGAGCGCCGGCTGGCTAGGCCGCGGGAGCACAGGCGGCTAAGACTTCAACCGTCCCGAATCCCGGAGTTGCCCGCATGCGTCGCCGCACCTTCCTCGCCACCGTGGCCGCCTCTGCCTGGGCTGGTCAGGCCCTGGCCCAGTCGCAGATCGTCAGCGGGGACAATCCGAACCGGAAGCGGCCGGACGTGCGCGCGGGCGACCGCGTGGCCGGCGCCAACTTCGCCTCACGCTCGGCCGCCTGGGGCGTAAACGGCGCCGCCGCCACGGCCCATCCGCTCGCCACCCAGGCGGCGATCAGCGTGCTGAAGAAGGGCGGCTCGGCGGCCGACGCCGCCGTGGCCGCCAACGCCTGCCTGGGGCTAATGGAGCCCATCGCCTGCGGCATCGGCGGCGACTGCTATGTGCTGCTGTGGGACCCCAAGGCCAGGCAGGTGATGGGTCTGAACAGCTCGGGCCGCTCGCCGCGCGGGCTGTCGCTGGAGACGGTCCGTAGCCGCGCCGACGCCACGGGGCTGCTGCCGTCCTGGGGCGCCGTGACCGTCAGCGTGCCCGGGACAGTCGACGCCTGGCGCGCGCTGCACGAGCGCTACGGCAAGCTGAAGTGGGGCGAACTCTTCGAAGATGCGATCCACTACGCGGAGGAAGGCCATCCGGTCACCCAGAACGTCGCCTTCTATCTTGCGGGCAGCTACCGCCGATTCACCGACCCGAAGTCGAAGATCGAGGAGGTCGACAACTTCCTGAAGGTCTGGGCGCCTGGAGGCCGCACGCCGGCCGAGGGCGAGATCTTCAAGAACCCGGCGCTCGCGCGCACCTACCGTCTGATCGCCCAAGGCGGCGGGCGCGCCTTCTACGAAGGGGAGATCGCGGAGACCATCGAGCGCTACTTCAAGCGGATCGGCGGCTGGATGACCAAGGCCGACCTCGCCGCGCACCGCGCTGTCTGGACGAAGGTCCATTCCACCAACTACCGCGGCGTCGACGTGCACGCCTTGGGCGACAACACCCAGGGGCTCGCCACTCTCCAGATGCTGAACATCATGGAGACGTTCGACTACCGCGCCTTCGGCTTCCAGTCGGCGGCGGCGATCCACCACGCCGTCGAGGCCAAGCGGCTGGCTTACGAAGACCGCGCCCGCTTCTACGCCGATCAGGACTTCTACAAGTCGCCGGTCGAGTGGCTGATCTCAAAGGACTACGCCCGCGAACGCGCCAGGCTGATCCGCCCCGACCGGATCCTGACGCCGGTGTATCCGGGGCAGGCGCCGAGCCGCGGCGACACCACCTACTTCACCACTGCCGACCGCGACGGAATGATGGTTTCGATCATCCAGTCCAACTATCGCGGCATGGGCTCGGGCCTTGCGCCGGACGGCCTGGGCTTCATGTTCCAGGATCGCGGCGAGCTGTTCGCCACTCAGGACGGGCACCCGAACATCTATGCGCCCGGCAAGCGGCCGTTCCAGACCATCATTCCCGGTTTCGCCACCCGCAACGGCCAGCCGTGGCTGTCGTTCGGGGTGATGGGCGGAGACATGCAGCCGCAGGGGCAGGTGCAGATCATCTCCAACATGGTGGACTTCGGCCTGGGGGTGCAGGAGGCGGGCGACAGCCCCCGCTGGCACCACGGCGGCTCGTCCGAGCCCACGGGCGAGCCCCAGCAGGGCGCCGGCGTGCTGAACTTGGAGACGGGCGTGCCGGACGCCACGCAGAAGGCGCTGGCCGCCCTCGGCTGGACGTTGAAGCCTGACAATGGCGGTTACGGCGGCTACCAGGCCATCGAGCGCTGGCCCGGCCGCTACGCCGCCGCCACGGAGATGCGCAAGGATGGCGTCGCGCTGGCTTACTGAGGCGCCTACCGCTCCAGCCGCTGGCCCTTGCAGTCGACGGCGAACAGGAAGGTGGGGCCGGCCAGGACCTCCACCCGCTCGCAATCGGCGTGGCGCGCGAGGAGTTCCGGGACCGACGTCAGCACGTCGCCGGGGCGCTCCAGGGTCAGGACCTCGGTCGGCAGGGACGAGCCCTGGTGGAGGACGCGCAGGTGGTACATGGTCGGGTCCGTGTGATCTGGCCGACGGATGTGCGCCCCCGCCTGACCGCCCGCCACCTGGGAAAAATACTTAGGGAAAACTCGAGGTTAGCGAGACCATGACCCACGACGAGATGGAGGCGATCGTGCTCGCCTTCCCGGGCGCCACGAAGGGGACCAGCTACGGCAAGCCCGCCTATCTCGTGGACGGCAAGTTCTTCACACGGCTGCGCCGGGACGACGCCAGCCTGGTGCTCATGGACGTATCCTTCGATGAGCGAGAGATGCTGATGGAGGCCGAGCCCGGCACCTTCCACATCACGCCCCACTACAGGGACTACCCCAGCGTTCTGGCGCGGATGGAGACCCTGCACCCTGGCTCATTCCGCAACTTCCTGGAACGCCGCTTCCGCAAGATCGCCAAGAAGACGGCCCTCAAGGCATGGGAGAAGGCTCAGGCAGGCGCCTAGAACTCGTCCTCGATCGCCGAGCGGAAGTTCTCGAACACCTCGCGGGCGTGCTGCTCGGGCGGTATGTGCGGATCGGCGGACGGCGCGAGGGCGACATCGGCGGTGAGGCGGCCGACCACCGCGCCGTGCTGAACCAGCACCAGCTCCTCGCCGGGCTCCAGGCCCCCCAGCAAGGCGGCCACCTTCGGCGGGAGGTCGTCGAGGTCCAGACGCTTCATGGCCCCATTCTAGACCCGCCGGAGGCCGGCGGGTAAACCCGCGCCATGGCTTACCGATCGCTGCGCGAGTTCCTGGACAAGCTTAAGGCCGCGGGCGAGCTGGTCCGCGTCACCGAGCCGGTGTCCTCCGTTCTTGAGATGACCGAGATCCAGCGGCGCCTCCTGGCGACCGGCGGCCCGGCGGTGCTGTTCGAGAACGTCATCCGGGCCGACGGCGAGCGCTCTTCGATGCCGTGCCTGGTCAACCTATTCGGGACCGTGAAGCGGGTCGCCATGGGCGTGACGCTGGAAGGGCGTGAGCGCACCACCGCCGGCGAGCTGCGGGAGGTGGGCGAGCTGCTGGCCTTCCTGCGCCAGCCGGAGCCGCCCCGGGGCCTGAAGGACGCCTGGGACATGCTGCCTCTGGCCAGGACCGTCATGGGCATGCGGCCGCAGGTGCGAAAGTCGGGGCCGGTCCAGGAGGTGGTGCTGAAGGGCGACCAGGTCGATCTGGCGAACCTGCCGATCCAGACCTGCTGGCCGGGCGAGCCCGCGCCGCTGATCACCTGGCCGCTGGTGGTCACCAAGGGCCCGTCGGACGATCGAGAGGACGACTACAACCTCGGCATCTACCGCATGCAGGTGCTGGGGAAGAACCGGACGATCATGCGCTGGCTGGCGCACCGCGGCGGCGCCCAGCACCACCGCCGCTGGAAGGGCGCGGGCAAGCGCGAGCCCCTGCCCGCCTGCGCCGTGATCGGCGCCGATCCGGGGACCATCCTCGCCGCCGTCACGCCGGTGCCCGACACGCTGTCGGAATACCAGTTCGCCGGGCTGCTGCGCGGGGCCAAGGTCGACCTCGTGCCGGCCAAGACCGTGCCCCTGATGGTGCCGGCCCACGCCGAGATCGTGCTCGAGGGCCACGTCCACCTGGACGAGTACGCCGACGAGGGGCCCTACGGCGACCACACCGGCTACTACAACTCGGTCGAGCGCTTCCCCGTATTCGAGGTGACCGCGGTCACCATGCGCAAGGACCCGATCTATCTGACGACCTTCACCGGCCGGCCGCCGGACGAGCCCAGCGTCCTGGGCGAGGCGCTGAACGAGGTCTTCATCCCGCTGATCCGCCAGCAGTTCCCGGAGATCGTCGACTTCTGGCTGCCGCCCGAGGGCTGCAGCTACCGCATCGCCGTGGTGTCGATGAAGAAGGCTTATCCCGGCCACGCCAAGCGCGTGATGATGGGCGTCTGGAGCTACCTTCGGCAGTTCATGTACACGAAGTGGGTGATCGTCGTGGATGATGACATCGACGCCCGCGACTGGAAGGACGTGATGTGGGCGGTCTCCACCCGCATGGACCCGGCCCGCGACATCACCCTCGTCGAGAATACCCCCATCGACTACCTGGACTTTGCCAGTCCCGAGAGCGGACTGGGCTCCAAGATCGGCCTCGACGCCACCAACAAGTGGGCGCCCGAGACTAAGCGAGAGTGGGGCGAGAAGCTGTTCATGGACCAGGCGGTGATCGAGACCGTCACCGAGAAGTGGGCGAGGCTCGGCCTGCCGGGCGACGGGCGGCCCGTCGACTGACCGCTTGCGCCGCCGCTCGAACGGGCGACAACTGCCGGGCTGGGGAGGACAAGCTATGGACGTGACCGCATCGGCGCACGCGGCGGCCCTGTGGGCCGGCCTGCACCTCTTCCTGCTGCTGGTGCTCTCGGTGCTGGTGACCCGGCAGCGGCGGAAGCATCGCGTCTCACTGGGCGACGGCGGCGTTCCCGCCCTGGCCCAGGCGATCCGCGCGTTCGGGAATGCGACGGAGTACGTCCCCTCGGCCCTGATCGGCTTGGCGATCCTCGCCCTGGTGTCCGCCCCGCCGCTGTTCGTCCACGTCGCGGGCGTCGTGCTGTTCGCCGGCCGCGTCCTGCACGCGGTCAGCCTGTCGCGCAGCGGCGAGGCCACCCTGCCTCGCGCCATCGGCGCGCTCGCCACCTGGATCGCCTACATCGCCATCGCCGCGGCGCTGATCTTCTACGCCGTGCCCTAGAGCTTGTAGGCGACCGCCCGCTCGGCCATATGCCGGGCATGGACGAAAACCTGCTGAACGACGTCGTGGCCGCCGCGCTGAAGGCGGGGGCCGACGCCGCCGAGGCCGTGGGCGCCGAGCGGCGCAGCCTTTCCGTCAACGTGCGCGGCGGCGACCTCGAGGAAGTGGAGCGCGAAGAATCCCGCGATCTGGGCCTGCGGGTGTTCGTCGGCCGGCGGCAGGCGACGGTCTCCGGCTCGGACATTTCGGCCGAGGCGCGGGCCAAGCTGGTCGAGCGCGCCGTGGCCATGGCGAAGCTCGCGCCGGAGGATCCTTACGCCGGCCTCGCCGAACGCGAGGCGCTCGCGAACGGCGAGCGTCCGGACCTCGATCTCTACGATCCGAGCGAGCCCACGCCCGAAGCCTTGGAGGAACGCGCCCGGGTCGCCGAGGCCGCGGCCCGCGCCCAGCCGAGGGTGACCAATTCCGACGGAGCGAGCGGCTCGTGGTCGTCGTCGCGCTGGACGCTGGTGACCAGCGCCGGCTTCGTGGGCGTGCACCGCGCCTCGGGCTTCTCGATCGGCGCCTCGGCCATCGCGGGCGACGAGAACGGCATGGAGACCGGCTACGACGGCCGTTCCGCCCGCTGGCAGGCCGACCTGCCGGCCCCGGAAATCCTGGGCGCCGAGGCCGGCCGCCGTGCCGCGGCCCGGCTGGGCGCGCGCAAGATCGCCTCGACCACCGCCCCGGTGATCTTTGAAAACCGCCTCGCCGCCTCGCTGATGAGCCCGCTGATCGGCGCGATCTCGGGTCCCGCGATCGCCCGCGGCACCTCGTTCCTGAAGGACAAGCTGGGCCAGCCGGTGTTTGCGCCGAGTGTCTTCATCACCGATGACCCGCACCGGCCCCGCGGCCTGGGCTCCTCGCCCTTCGATGACGAGGGCGTCCGCAACCAGCGCCGCGACCTGATCGAAGCCGGCGTGCTGACCACCTGGCTCCTGAACTCCTCGTCGGCGCGTCAGCTCGGCCTGACCACCACCGGCCACGCCTCGCGCGGCTTGGCCGGTCCGCCCGGGGTGTCGCCCACCAACCTTACCCTGCAGCCCGGAGATACGGACCTTGCCGGGCTGATGCGCGACGCCGGCGCGGGCCTGCTGGTCACTTCGATGTTCGGACCGTCGCTGAACGGCAACACCGGCGACTGGTCGGTGGGCTGCTCGGGTTTCTGGTTCGAGGGCGGCGAGATCGCCTATCCGGTCAACGAGATCACCGTGGCCGGCAATCTGATCGACATCTATGCGCGCCTTGTTCCCGGCTCCGACCTGGAGATCCGTGGCGCCTCCAACGCCCCGTCGCTGCTGATCGACGGCCTAGCCATCGCGGGGCGTTGATCCTGGACGACCTGCAGCTCCTGCTCGACGCCGCCCATGAGGCCGGGGAACTGGCGGGACGACTGCGCCGTGAGGGGCTGGAGATCGAGTACAAGCCGGGCAATTCGCCCGTCACCAACGCCGACCTCGCCGCCGACCGGCTGCTGAAGGAGCGCCTGCGCGGGGCCCGCCCCGACTACGGCTGGTTGTCGGAAGAGACGGCGGACGATGCCGCGCGGCTGGCCCATCGGCGGATTTTCGTCGTCGATCCCATCGACGGCACGCGGGCCTTCCTGAACGATCGGCCGTGGTGGGCGGTGTCCATCGCCGTGGTGGACGGCGAGCGTCCGGTGGCGGGCGTCGTCTTCGCGCCCGAGCTCTCCGAGACTTACGCCGCCCGCGCTGGCGGCGGCGCGACCCTCGACGGCGCGCCGATCCGCGTCGGCGGCGTGGACCGGCTGGAGGCCTGCCGCATGGCCGGCGATCCCAAGCTGTTCGGCCATCCCAGCTGGCCGATCCCGTGGCCCGAGATGCGCGTGGAGCAGCGCAACTCCACCGCCTATCGCATGTGCCTGGTCGCCGCGGGTGTGTTCGACGCCGCGGTCGCGCCCGTCGCGAAGCACGACTGGGATCTCGCTGCCGCCGACCTCATCGCCACCGAAGCCGGCGCTTTCGTCGGCGACCACCGGGGCGAGACGTTCCGCTACAACCGGCCTAAGCCGGTGCAGGACAGCCTGGTCTGCACGACGCCGGCCCTCGCCCCATTGATCCTGGACCGGGTCCGGCATATCGGCAGCGGAAACTGACCCTTCCGCTCTCGAAAGCGTTTCCGAACACCATGCCTGACAGCAAGCAGCTCCTTCACCTCGTCATCGGCGGCGAGCTCAAGTCCCTCAACGGCCCGCCTGAGTTCCGCGACCTCAGCAAGGTCGACCTCGTGGGCGCCTATCCGTCGTACGACGAGGCCGTTCGAGCCTGGCGCGCCAAGGCGCAGGAAACGGTCGACAACGCACACATGCGCTATTTCGTGATCCACGCCCACAAGCTGCTGTCGCCGGGCGCTGGCGACTGAGGCCCTTAGGCCCGGACGACCCGCTCGATCATCGCGCCGTCACGCCAGAGTTCGACGGCTTCGCAGCTGGCGTGCTCGGCGAGCAGGCGCTGGGCGCGCCGCCGGAGGTTGGCCATGTCCGTCCAAGGAGCGAGGTCGACCACCGGCGCAACACCGTCAGCCCTGACGCACAGCAAGGTGCAGTACTCTTCGGTGGCGAGAACGGTCAGAACTTCCTCCATGGCGTGCATCCTTGCACGCCTCGGGTGAGGCGTCTGTCATAAAGGTAACTTAGGCGGCTATTCGCGCCTCAGCAGCCGCTCGGTGATCAGCGAGCCAAGCATCTGGCTCCTGAACTTCGCCTTCATGCCCGCCGGGTCGTACATCGGGCTCTGCACCCACTCGACGAAGCTCATGCCGGCGGGTTCGCCCTCCTCGAGGTATCGCTCGAAGGTATAGTCCAGCACGCCGGTCTTGCCCTGCTTCACGTGCAGGTAGCGCAAGTGCAGCTGGTCCATGGCCTCTCGGATGGTCTTGCCCTTCCGGAAGTGCATGTAGAGCACGCTCATGATGCCCGCCCGATCCGCGCCGGACTTGCAATGCATCAGGGCCGGATACTCGATGGTCTCGAACAGGCGCTTGGCCCCCAGCACGCGCTGGACGCTGGGCACCTCGCGCGAGGTGATGGTGAAATCGACCATCGTCAGGCCCAGCCGCTGGCAGGCGTCCTTCTCCAGGGCGTGGAAGCTGGCGTCGAAACCGCCCCGCAGGTTGATCACCGTCTTGATGCCGCGGGCCTTCCAGAGGGCCAGCTGGTGCGGCCACGGCTGATTGGTGCGCACCAGCTCCTCGGAGATCCAGTGCGCGTTCGAAAAGCCCAGCCGCAGGTAGGCGTGGTCCTTCCAGAGGTAGTCCAGGTACGTCTTCACCCGCCCGGCGGGCGTGGAGAGGTCGAAGGCGTTCTGCACCTGCTGTTCGCTCATGGCGGCTAAGTAGGGCCTGACGCGGCGCAGAGGAAGCGGGCGCAGCGCCGCGCTTGACTTCGGCGCCCCAACGTCCGACCCCAGGCCCATGAGCGAAAGCCCGCCCGAGCTATCTGGCCGCGACCTGATCGCGCGGGTGGCCAAGGCCTATCTCGCGCCGCGCTGGCCTGCCTGGCTGGGCGCGCTCCTCGCTGGGATCGCGGCCGCCTGGTTCACGACCAAGCTGGTCCAGATCCTGGAACCTGCCACGAACGACCTGATGGTCAACCACAAGCCCGGCACGCTGCTGGCCCTGCCCCTGACCATCGCCGCCTATGCCGTGGCGCGCGCCCTGGCCCAGGTCGTCCAGGCGACCCTGGTGAACCGTATGGGCAACGCCGTGGTCGGCGACATCCAGGTGCAGCTGTTCGGGAAGCTGGTCCGGGCCGACCTCGCCCACCTCCGCAGCGGTCATTCGGGCGGCTACGTCTCCTCGGTGCTGTACGACGCGGGCCTGATCCGCGAGGCCGCCACGGCCGGCGTGATCAACTACACCCAGCACCTGCTGATCGTGATCGGCGCGATCACGGTGATGGTCTCCAACGACCGAAACCTCTCGATCCTGCTGATCGTGGCGCTGCCGGCCGCCACCTGGATCATGCGCCGCTTCGCCAAGCGGACGACCAAGGCCGCCAAGGGCGCCATGGTCGAGACCTCAGCGCTCTCGACCGCCATCATGGAGAGCCTGGACGGCGTCCGGGTGGTGAAGCTCGAGAACCGCGAGGCCTATGAGGAGGATCGGGTCGCCGAGGTGGTCCGCCGCCGCCAGAAGCACCTCACCAAGGGCGCCAACGCTCGGGCGCGCGCCGCCCCGGCCACCGAACTGTTGATGACCTTGATCACCGCCGGGGTGATCGCCTACGCCGGCTGGCGCTCGCAGCAAGGCGGCATGACGGTGGGCGCCTTCGTCGCCTTCATCGCGGCCCTCGGGGTGGCCTCGCAGTCCCTGCGGCAGCTCGCCAATCTGCAGACTGTGTTCGCCGAGGGCATGTCGGCGGCGCGGCGCCTGTTCGCCGCCCTGGACGTCCAGCCCGAGGTCCGCGAGAAGCCCGGCGCCCGGCCGCTGCCGCGCGGCGAGGCCACCATTCGCTTCGAGAACGTCGGCTTCCGCTATGGCGGCGAGGGCCCGCCGGCGCTGTCCGGCGTGACGCTGGAGGCCCGCCGCGGCGAGACGGTCGCCCTCGTCGGACCCTCGGGCGGCGGCAAGACCACGATCCTGAACCTGATCCCCCGGTTCTACGACCCCACCGAAGGCCGGGTGGCCATCGACGCGCATGACGTGCGCGACGTCACCCTGGCGTCGCTGCGCGACCAGATCGCGCTCGTCACCCAGGAGCCGTTCCTCTTCGACGACACCATCCGGGCGAACATCGCCTACGCCCGGCCCGGCGCATCGCAGGCCCAGATCGAAGCCGCCGCCAAGGCCGCGGCCGCCCACGACTTCATCCTGGCGCTGCCGGAAGGCTACGACACCACCGTCGGCGAGGCCGGCGCGCGGCTGTCGGGCGGTCAGCGTCAGCGGATCGCGATCGCCCGCGCCTTCCTGAAGGACGCGCCCATCCTGCTGCTGGACGAGGCCACCAGCGCGCTGGACACCGAGAGCGAGGCCCAGGTCCAGGAGGCCCTGAAGCGGCTGATGGCCGGGCGCACGACCATGCTCATCGCCCACCGGCTCTCCACCGTGCGCGGCGCGGACCGGATCTACGTCGTCGACAGGGGGCGCATCGTCGAGACCGGCGATCACACGAGCCTGGTGAAGAAGCGCGGCCTCTACGCCCGCCTCGCCAAAAGCCAGCACCTCGAGGCGGAGCCGGCTTGAAGAAGCTTCTGCGGAGCGACGGCGTTCAGGCCGTCTTAGGGTGGCTGCTCGGGACTTATCTGCGCGTGATCCTGCGCACGGTCCGCTGGCGGCACGAGAACGTCGATTGCGTCGAGCCAGTGCTGGCGGACGAGTCCACAGGCGCCATCGCCCTCTTCTGGCACGGCCGCATCCCGCTGTGCCTGGCCACGGCCCCGCAGTGGTGGCGCAAGCGCACCCGCTGCCTCGTCTCGCCCTCGGCGGACGGCGAGTTCATCGCCCGCGCCCTGTCGATGTCCGGCTTCCCGGCCATCCGGGTCTCGTCGGCGAAAAAGGGCGATGCGGCCAAGGCGCGCGCGGCCGTGGCGGCGATCCGGGAGGCGACGACGTGGGTGGCCGGCGGCGGCGCCCTGGTGGTCACGCCGGATGGTCCGCGCGGTCCCAACGAACTGATCCAGCCCGGCGCCCTGCAGATCGCGCGCCGTTCGGGGCAGCCGGTCTTCCTGATGGGCATCGCCGCCGATCCGGCATGGCGGGTTGAGGACACCTGGGACAAGGTGATGTTCGCCGCCCCGTTCGGCCGCGGCGCGGTCGTCTGGGAGGGCCCGCTGCACGTGCCGGCCGACGCGGGCGAGGCCGAGATCGCCGCGCTGATCGCCGACTGGTCGGCCCGCTTGTCGGCGGCGACGCGACGCGCCGAGGCGCTGGTGGCTCGCCCGACGGATTGATCCAGCGCGCGGTTCGCGGGACATAGGCCCCATGGCGCACGCCCACTCGCACCACGGCCACGATCATCACGATCACGACCATGACCACCATCACGGCCAAGGCCATGGGCACGGTCATGGTTTCGGTCACCACCACCACCATCACGCGCCCGCCGATATGGGCCGGGCCTTCGCGCTGGGCATCGCGCTGAACGTCGCCTTCGTGGTGGCCGAGGTGGCCGCGGGCCTCTGGACGGGTTCACTCGCCCTGCTGGCCGACGCCGGCCACAATCTCTCGGATGTGCTGTCCCTGCTGCTGGCCTGGGGCGCGACCGTACTGGCCAAGCGCGCGCCGTCGGGGCGGCGCACCTACGGCCTGCGTAAGGCCACGATCCTCGCCTCACTCGCCAACGCCGTCATGCTGCTCGTGGCGGTGGGCGCCATCGTCTCTGAAGCCGCGCACCGCCTGCGCGAGCCGGCCAGCGTCGAGGCCGGGATCGTCATGCTGGTGGCGGGGCTGGGCGTCGTGATCAACGGGATCACCGCCGCCTTCTTCATGCGCGGCAGCCACTCCGACCTGAACGTCCGCGGCGCCTTCCTGCACATGGCGGCGGACGCGGCCGTGTCCCTCGCCGTGGTGGTGGGCGCCTTCGCCATGGCGGAGACCGGCCTTCTGTGGATCGATCCGGCGCTCAGCATGCTCATCGCGGCGGTGATCGTCGTCGGCACCTGGGGGCTGCTGCGCGACTCCGCCGACCTTGCGCTGGACGCCGCCCCACGCGGCATCGACGTGGACGAGGTGCGCCGATGGCTGGCCGCCCAGCCGGGCGTCGAGGGCGTCCACGACCTGCACATCTGGGCGATGAGCACCACCGAGACGGCGCTGACCGCCCACCTCCTGCGGCCGGCGAACGCCGACAACGACGCCTTCCTTCACACCGTCTGCGAAGGCCTGGAGCGGCGTTTCAACATCATCCACGCCACCTTGCAGGTCGAGACCGACGCCAGCCACGCCTGCCGGCTCGCCCCGGTCGAGGTGGTTTGACCCCGCTGCCGCTCGCCCTCTACGGCGCAGCGACGGGCCTCCTGGAGCCCTTCGCGCCGCTGGCGCTGCGGGCCCGCGCCCGCCACGGCAAGGAGGACCCCAGCCGCCTGGGCGAGCGCCTCGGTCGCGCCGACCGCCCGCGCCCCGCGGGGCCGCTCGTCTGGTTGCATGGCGTGAGCGTCGGCGAGAGCGTGTCCTTGCTGCCCCTGGTCGAGGCGCTGAAGGCGCGCCGGCCCGACGTCGCGCTGCTCGTCACCTCGGGCACCGTCGCCTCGTCCGAGGTCCTCGCCAAGCGCCTGCCGCAGGGCGTGCTCCACCAGTTCGCGCCGGTGGATGCGCCCGGCGCCGTTCGCCGCTTCCTCGACCACTGGCGGCCGGACCTGGCGGTGCTGGTCGAAAGCGAGCTGTGGCCGAACCTGATCACGACGGCGCGGCGCCGAGGCGTGCGGCTCGCGCTGCTCTCCGCGCGCATGACCGAAGCCAGCGCCCGAGGCTGGACCCGCGCCCCGGCTTCGGCGCGGACGCTGCTCGCCGCCTTCGACCTGGTGATGGCGCAGGATGCCGCCAGCGCCGATCGCCTCGCGCGGCTTGGCGCCAAGCTGGGGGCGCCTCTGAACCTCAAGCGGCTGGGCAAGCCGCTGGAGACGGATCATCGGGACCTGAGGCAGCTGCAGGGTATCCTGCAGGGCCGCAGGGTCGTTCTCGCCGCCAGCACCCACCCAGGCGAGGAACGGCTGATCGTCGACGCCTTGGCCGGTCTCGACGCCCTGCTGATCCTCGCCCCGCGGCATCCGCAGCGCGGCCCCGGCCTGGCCGGCGAATTTGGCGCGCCGCGCCGCAGCGTCGAGGCGCTGCCGACGCCGGAGACTCGGATCTATCTGGCCGACACCCTGGGCGAGCTCGGCCTGTTCTTCCGCCTGGCCGACGTCACAGTGATGGGCGGCAGCTTCGTTGACGGCATCGGCGGTCACAATCCGCTGGAGCCCGCCCGATCCGGCGCGGCGATCCTCACCGGTCCGCACGTGTTCAACGCGGCCGACCTCTATGCTGAGATGACGGCGGAGGGAGCGGCGATCCAGGTGGGCGACGCCACCGAGCTGCGACCGGCCGTAGAGCGCCTGCTGGCGGATTCAGCGTCGCGCCAGCGTCTCGCCGGAGCGGCCCTCGCCTACGCCGAGCGTCAGGGCGAGCAACTGGACCGCGCCCTGGCCGCCTTGGAGCCGCTGCTGCCATGAAGCTCGCCACGCCGCGCTGGTGGTACAGCCGCGACCGCCGGGTCATGCCGATGACGCGGGGTCTGCTGACGCCGCTATCGTGGATCTGGGCCGGCGTGACGGCCCGCAAGATCGCGCGGGCCACGCCTGTCGATGCAGGCGCGCCGCTCATCTGCGTCGGCAACCTCACCGTGGGTGGGGCCGGCAAGACGCCCGTCGTCCGGGAACTGGCCCGGCGTCTCGGCGGCCACGTCCTGACGCGCGGCTACGGCGGCCGGGAGGCCGGGCCCCTGCAGGTGGATCCCGTGCGCCACACGGCTGCGGACGTGGGTGACGAGCCCTTGATGCTGGCCCGCGACCTGCCGGTCTGGGTCTCTCGCGACAGGCCCGCGGGCGCCAAGGCCGCCGCTTTGGCCGGCGCCCGGGTGATCGTCATGGACGACGGCCACCAGAACCCGTCGCTGAAGAAGACGCTCTCGCTGGTTGTCGTGGACGGCGAGACGCGGAACGGCGAGTGGCCCTTCGGCGACGGCCGGGTCTTCCCGGCGGGGCCGATGCGCGAACCGCTGGCGGCCGGCCTGGCCCGGGCCGACGCCAGCGTCCTGCTGTTACCCGCCGATCTGAAGGCGCCGGATCCGGAACTTCTGGCGACGCTGTCGGCCAAGCCGGTGCTGATCGCACGCCTCGCGCCGGAAGGCCCGCCGCCGGCGGGACCGCTGGTGGGCTTCGCCGGCATCGGCAAGCCGTGGAAGTTCGAGCGGGCGCTCCAGGCCGCCGGCGCTGACCTCGCCGACTTCGCGCCTTTCCCGGACCATTTCGCCTATGACGCGGCGGCGCTGAAGCTCCTCGACGAGCGCGCCGAACAGTTCAGGGCGTCGCTGGTCACCACCGAGAAGGACTGGGCGCGCCTGCCGCCCGACTGGCGCGCCAAGGTCGCCTCCTGGCCGGTCCGCGCGGTCTTTGAGGACGAGGCCGCGCTGGACCGCCTGCTCGCCGGAATCTAGGCGCCCGCCTTCTGGGCGAAGGCCCAGCTGGTCTGGGCCAGCGCTAGGACGCGCGGGCCCATGTTGGCCGCGTCGGGGTGGTTGGCCGTGCCGTCCCGCACGCGGCCCAGGATGCCCTGGATGATGCCGGCCAGACGGAAGGTGTTGTAGGCGAAGAACCAGTTCAGGTCCGGCAGACCCGATCGCCCCGTGCGCTCACAGTAGAGCTCCACCGCCTCTTCGATCGTGGGGATGCCGTGGGCTTTCAGGTCGGGCAGTTGCGAGACCGTGCCGTTCACCCAGTTCATCAGCAGATAGGCGAAGTCGGCCAGCGGCTCGCCCAGGGTGGCCAGTTCCCAGTCGAGCACCGCGGCGACCCGCGGCTCGGTGGGGTGGAAGATCATGTTGTCCAG
>NZ_JAPSKZ010000236.1 GCF_031181185.1 Phenylobacterium sp. | reverse complement strand
GCCTCGCGTGGCTTCGAAGCACTCTGGCTCCCGGCCGAACGCGCCAGGCGATTTCAGGATGGCTGAAGCGGCGCTGACGCCCGTCTGGCTTGGCGCCCCCAAGCCAGACGCCGGAGCCGACGGCGCCTGCCGGCGGCGGCCATGACGAACTCGCCGCAGCTTTGCACGAGCTCGTCGCGCCCGCCTTGCCATTCGTCGCATGGTGCGGACACGCTCCGCCCTCGGGGAGGGAGTCCTAGGCTCCCTCAGCCGCTTACGGGGGATCGCCAATGTTCGTCGCCGTCATCGCCAGTCTTGCGTTGAGCTCGAGTTCGCCTGCGCTGCCGCGCAGCGCCGCCCTCGGCGTGGAGCTCGCCGCGCCGCCGCCTGGCGCGCCGGCGGGGGCCTTGGTCGCGAGGTTCGCCGCGCCCGCGATCGCCAAGGCCGTGAAGCTGGAGGAAGGCGACACGATTGTCCGGATCGACCGGACGGCCGTCGGCAGCCCTGACGACCTGCTGCGCGCCATGCGCGGCCGCACCGCCGGCTCGCCGGTCCGCCTCGCCGTGCTCCGAGGCGGCCGCTCCGTGGAGCTGTCCGGCAAGCTCGCCGCGCGGCCGTTCGAGACCTACGCCAACGGCCAGGCGAGCTATGGGGCCGTCGCCTTCCAGGGCGGGCTGCTGCGGGACATCTTCGTCACGCCGCCGGGTGGGGCGAAAGGGCCGGTGGTGTTCCTGCTGCAGGGCTACACCTGTGACTCGATGGAGACGCTCGGCCCGGACTCGCCGCACCGCCAGCTGTTCGACGGGCTGCTGGCCCGGGGGATCTCGATCTACCGCATCGAGAAGCCCCAGGCGGGCGACAGCCGCGGCGGCCCGGCCTGCGCCGAGATCGACTTCGAAACCGAGTTGAAGGCTTTCGAGACGGGATACCGGACGCTGCAGGAGCGCCATGGCGTCACGCCCGATCGGATCTTCCTTCTGGGCCACTCCATGGGCGGCATCCAGGCTCCCATCGTGGCCGCGCGAAACGCGCCGCCGCGGGGCGTCGCGATCTACGGCGCCGTCACCCGCAACTGGGCCGACTACAACCTCGACATCGTCAAGTACCAGAACTTCCTCAGCCGCGGCGCTGATCCGGCCAGCTCCGAGATCGAGGGCGAGAAGCTGCGCAAGGTCATTCACCGGCTCCTCATCGACGGCGAGCCGCCGAAGTCGGTGGCGGCCGACGGGCCCGAGATGGATCGTTTGCTGCGCGCCTGGTTTGATTGGGACGGCGGCGATCAGCTCATCGGGCGTCACCACCAGTTCTGGCGGCAGCTGACGGCCACGCCGTTGCTGTCGGCCTGGCGCGACACCCGTTCCAACGTACTCGCGGTCTACGGGGAGAGCGATTTCGCGGCTGTGGACGACGAGGATCACCGTCTGGTGACCGATGTCGTGAACCACTACCGCCCCGGCACCGCCCGCTTCGTCTCGGTGCCGAGGACCGGCCACAGCATGACCATCGAGGGCTCGCGCGAGGAGGTCCGCGCCCGCGCCGGCGCGGCGCCGGCCCAGCGCTACCCGTTCAACCCCGAGCTGACGACGCTGTTCGCCGACTGGATCGAAGAGAGCATGCGAGCGCCCGCCGTCGCGAGCCGCTTCGCCCCCGTCAAGCGCGGCGCATAGGGTTCGCCTGAGGCCAACGAATTCGACCTCGCCACGGACGCGGACTAGGCGTCCCGCCGGGCTTCTCGTCGCAGGGAGGCCTGGACCCACCGCAAACCGCGGGCTTACGGCCGCCGAAGCCTCCAGGATCTCGTGGGGCATTGGGGGCTGAATGGACATAGGCGCACTTTCCCGGCGACGCGCACGGCCGAACCCCGGGCTGCTGCTGGATCTCGGCGCAATCGGCCTGGTCTGGGGCGTCCTGCTCGGCACCTATCTGGCCGCCCGCGCTCCCAGCCTCGCGAGCCCGACCCAAATCGCCAGCACCGTCCATGCCGTCCTGGCGGCGCTGATGGGCGTGGTGCTGTCGTGCGGCTTCCTGCTGGTGATGAGGGACGCGCGCGTCGGCGCGCCGCGCCGCGGCCGCGTGGTCCCGACGGTGCTGACCGCCGCAGCCCTGGGCGTGCTCCAGGCCGCCCTCGACATCCCGCTGGAGCGGGTCTTCAACGCCGTGAACGAGACCCCTCTCGAGCTGTTCGCCCTGAACCTGGGCTTCTACGGTTGTGTCCACCTGGCCGTGGGCGGCGTGCTTCTCCTGGTGCGTGCCGTCGACGCCACCCGCATCCGAGCCGAACACAGCGCACAGCTCGAGATCGACCGCGCCCGGGCTGAAGCCTCGCTGCTCCGCGCGCAGGTTCAGCCCCACTTTCTGTTCAACGCCATGAACGCCATCCACGGCCTGATGATGACAGCCCGCATCGATGAGGCGGACGGCATGCTGACGCGCCTCGCCAAGCTGCTGCGGGTCTCGTTCCGGAGCGACCTGTCGGGATGGTCCACCGTCGCCGACGAGCTCGCCGCGGCCGAGCACTACACCGCGATCGAAGAGACCCGGTTCGGCGAGCGCCTGAGGATCGGCTACCGGGTCCCCGCCGAGCTCCTGGACTGCCGGGCGCCGGCCCTGTGCCTTCTGCCGCTCGTGGAAAGCGTCGTCACCTACGCGACGGCTGTAGCGGGCCCTATCGAGGTCTTGGTGCGCGTGCTCGTCCGGCGCGGCCGCCTCGTCCTGCGGGTGACGACGAAGCCCGGCCATGGGCCGTTGCCGCGCGAGCTCATCCAGCAGACCCAGGCTCGCGTCCTCGCCCTCGACGAAGGCGCCTGGATGACCGTCCGGGAAGGCCGGGCGGGAGTCCGCGTGATGCTGGCGCTTTCGGGCGCGGCCGTTGCGCCGACGGCGCCTACTCCGCAGGTGAGGGCGAGGGTTTGAGGCCCTAGCGGCCGTCCAGAACTCCGGCGCCGTCGCAGCCGGGCGCTGGGCGCGGGCGCGGTCGCGAGCCGCGGGTGGATTACGGCGAATTATCTTGGCCTTAATTCACCCACGCGACAGAAGGAGGCTCATGGTGCGGCGCTGGGGGGTGTCGTGACCCGCGGAGCTGACTGCACGTGATCGGCCTTGCCCTTACGGCCCCCTTGGCGGCCGCCAACCTGGTCGTCGCCCAGGCGCCGGAACTGCCGCGCCTGCCCGAGATCAAGCGCGATCCGCAGGTGATCTACGTCGACCGCTCGGGCTCCGTGATCGGCGTGCGCGGCGGCCGCTACGCCCCGCCCGTTGATCTCGGCAAGGTCCCGGCCTATGTGCCGGCGGCCTTCGTGGCCATCGAGGACCGTCGCTTCTACGAGCACAACGGCGTCGACGCCCGCGGCATCGCGCGCGCGGTGGTGGTGGCCATCGACAAGGGCCGCGCCACCCAGGGCGCCTCCACCATCACCCAGCAGCTGGCCCGCAACCTGTTCCTGACGCAGGACCGGACGATCGAGCGCAAGGCCACCGAAATCGCCTACGCCCTTCAACTCGAACGGACCTATTCGAAGAAGCAGATCCTCGCGCTGTACCTCAGCCGGGTCTACTACGGCTCGGGCGCCTACGGCCTGGAGGCGGCGGCGCAACGCTATTTCAACAAGCCGGCCTCGCGCCTGACGCTCCGCGAGGCGGCGATCCTGGCGGGCGTGCTGAAGTCGCCCACCAACTACAATCCAGCCGAGCAGACCGAGGCCGCGCTCGCGCGCTCCAAGCTGGTGCTGGACGCCATGGTGGAGACGGGCGCGATCACGCCCGCACAGCGGAGCAAGGCGTTCGCCGAGAAGCCGCGGATTTGGAAGACCGCTCCCAATGCGCCGGCCCAGTACTTCATCGACTGGATCGACGACCAGGTGAAACAGACCGCCGGCAAGGTGCGCCAGGACGTCATCGTCGAGACCACCCTGGACCTCTCCCTCGAGCAGGCCGCCTTCGAAGCCGCCCGTAACACCGTCGCCCGCCACAAGGCCGCGCGGGCCGAGCAGGCCGCCGTGGTGGCGGTGGACGGGCAGGGGCGGGTGCGGGTGATGGTCGGCGGGACGGACTACGTCCGCGCGCCCTACAACCGCGCCGCCAGCGCCAAGCGGCAGGCGGGCTCGGCCTGGAAACCGTTCGTCTATCTGACCGCTCTGGAGCAGGGCCGCACGCCCGACCTGCCGGTGGTGGACGAGCCGGTGACCATCGCCGGTTGGACGCCCGCCAACTACACCGAGAGCTTCCTGGGGCCGCTGACGCTGGAACACGCCCTGGCCCAGTCGGTGAACACCGTGGCCGCGCGCCTTGCCGACGAGGTGGGTCGGCCGAACGTCGCCGCCACCGCCCGCCGCGTCGGCATCGTCTCGACCGTCAACACCGACCCGGCCATGGCGCTCGGCACGACTCTGGTTACGCCGCTGGAGATGACGCAGGCCTATGCGGCCTTCGCCAACGGCGGCAATCGCGTGCAGGCCTACGGCATCGAGCGCATCCGGACGCGCTCGGGCGTCACCCTCTACCAGAAGAAGCCGCAGGCTGCGGCGCCGGCCATCGCCAACCCGCCGCTCAGCGACCTCAACCGGATGCTGCGCACGGCGGTGACGTCGGGCTCCAGCGGCGGAGGCGGCG
>NZ_JAPSKZ010000235.1 GCF_031181185.1 Phenylobacterium sp. | reverse complement strand
ATGCGCGCCAGCTGGGCTTCGGCGACCGCCAGGGCCTTGTCCGAGCCGGCCTTGGTGTAGTCGCCAAGCTCTCCGTAGCGTTCCTTCATCCCCAACTGGCTCAGCGTCTCGGGGCTGAGGCGGGCGCTCTCGAGGAAGGCCTCCTGGAAGAAGGCCGCGAGGCGAGCGTCTTCAGACTGCGCGGCTGCAGCGGCGGGCGCGGCCTTCGGAGCTTGGGCGTAGGCCGGCGCGCTCGCGAGCGCGAGACTCAGGGCCAGGACGGAACAGGCGGTGCGGATCATGGAAACCCCCAGGTTGTGCCTGAGGTCTAGGCGCCGCCGGCCCGCGCCGGAAGTGAATTCTTGGTCAGGACGGTCGCGCCCAATAGCTGTAGCGCCACGCCGCCTCGAAACCCGCCTTGCGATAGAGACTGCGCGCGGGATTTGCCTCCTCGACCTGCAGGAACATGCGCCGCACGTCGCGGGTCAGCGCCGCGCCGCCGAACGCCGCCAGGATCCGCCCGGCATAGCCGCGGCCGCGGGCTTGGGCGGAGGTCCGCATGCCATGTACGCCCGCCCAGCCGTGGCCGAAGCTGACGGCGCCGACCGCCAGGGTGCGCCCTTCCTCTCGGACGGCGGCATAGAGCGCGTCCGGAGACCGGCTGAGCGTCGCCACTCGGCTGGCGCCGTCCGCCGGATCGAAGCCTTCGCCGAGGAACACCTCGCCCCAGTCCGCGTCGGGCGTCTCCATCAGCTCCACCCGGGCTTCGCAGAAGCCGGCCACCGTTAGGCTGTCCGCCACCTTCACCCAGGTCGGCTTGGCGGGCGCAAATTCCCTGGCCTCTAGAGCCGCCCGCACGCCAGCGAGGCCGTCCACGTCGGCGATGCGGAACGCCGGCGGCAGCTCCCGCTCCACATAGGCGCCCACGATCTCGTCCAGCGCCTCGGGCGAGGCCTGGTGGCTCAGCGGCGCAGCCGACTTGGCGCGCCCTACGGCCCCGCGGTCTAGCGGGACGAGCCAGCCCGCGATCTCCATCACCTCGGCGGGCGCGACGGCCGCGACCGTCGCCCGCTCCACGCTCTCTACGTCGGCCTCGGTCACCCGCGGTCCCGAAGCAGCCGCGCCTTGTCCCGTTGCCAGTCGCGCTCGGCCGTCGCCTGACGCTTGTCGTGGGTCTGCTTGCCCTTGGCGAGCGCGATCTCGAGCTTCGCCAGGCCCTTGTCGTTCCAGTAGAGCTTCGTCGGCACCAGGGTGCGCCCTTCCCGCTGCACCGCGCCCACCAGCCGGTCGATCTCGCGCCGCTTCAACAGCAGCTTCCGGGGCCGCCGGGGCTCGTGGTTGAAGAACGGCCCGGCCTGGGCGTACGGCGGGATGTCGGCGTTGATCAGCACGATCTCGTCGCCTTCAACCGCCGCATAGCTCTCGGCGATGTTGGCCCGGCCGTTGCGCAGGCTCTTCACCTCCGACCCGGTCAGGGCGATCCCGGCCTCGAAGGTCTGTTCGAGGAAGTAGTCGAACCGGGCGCGCCGGTTCTCGGCGATCAGCTTGCCAGCCATCTTAGTTGATCAAGCCTGCGTCCCGCAGCCCCGCCAGGACCTCGCTCCGCGCGGCTTCCGAGCAAGGAACGATCGGCAGCCGGGTCTCCTCCGAACAGAGGCCCAGGTGCGCGAGCGCGAACTTGGTGGGCGACGGGGATGCGTCGGCGAACAGCGCCTTGTGCAGGCGGATCAGCCGGTCCTGCGCGGCCAGCGCCGTGGCGAAGTCGCCGGCCATGCAGGCGTTGTAGAAATCGGCGCACTGTTCGGGCGCCACGTTGCAAGTCACCGAGATGCAGCCGTGGCCGCCGTGCGCCATGTAGCCCAGGCCGCCGTCGTCGTTGCCCGACAGCATGACCCAGTCCTCGCCGCATTCGAGCCGCTGGAAGCTGGCCCGCGGCAGGTCGCCGGTGGCGTCCTTGATACCTACGATGTTCGGCAGCTTTGAGAGCCGCTCCAGCGTCGCGTTCGAGATGTCGACGCTGGTCCGCGCCGGCACGTTGTAGACCAGGATCGGCAGCTGAACCGCGTCGTTGATCGCCTTGTAATGGGCGTACAGGCCCTCCTGGCTCGGCCGGTTGTAGTAGGGCGTCACAACGAGGGCCGCGTCGGCCCCGATTGTCTTGGCGTGGCGCACCAGTTCGATCGCCTCGGCGGTCGAGTTCGAGCCCGCGCCGGCGACCACCGGCACCCGTCCGCGGGCGGTCTGGACGCACAGCTCGACGACGCGCCGGTGCTCCTCGTGGCTGAGTGTCGCGGTTTCACCGGTGGTGCCGACGGGTACAAGGCCGTGCACCCCGCCCGCGATCTGGCGCTCGACGAGCGACACGAAGGCGTCCTCGTCGACTTGGCCGTTGCGGAACGGCGTCACGAGCGCCGGAAGGACGCCCCGGAACATGGGTTCGGACATGGTGTGCAAATTGCCGTGAAAAGGCCGCTTGTTGGGGCGACGTTCAGATTTGCCGGGACAATATGTTGGCGTGGGCCAAGCCCGCAACGCCGATGTCGATTCCGTGTCGCTTCCTTGCAGCCGGGGGGAGAGGTTGGACTCCAAAACCCGCAAAGTGTTCCTCGCCGCGAGTCTCGTGGTGCTGGCCGCCGCCGTCGCCCGGGCCCAGCCCGCAGATCCGATCGGAGACCTGATCTCACGTGACGCGCAGTCGCCTGCGCCCGCCGTGACGAGCACGGTTGTCCGCCAGACGGTGAGCCGTCCGATCAGCTCGGCCGACCAGGTGCTGTTCGCCAGCGCGCTCGCGTCCGCCAAGCGCGGCGACATCTCCGGCGCGCGCACCGCCATCGCGGGCATCAGCCATCCCATCGCCAAGAGGACCGCCACCTGGGCGCTCGTCGACGGGAACGCCGAATCGCTCGGCTTCTTCGAACTGGACAACGCCCGGCGCGAACTGGCCGGCTGGCCGCGCGCCGCCAAGCGCCAGGCGGCCGCAGAGAAGCTGCTGGAGACCTCGGGCAAGTCGCCCGCCGAGATCGTCGCCTGGTTCGGCGGCGAACAACCCCAGACCGCTTACGGCGCCCTCGCCCTGGCTTCGGCCCAGCGCGTGTTGGGCCAGACTCAGGCCGCGAACGACCTGATCCGCCGCTGGTGGCGTGACGAGAGCTTCGAGGCCGACGCCCAGCGGGCGATCATGGCACGCTTCGGAACGACCCTGACGGTCGACGACCATATCCGCCGGGCGGATATCCTGCTGTACGGGCCGCAAGGCCCCGCCGCCCGCGAGATGGTCGCCCTGTTGCCGGCCGACCAGCAGGCCGCCGGCCTCGCCCGCATCGCCCTGCGCTCGGATGCAGGCAACGCCAACGAGCTCTACGGCGCGCTGCCGCCGGAGATGCAGGCGCAGCCGGGCGTCGCCTTCGAGCGCGCGGGCTACCTGCGCCGAAAGGGGCTGGAGACAATGGCCCTGGCCCTCGTCCCGCAGTTCCCCAAGACCGTTGTCACGGACGAACAGGCCGACCGCATCTGGTACGAGCGCCACCGCCTGACGCTCGCCGCCATCAAGAGCGGCGACTGGCGGAGCGCCTATCAGGCCGCCGCGAACTCGGGGCTTACCGAAGGTTCCGACGCCGCCGACGCCGAGTTCTACGCCGGCTGGATCGCGCTCTCGAAGCTGAACGATCCCGCGGCGGCCGCTCGCCACTTCGCGAACCTTGAGCGGATCGGTTCGTCGCCGATCACCAAGGGCCGCGCCTTCTACTGGCTGGGCCGCGCCGCCGAGGCGCGCCGCGAGAACACCGCCGCCGAGGGCTATTACGCCCAGGGGGCTCAGCATCAGACCACCTTCTATGGCCAGCTCGCCGCCGAGAAGATGGGCATGAAGCTGACGCTCCCCCGGGATCCGGAGCCGTCCGCGGCCGACCGCGCCCGCTTCGAAGGCCGCGACGTGGTCCAAGCCGCGCGCCTGCTGGCCGACCAGGGCCAGCGGGACCTGTTCCGCGTCTTTGCGCTCTATCTCGACGACGTGGTCCCCACGACCCAGGAAGCGGCGCTGCTGGTCGACATGATCCGCGGCTACGGCGATCAGGACACATCGATGAAGGCGGTGCGGGCCGCCGCCCAGCGCGGCTTGATCCTCGCGGACCGCGGCTACCCCTATCGCACGCCGCCCACCGTCGCAGGCGGGCCCGAGCCGGCCCTGGTGCTGGGCATCACCCGGCAGGAGAGCGGCTTCGACCCGCGCGTCCGTTCGCACGCGGACGCCCGTGGGATGATGCAGCTGCTGCCGGCCACGGCCGCAACGGTTGCGCGCCGCATCGGCGTCAGCCACTCGACCGAAATGCTCTGGGAGCCGGACCACAACATGCGTCTGGGCTCGGCCTTCCTGGGCCAGCTCGTGGACCGCTTCTCAGGCTCGTACATCATGGCTGCGGCGGGCTACAACGCCGGTCCGGGCCGCCCGCCGCAGTGGGTCGCCCTGTGCGGCGATCCCCGGACCAGCTCGGCCGATCCGCTGGACTTCATCGAGTGCGTGCCGTTCTCCGAGACGCGCAACTACATCATGCGGGTCATGGAGAACATGCAGGTCTACCGGGCCAAGCTGAACGGCGGCTCGGCGCCGATCACGCTCT
>NZ_JAPSKZ010000027.1 GCF_031181185.1 Phenylobacterium sp. | reverse complement strand
CGCTCGAATTCTCGCGTCAGCGCGGACTTACGTCAGCTCCACATCCGACCGACCCTGCGCCACACCCGGAGCGCCTCCGCCGGCCTGTCCGCCGCAGGTCTCCGGCCTCTCCGCCGAGCGGATTGAGCTTCTGTCCGAGAAAGTCGACTTTCGGTGATCCAGGTCACGATGCGGGGGCAATGGAAGTGGGACGAATTCCTGGGAGGCCGGTCCGCGCCGGCTTGGCTGTTGGAGTGCTTGCGATGTCAGCGGAGTTTCGTGACGGCGTGCTGGCGACTGTGCCCTCGATGCGGGCCTATGCCCTGGTCATGACGCGATCTTCGGTCGACGCCGACGATCTGGTCCAGGACGCGCTTGTCCGGGCATGGCGTTACCGTGGCACCTACGTGGAAGGCACGAACCTCAAGGCCTGGCTCTTCAGGATCCTGCGCAACGAATTCTTCGCCCAAGGCAAGCGCAAGCCGCGCGGCCAACGCTCGCTGGAGGATATCGATGAGCAGTACGCGTCCCGCGCCCCCGAGCAGGAGTGGAGCCGGCTCTATGGGGAGATGCTGAACGGCCTCGAACGGCTTTCGCATCCCAATCGGGACGCGCTGTTGCTCGTCGGCGGGGCCGGTTTCTCGTACGACGAGGCCGCAGCCGTCATCGGCTGTCCAGCGGGGACCGTCAAAAGTCGGGTGAGCCGGGCGCGCGAGCAACTCGCCGACATGCTCGACTACGAGCTCCCCGAGCGCCGCCGGCCGGACGTCCAAAGGAGGGGCCGGTCAGTCTCGCCGCCACATGTCTCGCAGAGCATCGCGCTCGCCTGGTAGCGTGGAATTTGGATCTCGGATCACGCCGCCGCCCTGCGCTCCGGCTGTGGCGGCCGAGGTCAGCTGACACGCAAGTTCGCCAACCCCGGCCGTTGGACGCTCGTCAGGCCGCGGCCTGGTCGCCGACCTCGGTCTGAACCGCGATGCAGGCGGCGGCCGAGGGATGATAGCTGAAACGCCGGGGGGCGACGCGCCGCAAACGGCCCGTAGACTCCATCCGCCGGAAGAGCCGGCTGACGGTCTCAGGCGCGATGCCCAGGAAATCGGCGATGTCGTGCCGGCTCATCGGAATGTCCAGCGTCCCGCCAGGCGGCGCCTTCGTCTGCTTCGCCACCCAGTCGACAAACCAGGTGATGCGCTCATAGGCGTCGGAGTGGCTCATGCGGCCGAGGTGATGGGCCAGGTCGGTGAGCAGTTCATCCGCGGAGAGCAGCAGATTCAGCGCCGCGCGGGAGTCTCTGGCCACGAGGTCCCAGAGCGCCACATGCGGGAAGCGGCTCAGGACGGTGTCGGTGATGGCGTGCGCAGAGGCCCAATGGGTTTCCATGCCCGCGCAGAAGGTCTGGCCTGCGAAGACAAAGGCGATCACTTGACGCGAGCCGGCGGCGTCGCCGATCTGCAGCCGGACGCACCCGTGCTCCACACGGTAAAGCGCTGAGGCCGGATCCCCCTGGTGGAAGATCGCCTTGCCCCTCAGGGCAGCGATCAGGCGATGGCTGGCGCTATCCAGCAGTTGAGGATCGTACGACATGGGGAAACTCCGAGGTCGTCTGCCGGCGTTCGCTTGCGCCGGCCTTCAATGTTCAGGTGGTCAGGCAGCCGGGGTGAGCATCGGCGCCGCTTGGGACGACGCAGGCCAGCGACGGGGCGCGTAGGCGCTGTAGTACGTCGCCTCGTCCGGAGACAAACAGGTGAAATGTTCCGGGCTCTGCAGGTTCAGCAATGCCGAGACTACAGTTGAGCTCAGGAGCTGTTCCGACTCTCCGAGGATCATCGCCGCCTCCTGCAGGCTGAGCTCAAGGCAAAGCACCAGGAACAGCGCGCCGCGTTGCGCAGCCTGAAGACTTAGAAACTGCGCCCACTCCGCCCGATTGCACGTGTCGCCGGGGAACATGTCCGCACCCGGAGCCGGCGGGAGTAGAGTGAGCTTATGGTACAGCTTGCGATAGATGGTCGTAAGGTCCTCGGGCTCCAGGTTGATGAACTCGCGGAGTACCTCGCAGACCGTTGCGTCCACCGCCGGGTGTCCGGCCGTCGTCACCTTTGCAAACGCCCGCAGATGGCGCGCATGAGATTGTAATCGGGCTCGACAGGCCGCTTTCGCCATGGGTGTCCCTCCAGCATCTTGGAGAGCACTGAAGCGGGATATCTTCCGTGTCAGTATGACCGGCGTCACACTTTTTTGCTTTTTTTTGATACCTGCTTTTGAACGGTAAAGCTTGCGTCCCGATGCCTGCGGGCGATGCTCGCGTCGTGACGCGACGTCAGTATTCGCTACCGATTGGTGCGCCTCCTGCTGGCCGAGTTCTGGCGAGGCGCTCGCGGGCGAAGCTTCCGCGCCGGCAGAGTCTCGCCGGCTCAGCGTCCCGGCAGTCTGAGCACAGATTTGTGACCATCAGCCCGTCGCAGCTCGCCGCGGCTCTCCATGCGCAGGAAGAGCCGGCTGACGGTCTCCGGCGCGATGCCAAGGAAGTCGGCGATGTCTCGCCGGCTCATTGGCAGGTGGACCTCAGAGCCGTTTTCCGGGGTCGGGCTGCGGCTCATCATCCAGTCGAGGAACCAGCGGAGGCGCGCGTCACCTCTTGCGTGGGTGAGCAGGGCCAGGTGATGGGCCACGTTTTCCACGAGCTCGTCCGCAGAGTGGAGCGCCGCGATCGCCGCCTCCGCATCGGCGGCGATGTGGGCCCAGAACGCCGACAGTGAGTACACGGCGACGGAGGAGTCGGTCACGGCGTACGCGGAAGCCCAGTAGGTCTTGAACCCGACGAAGAACACGTCCTCGGGAAACAGAAAGGTCACGATCTCGCGGTTTCCATCCTCACTGTCGATCTGCAGGCGGATGCAACCGCGCTCCAGTCGATACACAGCCGTTGCAAGCTCGCCTTCATGGAAGAGAGGCTCATGCTTACGGAGGGAAACGGAGCGAAATCCGAGGCCTTCGAAGGCAGGTTTCAGGTTCATGAGGGCGCTCTTGTTCACGTCGGCGGCCCTAATCTGAGTTTGTCCACTCCGTTCCGTATTCGACCCAGTAAGTGCACCGCTCCCCGGCACGCATCAGTCGCCCGGCTTGAAGCCTTCGTCGCACGGGCGGCTGCCGTCCCGGCATGACAGGGTCTCGCCGGCTTCAAGGCGCGCTCCGTGCGCGCCGCGGCGGTACGTGAAGTGCCGATACGAGACCCGGCGGAGCAGGCCCGCGGCTTCCAGTTGCGCGAACACGCGGCTGACCGTCTCCGGGGCCAGACCTAGGAAGTCGGCGATGTCGCGCTGGTCCATCGGAACTTCGAACTCGGCGACGCCGTCCGCCCCGGCCCGTTCGGCCATCCAGCCGAGGAACCAGGAGATGCGGGCGGCGGCGCTGTCCTGGAAAAGCCGACCCACGTGGTGGGCAAGTTGGCTGACAGTTCGCTCCGACGCCTCCAACAGCGCCGCAGCGGCCGCAGGATCCGTCTGCATCAGCTGGAGGAGGGCGGAAGTAGGGGCCTTTAGAACCACGGACTCGCACACGGCCTCGGCGGACGCCCAGTGCTTTTGAAGCCCGGCGCAGATGACGTCTCCCGGAAAGAGGAAGGCCAGGATGTGGCGCGCTCCGTTGCGCTCATTCACCTGCAGCCGTACGCATCCCCGCTCTATCCGATAGAGCGCGAGGACGGGGTCATCCTCGGCGAAGAGCTGCCGTCCGCGCGGCACTACGATCGGGCGGCGCGCGCCCGCGAAGATCGCGGCGTCTGAACTCATGACTTGCCTCGCGGGTCGTCGAAGTTCCGATCGCGACTGGGGAGCGCCACGGGTCCTGAACAGCCGAGGATATTCAGGCCACCATGAAATTTAGAATGTCATTGTTACCCAAAATGGGTGCGCGCAGCGGTGCGGCGCGGTGATCCCCAACCTGCCCGTAGCCCTTGAGGCCGCGGATTGGGGGGTGAACCTCAGCCTAGAGAGCGTTTTCGCCACGCCACGGGGTGATGACCAGATCCGCGGCAAGCCAGCGGTTCACCCACCCCTTGACGCGTTGGTCGATCGGCTTGCCGCGGTAGCGGACGTGGAAGAGCGAGCGTTCTTCGAGCCGCAGCAGCGCCTCGTCGAACCTCTCCGCCAACCGCCCGCTGCGCCCGATGCGGGTGGCGAGCTCCGGACTAGCTTCGCCCACAGCTCGCAGCAGCGACCGCACGTTGCGTATCGCGATCGACTCTCCGCCAAGTGCGAAGTGGACTCCCAGCTTCTTGGCCAGCAGGTCCGGTCCCCGATTGGTTCGATGGTCCAGCTGCAGCAGCTTGGGGTCGACACGAACGAGGGGAGCCCCGCAAGCGAGCTGCCGCAAGGCCGCGCCGGGCTGGAAGACGAAGGCTCCGCCTTCGATTGGAGTCAGATCGAAGAGCAGGGGCCCAGCGCCTAGGCTCAGCCGCCGGAGGATCTGCAGCAGTTCAGCAATGTGCTGCTCCAGCGCGCGGCGCTCCTGTCCGCAGCGACGGCCACCACCCTTGGCTTGCAGGATGTCGGCTGGGCGGATCAGCCGCGCACGTGGGGCCCCGTCCGGCCCGACCGCGAGCAACAGGCTGAGCACGTCGATGATCAGGGGCGAGATCGTCAGCAGAGCTTCTTCGGCGTCTTGGGCGCTTCCGGCCTCCAGCCTCAGGAGGATCGGCTGGGTTCCGGGGCGCTGCATCGAGACGGCGCACTGACTCTCGAGCCGCCAGCCTCGTGTCACCGCCGCCGGACCGGCCGCCATCATCGCGCCGAAGATGGCGCGGACCACCGGATGCTGAGGAAGCGACAGCGCACCGTCCGCCGGTCCCTCAGAGGCGCCGCCTGGCTGCGCCGCCGAAACGTTGTCGTTGCGCGATATTCCTTGGATCCAACCCATTCCGCACCTCAGCGGGCCGCCTTAATCGGCGCGGTCCTCCGCCCGTTCCTGGCGTCGAACGAAAAAGAAGACCTGGGTCACATTTCGGGTGCGGAACGCGGCGGCATCATTTTTGCCTTCGAGCGCCGGTTTCGCGAAATAACCGCGCGGATACAGAGTCTTAGCCGACGATCTGGAGCTTCGGCAGTCCGCCCGAACACCCTTCCGGGGATGCTTCCGGCCTTAGGGTCGGGGCTCGATCTGCAGTGATCGACCGAGGCCCGCATGCGGCCGCGGGATGTGTACTCCAAAGGGAACGCTGAAAATGATGCAGCTCTATGTGAAGGCGAGCACCTCTCTCGCGAACATCCGGGACCGCCTGTCGCGCGATGACAGCGGGGCCTCGCTTGTCGAGTATTCCGTCCTCATCGGCCTGATCACGGTCGCCACGATCGCCATGATCATCCTGGTCGGCGGGAAGGTCCTTGCCGCCTGGACGGCGCTGAACGCGGCGATGCCCGCCGCGCCGGCTCCCTGACGACGGAGGCGGGGCGGCCGCATCCGCCGACCGCCCCGCCCCTCATGAGTCCCGCTTCCTTCCACCGGGGATTTTCCCATGCGCAACATCGGCTTCGTCCTGCTCATCGTGTCGGTCCTGCTTGGCGGCGTCGCCGTTTGGGGCGTGCGGAACATGACGGCCGCGCGCGCCGCGCCGGTGAGCCAGGTTGGCCAATCCAGCGTCGTCGTGGCCAGCCGTCCCATCGGCTTCGGGGAAACCCTCACGCCCGAGCTTCTGCGCGTCCAACCGTGGCCGGCCGGGGCGCGTCCCGAGGGCTCCTTCAAGACCGTGTCGGAACTCACCCAGGGCCCACGCCGGGTGGCGCTGGCCCCGATCGCCGCGGACGAGCCCATCCTGCCGTCCCGGATCTCGGGCCCTGGCGCCCGAGCGAGCCTCTCGGGCGCCATCCGCCCGGGGCTGCGGGCCAGCACCATACGGGTGAACGACGTGTTCGGCGTCGCGGGCTTCGTGCTTCCGGGCGACGTGGTCGACGTGCTGGTTACGCGTGCGGAAGGCCAGCGAGGCGCGGCTGACGAGAAGATGCGCACCGACGTGCTGCTGCAAAGCGTGCGCGTCCTGGCCGTCGACCAGCTCGCCAACGGGTCGAAGACCGATCCTGTCGTGGCGAAGGCCGCCACGATCGAGGTGACGCCGGACCAGGCGCAGAAGCTCGCCCTGGCGGCTCAGGTCGGCACACTTTCGCTGGCGCTTCGCGGCACCGCAGACCCTGTCGGCGACCCCGACGCCGCGCCGCCGCAAACCGTGATGGTCAGCGACCTGCGTCTGGGCGCTCCTGCGCAGCCAAAGGTGATCCGCACGACGACGACGCCGCGCCGACCGATCCGCGCCGTGCGCCGCTCGCCGGCTGGCCAAACCATCGAGATCTACAACGGCGGCCAGCGCGCCACCGTCTCCGTCCGGGCCGAGTGATCCGCCCGGGGTCCCCCCTTCAACCCAGGAGCTGGCCTGCCGAGGCCGGAACGCCGATGAAGAACGCGCAACGCCTGACACGTACTCGCACCGCCTGGCGCACCGCCATCCTGGGCTTCACCAGCCTAGCGCTCTGGGCCGCGCCGATCGCTGCCGCCGCGCAGAGCGGGCCGGCTCCCTACCTGGCCCCCGAGGCGTCGGTCCGGGACGTGTCAGCCGATGCGTCGGGTTATGGGGGCCAGCTCGCTGTCGCCCAGGGCGGATCGAGGATTCTCCGCTTCGCCCAACCCATCGGGCGGGTCATGGTGGGGGATCCGAAGGTCGGGGAAGTCATCCCCCTCGGCGACAGGACGCTCTATGTCCTGGGCAAGGCGCCCGGCACGACGAGCCTGACGGTGATGGCGCGGGGCGCCGTGGCGAGGCCGCTCGCCACCCTCGACCTGCGCGTCGGCTACGACGTCGACAATCTGCGCCGCGCCATGCAGGAACTGATGCCGGGCGAGCCGGTGGAGGTCACCACGCGCGGCGATGCGGTGGTGCTGAGCGGCCTCCTGTCCTCGTCGGCGGTTTCCGCCCGGGCCGCCGCCTTGGCTGAGCGCTACGCGCCGGAGAAGGTCGTCAACCTGACAAGCATCCGCGGCGCCGAGCAGGTGATGCTCTCGGTGCGTGTGGCGGAGGTTCAGCGCAACACGCTGAAGCAGCTCGGTCTGTCGAACATCAACGCCTTGTGGGACACCACCCAGTCCCTGGCGCTTGTCCCCGGCTCGACCAACCCCGAGTTGTTCGCGTCGATCTTCGGTCGCACCGTGATCGGCGAGAACTTCAGCATCGACGCCGTCTTCGACGCGCTGGAGCGCAAGGGCTTCGCCTCGACGCTGGCTGAACCGACCCTTGTGGCGCTCTCCGGCGAGACGGCCGTGTTCTTTGCGGGCGGCGAGTTTCCGATCCCTGTGCCTCAGGAGGGCGGCGGCGGCATCACCCGGCTCACCATCGAGTTCAAGCAGTACGGGGTGAGCATAGGCTTCACCCCGACGGTGTTCGGCGACACGATCAACCTGCTGGTGGCCCCCGAGGTCAGCGCGCTGGACCGCGAGAACAGCGTCCAGCTGCAGGGTTTCCGGGTCCCGGGCCTCACCACGCGCCGGGCCAAGACGACCGTCGAGCTGCGCAACGGCCAGAGCTTCGCAATCGCCGGCCTGATCCGCCGCGAGTTCAGCGACAGCCTGCGCGGGCTCCCCGGAGTCAGCAACCTGCCGATCCTCGGGGCCCTGTTCCGCAGCACTGCCTTCCAGAATAACGAGACGGAGGTGGTGATCATCGTCACCGCCAATCTGGCCAAGCCGACCGATCGCCGGAACCTGGTGGTGCCCACAGACCTGCGCCGCGGCCCTAGCGAGACCGAGCTTTTCCTGACCGGCGCCACCGACCGCCCGATCGCGCCCGGCCCGCAGGCCGCCGGCGGAGCGGCGGCCCAGAACGCCGCCCTGGCTTCCAAGTGAGGACCCCCGCCATGCGTCTCGTGCAGCCCATCATCCTGGCCGCCATCATCGCCCTGCCGCTGGCGGCCTGCTCGACGCCTATCGATGCACCGCTTTCGCCCACCTTCGGCCAGGCGGTGGCGTCGATGCAGTCGCAGATCATTCCGGCGGAGGTGTCCGACCTCCCCCCTGAAAGCTCAGGACGCAGGGGCGTCGAGGCAATCCGCCGCTTCGAAAGGGGCGAGGTGCGCAAGGTTGAGACCCAGTCCACCTCCACTCTCACCGTCAACGTCACACCGTCGAAGTGAAGCCATGCGCGGCCTCGGCACCCTGCTGAACCCTCCCGGTCGGCGCCTCTCGGGCCTGAGGCGGGATGAGCGCGGCCACGTCCTGGTCTACGTCACGCTCAGCATGGCGGTGATCCTCGGGATGGCCGGCCTGGCGATCGATGGCTCGCGGGCGATGATCACCCATCACGACGCGCAGGCGGCGGCCGACGCCGCCGCCCTCGCGGCCGCCGCGCAGCTGGACGCCACATCCCAGGCGCTCACCCGGGCGACCGCGGCAGCGCAGGGCGGCGAGCTCGTGACCAACACGCAGCGCTTCGCCGACGGGGCGGCCGACAACCCGAACGTGGTGATCACGGGGATCCGGTTCCTCAGCGGCCTGCCGGCGAACGACGACATAGATCCGATCCCGGCGTCGTTCGAGACCACAGATCCAACGCTCGCTCGCTTCGTGGAGGTGACGACCGCCCAGCTGACCCACAGGAACACGTTCCTGCGGGTTATCGGGGCGCCGGCCACCACTCAGATCCGCGCGCGCGCGGTCGCCGGCTTCAAGCAGATGTACTGCAAGATCCCGCCGCTGATGATCTGCAATCCGGATGAGGTGAACCCCGGAGACCCCTTCAGCGCCTCGGCCCGGGTCGGCGCGGAGATCATCGCGAAGACGCAAGGGGGAACCTCCGCCTGGGCGCCGGGGACCTTCGGCCTGCTGCAGATCACCGAGACCTGTCCCACCAACAGCGCAAGCTGCCTGCGAGACGCGCTGGCGGCCGTGAGGCCCAACGTCTGCGTCGAGAGCAACATCAACGTCAGGCCAGGCCAGGCCGCTGGGCCGGCGAACCAGGGGATGAACACGCGGTTCGACATCTACCGCGGCGGCGTCGCCCAGACGCCGGCGAATGCGCCCGACGTGAACATCACCCAGAAGTTCAAGCAGTGCAGCCAGGACACAGTCGAAGCCGGCGCGCCGTTCCCGCATGACACGGACAATCCGGCGCCGACCCGCGTGGGCAACGGCCTCTGGGACTGCGCCAGCTACTGGGCCGCCAACCACACGCAGCCGAAGCCCAGCTGGTGCACCAGCTCCACCGGCGCGCCCTACACCCGCAACTACGTCTACAATCTGGAGCAGGAGCCAGGCTCGGCCTCGCAGTACGGCGCGCCGCGCTGCGTGACGCCGGGGGTGCCTGACCGGCGGATCGTCTACATGACGGTCATCAACTGCAAGGCCCACGCCGTAAAGTCGAACTCCGAGGACGTCCCGGTTCTGGCGCTTCTCAAGACGTTCCTCCTGCGCCCGGTGGCCGTGGTGGGCAGCGAGGCGGAGATGGATCTCGAGATCCTCGAGATTGTCGAACCCGGCGAAGACAATGACGTCCTGAAGGACGTCGTGCAGCTCTATCGGTGAGGCAGGCATGACCCTCCTCCGGAAGCTGCGGATCCTCAGCCGCGAGAGCCACGGAGCGGCGCTGGTGGAGCTCACGCTGCTCATGCCGCTGCTGGTCACCCTCATGTTCGGCCTCGCGGAATTCGGTCAGGTCCTGCGGCAGCACCATCTGATGGAGAAGGGTGTGCGGGACGCCGCCCGCTTCTTGACGCACATTGACGCCACGCCTTGTCCCGCCGACGCGGCTTGGACCGGCGCCGTGTCGGACGCCCAGAACCTGGCCGTCTTTGGCCGAACGACCGCCCGCGAGCCCCTCCTGGACACCTGGACCGACCCGGCGAGCGTCGTGGTCGAGGTGGAGTGCATCGACAACACCGCCGGCACGTGGCGCGGCGGGGACGTGGTCGCCGTGGTGACCGTCACGGCCTCGGCGCTCTATGCCGACCTCGGCCTGCTTGGCTTCTTCGGCTTCGAGCCGCCCACCCTGAACGTGTCGCACCAGCAACTCGTCGTGGGAGGTTGAGATGGGCAAGCTGCGTCGCCTGCTTCGGGATGACACCGCGGCCACGCTGGTGGAGTCGACGCTGGTCTTCCCGCTTGTGCTGGTCCTGACCTTCGGCCTGCTTGAGTTCGGCAATGCCCTCTGGCGCTGGAACGCCGCGGAGAAGGCCACGGCCATTGCGGCCCGCTACATCGCCACCCGCGGACCGCTCCTGACCGGAGTGCCCGATTGCTTCGTGCCCACGTCCGCCACGGCCGGCACCTCCTGCAGCGAGGTGGCCGGCGCCACCAGCTGGTCCACGAGCTGCGGCGCGGGCGGCGGGGGAGACTGCGAGGGCGACGTCGTGGCCGCGGCCCTGGCGCGCGCGCAGGCGTTCGCGCCCTTCATCGAAGCCAACAACTTCCGCGTGGACGTGCGCGGGTCCGACCTCGGCTTCGTGGGCCGAGGCGATCCTGTCCCGCTGATCACGGTCAGGCTGCAAGGCCTCACCTTCGATTTCGTCGTCTTGGACGCCCTGGCGGGCGTCACATCGATGCCGATGCCCGGCTTCGACGCGACCATCGTCGGCGAGGACCAGGACGAAGGAGAAGGTTCGTGAAGAAGCCGCGCAAGGTGCTTATCGCCACGAAGACGGACGACTTTCGGTTCCCCGATCCCAGCGCCGCCGAACGGGCCGGCATCCAGTTCGAGTACGCTCCGCACCACGCGCTGGGCACGCTGAACGGGAAGGCCCTCGAGCTTTCCGCCCTCGTCCTCGAGATCGACGCCGGCAGTCCGGACGCCTTGCGAGAGTTCGAAGGCCTGGCCGAAGCCCTGCCGGGACGGGCGGTCATCGCCGCCACTCCCAGCGCCGACAGCGGCGACATTCGCAGACTGTTCCGCGCCGGCGCGGCGGACGTCGTGGCGAGCCCGCTGGCCCCCGAAACCCTCCTGAACGCGCTGGTGGACGTTCTGGAGCCTGGCCGCAGCGGCGCCGAGTCCCCGAAGGGGCAGGTGATCTCCGTGATCAAGGCGGCGGGCGGCGCGGGCGCAACGACCGTGGCCCTGAACCTGGCCCGACTGTTCTGCGGCGGGACAGGCGGCAAGCGATCGGCCGAACGCCGGACGACCTGCGTCTTGGATTTGGACCTTCAGTTCGGCGACACCGACGTGGCCCTGAATCTGGAGCCCCGGAGCACGGTCGTCGACGTGATCCAGGCCCAGGAGCGCTTCGACGGGCGGTTTCTCGAGGGGGTGCTGACCCAGCACGAATCCGGGATCCGGCTGCTGGGTCCGGCGCCGTCGCTTGTTCCGCTGGACGCGATCTCGACCCGCTTCGCGCTCTCGCTGTTGGACGCGGCGGCTCGGGCTCACGAGATCACGATGGTCGACCTGCCCGGCAGCTGGACGGACTGGACGGTCCCGGTGCTGGCCCGCTCGGATCTGATCGTGCTCGTCGCGCCGTCCAATGTGGCGGGCGTCGCCGGCGCGCGGCGAGTGCTGGATGGCCTGCAGGAAGGCGGCGTGACGGCGCCGGTCTTCTTCGTGGTGAGCAAGCTCGCCGGGTTCGCCGATGCGCTCGAGAAGCCAGGGCGCATCGGCAAGACCCTCGCGCTGCCGGTGGACGCCGGCCTGGCGTTCGACAGCCAGGCGGTCAGGGCCGCGGATCGGGGGAAGCTCATCGTCGACGCCTTCCCCAACACCCGCCTCAGCAAGGACCTGCGCAGCGCTAGCCAGAAGATCCAGCAGAAGCTGGCGGCGGCGGCTTCGCTCAATCCCACGCCTGCCGGAGCTCACCCATGAGACTCTCTTTCTCCGAAGCCCCGCGCCGCGCCTCCTCCGCTGGCGCTGCAGCGACGCTCGAACCGCGCAGCTTCCGGCCAGTGGCCGCGGTTGCGACGGACCAGGCGTTCTTCGATCTGAAGACCCAGATGCATCGCAGGCTCATCGGCGCGATGAGCCTGAACGGCCTTGATCGCCGGCCGCCGGAGAGCGTTCGCAGCGAGGTGACCTCACTCGTCGCGGAGTTCCTGAAGGAGGACGCCCGACCTCTCAACGAGGAGGAGGCGCGCAGGCTCATCGACGACCTGATGCACGAGCTGCTCGGGCTCGGCCCCCTCGAGCCTCTGCTGCAGGACCCGGACGTTTCGGACATCCTGGTGAACACCTGCAACGAGGTGTACGTCGACCGCTTCGGACGAATCGAGCTGACCGGCGTCCGCTTCTCCGATGAGCAGCATCTGCTGCGGGTCATCGAACGCATCGTCGACAAGGTGGGTCGCCGCATCGACGAGTCCCAGCCGATGGTCGACGCCCGGCTGCCCGACGGATCGCGCGTAAACGCCGTCGTTCCACCGATCGCCGTCGACGGCGCCATTCTCTCCATTCGGCGGTTCGCCCGGGTGCCCTACGACCTTGGCCGGCTGGTGGCCAATGGCACGCTGACGCAGCCGATGGCGGAGCTCCTCGAAGGCCTGGTGCGGGCGCGGCTGAACATCCTCATCGCAGGCGGCACCGGCACAGGGAAGACGACGCTGCTTAACGCCATGTCGGACGCGCTGGGCGCCGAGGAGCGCATCGTCACCATCGAGGATGCCGCGGAGCTGCAGCTGCAACAACGGCACGTCGTTCGGATGGAGACGCGGCCAGCCAACATCGAGGGGCGCGGCGAGATCACCCAGCGCGACCTGGTTCGAAACGCCCTGCGCATGCGGCCAGATCGGATCATCGTCGGCGAGGTTCGGGCTGGCGAGGCCTTCGACATGCTGCAGGCGATGAACACGGGCCACGACGGCTCGATGACGACGGTTCACGCCAATACCCCGCGCGACGCGCTCTCGCGGCTGGAACAGATGATCAGCATGTCCGGGCTCGACGTCTCTGTGCGGGCGATGCGCTCGCAGATCGCCAGCGCCCTGCAGGTGGTGCTGCAGCTCAAGCGTTTCCCGGACGGCTCGCGACGACTGATCAGCGTCCAGGAGCTCGAGGGCATGGAGGGCGATGTGATCACGATGCAGGAGATCGTCCGCTACGAGCAGCTCGGCATCGACGCCAAGGGCTCCAGCCAGGGGCGCTTCGTCTGGTCTGGCATCCGGCCGCGGTTCTTCGAAGCCTTCCGCAACTACGGCGTGCCGATCCCGATGATCCTCGGGCATTCGGAGCACTGACGGCCATGTCGACCCTGCTGAGTTACGTCGTCTACGCTCTGGTCTTCGTGGGCGTGGTCCTGGCCGTCGAAGGCGTCTGGCTGTCCTTGCGCGGGGTGGCGGGCGAGGGGCGCGCGATCCGCCAGCGCCTGGCGCGCCTGCGTCGCCACGCTGTCCCGGGTGAGATCGCAAACCCTGTCGCGGAAGACTGGTTCGAGCGGCGGCTCCCATGGCTGAGCCGCAATCTGCTGCGGGCCCGGGCGAGTTTCGGGCCCCGCACCGTCGTGGTGGCCGGCCTGGCGCTGGTCGTGGCGAAGACGAGCCTGCTGGCTCTGTTCGGTGCGCCCCTTGCCGTGTCCATACTGGCGGGGCTGGCGCTAGGGGTGGGCGGGCCGGCGCTGCTGGTCAGCGGTCTCGCGCGCCGCCGCCATAAGCGCTTCCTCAACCAGATGCCTCAGGCGGTGGACCTGATCGCCCGCAGCTTGCAGGCGGGTCATCCGGTGACGACCGCGATCGCGGTGGTCGGCAAGCAGATGCCCGACCCCATAGGCCCGGAGTTCGCGGTGGTCATCGAGGAGATGACGTACGGCCTCGAGCGCGACCAGGCCATGAACAACCTGGTGGAGCGCTTTCCGTCCACGGAGCTGCGCATGTTCGTGGCCTCGCTGGAGGTCACCCGCGAGTCGGGCGGCAATCTCTCGGAAGTGTTCCTCAAGCTCGCCGACTCGATCCGGGCCAAAGCTCAACTGAGATTGAAGGTGGAAGCTCTCTCCGCCGAGGGCAGGCTCAGCTTCTGGGTGGTGTCGAGCCTTCCGTTCCTCGTCGGCGGAGCGATCGTGCTCCTGCAGCCGGGCTACTACGCCGAGGTCGCGAGCGATCCTCTGTTCTGGCCGATGATGGCGGTCGCGCCTGTCATGCTCACCCTGGGGGCCGGGACGATCTGGCGAATGGTCAATTTCAAGATCTGAAGGAGCCCTGCCGTGGAGTTGATCATCATCCTCGCCGCGGGCGCCACCGCCCTGCTGGTCATGGCCGCCGCCATAGGCATGATCGCGTTCAGCGATCGGGGCTTCAATGCCGGCGTCGCCCGGTTTGGGCGTAACCAGCGCACGGGGGTCGCCCGGCCGGCCCCCGCTGCCGTCGTCACGGATCGTCTGGCCAAGATGGGCGCCCAGCTCGGGAAGGGGGCTATGGAGGGGCGGCGCCGGGAGAGCGTGCGGCTTAAGCTTATCCGCGGGGGCTTCTACGCGGAGCGGGCGGTCGAGATCTTCTACGCCATCCGTGTTCTGTCCGGCCTAGGCCTGGGGGCGGCGGCGGTGCTTGCAGCGGTCGTGTTCCGGTCCACCGGATCTCCGGCCGTCCTTCTCGGCATCATCCTGGCGGTCGCTGTGGGGCTGTTCGGGCCGAACCTGATCCTGGCCAACCGCATCTCGGCGCGGGCCCGGGCCGTCAAGATCGCCTTGCCGGACGCCGTCGATCTGATGGTGGTCTGCGCCGAAGCCGGCGGGACCCTCGCCTCGGCCCTGCAACGGGTGACGCGAGAGTTCGGCCGCATTCACCCGGTCCTGGCCGAGCAATTCCAGATCATGCTGGACGAGATGCAGGCAGGCTCGAGCCGCGCTGAGGCGCTGCAGCGCCTGGGCCACCGGGCCCCCACGGACGAGGTCCGTTCGCTGGTGACCCTGCTGATTCAATCGGAGGCGCTGGGCGCGAGCATCGGTCATGCCCTTAGGGCCTTCGCCGACGAAATGCGCAAGGCCCGCTACATCGAGGCGGAACGCAAGGCCGGGGAGCTGCCGGTGAAGATGGCCTTCCCGCTCGTGCTCGGGATCTTCCCAGCGCTTTTCATCGTGATCTTCGTGCCCCTCGTCATCCGCTTGATGCGGGTCGTCTTCACCCCAGGCGCGTGAACGAGCATGTCCCTGATCGGCTTCCTGTACTTCAACGGCGTGCTGCTGATCGCAGCGGCCTGGGATATCCGGACCTTCCGGATCCCGAACCGCCTGAGCCTTGCGCTCGCCATCGGCGGTGTTCTGGTCCTGCTCACAGGCGACATGGCGGAGGCGGCCAGCCGGCTTGCGTCGTGCGGGATCGTCAGCACGGCGGCTCTGCTCCTTTATCTACGCGGAGCCATGGGAGGCGGCGACGTCAAGTTGCTGGCGGCGGCGTCGATCTGGCTGCCGCTCTCACACCTGTTCGGCTTCGCCATGGTGCTTGGCCTGGCGGGGGGACTTCAGGCGCTCGGCACGCTCGCGGTCATCCGGTTCTCGCCGTCGTCGAAACCCTACCTCGCGCGGGCCGACTTTCATCAGATGCCCTACGGCGTCTCGATCGCCGCGGCGGGGCTGTTCTGGAGCACCCTCGCCACCTTCGCGGTCTGAATGCGGCCTCAGGGCGGGATGTGCGCTTTCGGCGGCGGAGGAAGAAGGCGGGCGGCGGAGCCGATACGCCGCCCGCAAATCCCTCGCCCGGTTGGTCAGGCAGATGGCTGCCTGTCCGGGCGCCCTCGAGGTTTGAACCTGTGCGGCGACGCTCGGGGATGCGCCGCCAAAGCCTAGGTTCGAAGTTTCTCAGTCTTTCTTAGTAGAGCGTCGCAGTAATCTGGAGAGTGCAACACTAGCGGGGACGACAATGGCACGTTCCATTTGTCGTCGCGTTGACCTTCGTCACAGTTTCCAAGCCACATCTCGCCGATGCGACAGCACGCTGAGCGAGCATTGGTGATCTTCTGCGGGCCGCCAAGCAGGCGGCGCACACCGGCAGAGGGTGATGAAGCACGGCGTCCGCTGATGATCGAGACCGGGGCCGCGGGAAGCGGGCCGTGCAACGAATTCGCGCAGCGCAAGATTGTGGCGCCGGAGGGATTCACATGTCGCAGAGGGTGGGCGAGGCGGCGTTCGGCGGGAGGCTTGGCGGTGTGGCGAGCGATCTTGCCTGGTCCCTACTGCTGGCGCGCGCTGACCATGGGCTGGTCGTGGTGGACCGCTCCTGGCGGATCAGGATGTGGACCCTCGACGCCCAGGCCTATTTGATGCGACGTCCGGTCTGCGAAGGTGACTATTTCTGGCGCGACGCAGGATCGCTCTTCGACCGAAAGACACGTCGCCGCTTCCGCCGGTCGATGGAGCAAGGCGGCGCAGCCGAAGCGGAGCTTCAGACGCCCTCGGGCGACTGGCTGCATGTGGAGCTGGTGAGCGTCGACGGCGCGGCCGCGCTCCTGGCGCGGGACGCGACGCGGGAGGAGCGCTCCAAGGCGCTGGCCAGGCGAGAGCAGGAACGGACCCGCGCGCTGAACGAAAGCCTGAGCCTCGCGCACCGCGCCGCCCGCGCAGCGACCTGGGAGTGGAGGGCCGGCGAGTCGCTTCGCTGGACCGACCTGGGTGCGGCGCGCGCCCTTGTCGGCATTTTCCAGCCGTGGACGGGTGGGCCGATCCCTGATGACTGGATCGAGATGGTTGTCCCGGACGATCGCGGCCCCATGGAGGCGGCGATCGCGCGGCTGGTCGCTGAGGGCGAAGGGCAGTTCGCATTCCGGGTGAGGGGCGCAGACGGCGCTCTGCGGTGGCTCGAGGCCAGCGCGCTCGTCGCCGAACGGGATGACGCAGGCCGGCCTGTGCGGCTTGTTGGCGTGACGATCGACATCACCGAGCGGCGCGCAGCCCAGGCGGTCCTGCAGCAGGAGGTGATGGAGCGACGGCGGGCGCAGGAGCGCCAAAAGCTCCTCATCGGCGAACTCAATCATCGGGTGAAGAACACCCTGGCTACGGTGCAGTCCATCGCCCGGCAGAGCCTTCGTGGCGGGGCGGAGATCGGGCGCTGCTACCGGGATTTCGAGGGGCGGCTGCTCGCCCTGTCCTGGGCTCACGACGTGCTCACCGCCGAAGGCTGGTCGGGGGCCAATCTCGGCGAGCTGGTCGAAGGCACGCTCAGGGCCCACCAGGGCCGCATCGCCCAGGAGGGGCCGCCTGTTCGGCTTGCGCCACAGGTCGCCCTTGCGATCTCGCTCGCTCTCCACGAGCTGGCCACCAACGCGCTGAAATACGGAGCTCTGGCGCGCGAAGGAGGCGAGGTGGCGGTCAGGTGGAAGCTGACGCCTTCGCCGGACAGCAAGGACGCGATCCTTGTCCTGGAGTGGCGCGAACGCGGTGGTCCCGAGGTGGCGATCCCCGAGCGCACCGGCTTTGGCCTGCGGCTGCTGCGCCAGGCGCTCTCGGCCGAATTGGGGGCGCCTGTCGACATCCGCTTCGAGCGCGAGGGCCTCGTGTGCGTGCTGAAGACCTCGCGTGGACTCGATCCACCCGCCTGAGCAGCGACGTGCGAACCGCTCGAGGCCGGCACGCGCTGAATGTCGGCGTCGCTGGCACGGAGAACGGCGCGCAGGTCGCCCCGCGCGCCGTCCCATACCGTCAGGCTCGCAGCGGATCCTCCCGCCGCGCGTCAGCCCAGAAGCGCCCAGCCGTCCTGGCCGACATTGAGGACGGACACCGATCCCGTCGACAGCTGGAGGAGCGTGTCGTCGAACGCCCCGTCCTTGTCGGCGTCGATCATGCTTCGGCCCTTGATGGTCGTGCCATCTTCAAGCTTCAGGAGATCGATCCCGAGTTGGAAGTCCCCGATCGTATCGCGGCCATTCGCCTTGCCGAAGTAGAACGTGTCGGCCTCGGATCCGCCAAGCAGAAGGTCGTCGCCGAGGCCGCCGTCGAGCCAGTCGAGACCAGCTCCCCCATCGAGGCTGTCGTTGCCGCGGTCGCCCAGCAGCTCGTCCCAGCCGTCGCCTCCCAAGAGCCGATCTTCGCCATTGCCGCCAATGACGCGGTCGGCGCCGCCTCTGCCGTCCAGCGTGTCGTTGCCGTTCAGCCCCTCGATCGTTTCGTCGCGCTGGCGGCCCGACGCATCAGTCTGACCCTGGATGACATCGCCGCCGTTGCCGCCGACGATGCTCACCCCGTCCTTCACGCCACGGACGGACATGTTGATCGTACCTTGCACCGAGATGGCGCCGTCGCTCACCGTGTAGGTGATCAGGTCCGGGGTGAAGTTGCCGTCCGCAAGCTTGTCGAAGGAGTCGGCAGACGCCGTGTAGGAGAGGTACTTGCGGCCATCGACGTCAACGATGGTGACGGTGCCGTACGTGGCGCTCGCCGCGACGATGTTGACCGCATCCCCGTCCACGTCGGTGACTAGCGCTAGGACGTCGAGGGGGCGGGTCTCGTCCTCGTCGATGGTCACGGGGGCCGCGGGCTTGACCACAGGCGCGTCGTTTACCGCCGCGACGGTGAGCGTGATCGTCTTCGTTTCAGATTGCAGCGATCCGTTCTTCTCCTGCGCCCGGTACTTGAACGACGCTACGCCGTTGAAGTCCTGAGGCCCCTGGAACGTGAAGCTGCCCGTCGCGGCATCGAACGTCAGGCCTGAGATCGCAACCCCTTGAGCGTCGCGCGCCCCATCGACCAGCTGAAACACCAACGCGTCGTTCTCGACGTCGCTGCCGAACACCGTACCCTGGATGAGGGTGTCTTCAGCGCCGCCCGCGGCTCCGTCCTTCGCCACCGGCGCGTCGTTCACCGCGTTGACGGTGAGGCTGACCGTGGCCGGGCTGGATTCCAGGCTGCCGTCCTTGGCCTTGAAGCTGAAGCTGTCCACGCCGTGGAAGTTGGCGTTCGGCGTGTACTGGTAGCTGCCATCCGGGTTCAGGGTCAGCGCGCCGTTGGCAGGCCCGCTGGCCAGGACGTAGGTCAGGGCGTCGCCGTCGACGTCGACTCCGCCGACGGTACCCTTCACCGTGACGTCCTCGTCGGTGCTCGCCGAGCCCGCCGTGGCGGTGGGCGCGTCGTTCACGGCGTTGACGGTGAGGCTGACCGTGGCCGGGCTGGATTCCAGGCTGCCGTCCTTGGCCTTGAAGCTGAAGCTGTCCACGCCGTGGAAGTTGGCGTTCGGCGTGTACTGGTAGCTGCCATCGGGGTTCAGGGTCAGCGCGCCGTTGGCAGGCCCGCTGGCCAGGACGTAGGTCAGGGCGTCGCCGTCGACGTCGACCCCGCCGACGGTACCCTTCACCGTGACGTCCTCGTCGGTGCTCGCCGAGCCCGCCGTGGCGGTGGGCGCGTCGTTCACAGCGTTGACGGTGAGGCTGACCGTGGCCGGGCTGGATTCCAGACTGCCGTCGTTGGCCTTGAAGCTGAAGCTGTCCACGCCGTGGAAGTTGGCGTTCGGCGTGTACTGGTAGCTGCCATCGGGGTTCAGGGTCAGCGCGCCGTTGGCGGGCCCGCTGGCCAGGACGTAGGTCAGGGCGTCGCCGTCGACGTCGGCCCCGGCGACCGTGCCCTTCACCGTGACGTCCTCGTCGGTGCTCGCCGAGCCCGCCGTGGCGGTGGGCGCGTCGTTCACAGCGTTGACGTTCACCGTGAGGGTGTAGGACTGCTCGCTCCACAGCGTACCGTCGCTGACTTTGAAGCCGATCGTGGCGTAAGGCTGTCCACCGGCGTTCGCGTCGGGCGCGAACCTCAGCTTGCCAGCGGCGATGTCGGCGCCCGCGATGACTTGGTTCTGGGCCACGGCAGTCCAGTTCGCCGGCTGGCCGGCGGCCGCCGCGTTGTATTCCAGGGTTCCCGCCGTCTCGAGGCTGGTGATCTGCACCGCAGCGGGGCTCGTCGTATTGTTGTCTGCGTAGGCGCCGAAGTCCGAGAGGCTGAGCACCGCCGTGGAGTCTTCCGCCGTCGTCAGGACGTCGTTGGACGCCGTCGGCGCGGTGTTCGTCTGCCCCACGACTGTTGAGCTCTCGATGGCGCTTCGGCTCTGGCTGCTGCCGCCGCCGTCGTCGAGCGCCGTGACCACGAACACGCGGCTACCGGTCAGCGCGCCCGACTCACTGGCGTACTTCGCCAGGTTCAGCGCCGTCTGGAAGCTCGCCGTGGAGGCTTCCGCAGAGCCGCCGCCCATAGCCCGGAAATCGAGGACAGGGCGTCCGGCGGCGTCCAGCGAGCTCCGCACCTCGATCGCGGGAACGCCGGGGACCGCGGCCCAGACCGCCGATTGCAGGGTCATGCCGTGCATCAGCAGCTGATCGGAGGCGGTCCAGGTCGAGCCAGCGTCGAGCGCGACCCGGATGGAGACGATCTCGTTGGCGGTATCCGAGTTGCCCTGGCCGGCGTCGGCGGTGTCGGTGATCACAGCCGACCGCGTGAGGAACACAGGGGAGCCCGCGAAGGCCTCCGTCTTCGACGTGCCCGCAGCCGAGCCGTTCAGATCGAGTGAGATATCGGACATGGTTCTCCTTCGGCCCGAGCGGGCGCGTTTCTTCGGCCGCCGGCCTGGCGCCGGTCGGGAATTTCAGGTTGTCGTTCAGGGGTTTAGCCTCGGCCGGGAGCCGTGTCCGGGCCGAGCGGCCTGGGTCATCCAGACCGCCGTTCGACGTGCGACATTTCGCCCATCCGAACCGAAGATTCCATTCAACTGAGGATATAGGCCTTCCGATATTGCTCAGCCGGAAGTCTACGTGAAGTAGTGCTTGGGGTATCCCTACTCATCCTCAGGTGGTTGCAAGAGGTGACGCCGCGCGGCCTAGGTGAACTTTTTGATAGCCCAGCTGTTTGTGTGCGGGTGGCCAGCTGGCTGGGGAGTCTGCGATGGCTGGATATCAGGAGGGCGCTAGTCTTCGCAGGGCGAGCGTCTTCGACATCCCCGCTGAAGTCTTGATCGCGGCGGGTCGCCTGGCTCTCGCCACTACGTCGCTAGCGGCGATTTACCTCGACGGAACGCAGCCCGAGCACTTCGCGGGCGCTGTTCGTGTCGGGGTCTGGTCCTACGTCGCCGTAGCCTTCGCCTGGTGTCTGCTGACGGCGAGGGGGCTCATGACGCCGCGCCTTCAGTTCCTCAGCCACGCAGCGGACATGTCCGCCGTGACCGGCCTGATGTACCTGACCGACGGGGCGACCAGCCCGTTCTTCGTCTTCTTCACCTTCATTCTCATCACCGCGACCCTGAGGTGGGACTGGCGCGGCGCCGTGGCCACCGCCGCGGTGCTCGTGCTCCTGTTCCTCGGCGTGTTGGGAGCGCTCAGCCACGTGATGCTGGGCGAGGTTCACGAGCTCAATCGGACCATCGTGCGGGCGGGATACCTCATGGTCGCCGGCGGGATGCTCGGCTACTTCGGGGCGCATCGGGAGCGTAGCCGGACGAGGCTCGCTCAGCTCGTCAGCTGGCCAGGACCAGAGTCGGAACCCGCCTCCGGCGCGCCGAGCGCGTCCTCGATGAGCCACGTCGCCGCAATCATGGGGGCGCGACAGGTCGTGCTCCTCTGGCGGGAGGATGAGGAGCCGGGCGTCCAGGTCGCCCATTGGGATGGACGCGACCTCTCCTACGGGGTGGACCAAACCCCGCCGCGCGAGGCGGACCCCGCCTCCCGGGCGCCTTGCGGGCGCATAGCCGCGGAGGAGCTCAGCGCAGAGTTCGTCCGGCGATACCCCTTCAAGGAATGCCTCACGGCGCCGTTCCAGCTCTCCCTCTGCAGCGGCCACGTCTTCCTCTTGGACCCGATCGGCACGGGAGACGACGAGATGCTCCTGACAGATCTCATCGCCGTGCGGCTGGGCGTGGACATCGAACATCAGATCGTCCGCAGCCGGCTCGCGATGGCTACTCGTATAGGCGAGCGGGCGAAGCTGGCCCGCGACCTGCATGATGGCCTTCTGCAGACCCTCACCGCGTCGACGTTGCATCTGAAGCTGGCCGCGAGCGACGCGTCCGCCGAGACGGCCGCGCGGCTCGGAATGGTTCGCGCCGGCCTCGCCGAAGAGCAACGGCAGATCCGCCATTTCGTCGAAGAGAACCGGCCGCGGTTGACGCCTTCGGAGGTCCGGCTGAGCGTGGAACTTCGACCGCGGCTGGACCAGCTGGCCCGGGAGTGGGGCTGCGGCATCGCCTACGAAGAGGAACCGGCTGATCTGGTGTTGGGCGCGGGCCTGTGCCGGCACATCCGCCACCTGGTGACCGAAGCCATCGCGAACGCTGCGCGGCATGGCGGCGCCTCGCATGTCAGCGTGCGCGTGGCGGGTGAGGAGGGGCGTCTTGAGCTCACGATCGCAGACAACGGCAGGGGTTTTCCAGATCTCACGGGCGAATTCGGCGCCGCCTCGCTGCTCGCGCAGGACGCGGGTCCCCGCTCGCTCTTGTCGCGCGTGGCGGAACTCGGCGGCGAGCTCACCCTGAAGACCGGAGGCGGGGGCGCGACAGTGCGGATCCAACTTCCATGGCCGAACCAATGAAGCGCTGTTCCATCATCGTCGCCGACGACCATCCCGTGGTGCTCAATGGCGTCAGAAGCCTCGTTGCGAGCGCTTCGGATTTCGAGGTCGTGGCGGCTCATAGCGACGGCGCCGCCGCACTGGAAGCGATACGAGCCCTTTCTCCCGATCTCGCGTTGCTCGACGTCTCGATGCCGAAGAAGACCGGAACTGAAGTCCTGTCGGCGGTGGCCGAGGAGGGGCTCGCCACACGCATCGTGCTGCTCACCGCCAGCGCCACGGACGAGCAGATCCGGGCGGCCGTGGCCTTGGGCGTTTGGGGCCTGCTGATGAAGGATGCGGCCGCCGACATGCTGCTGGATTGCCTGCGCGTCGTGGCGAGTGGACGCCGCTGGCTTTTCGGGGCCGAGGTCCTGGCCGCGCTTGAGCGCGAAGCAGCTCGTGCCCAGTCTGCCGGACGGCTGTCCGTCCTCACCCCTCGTGAGCGCCAGCTCGTGGAACTCGTGGCGGAAGGCTTGCCCAACAAGCTGATCGCCAGGGAGCTCGGGTTGACCGAGGGGACGGTGAAGATTCACTTGCACAACGTCTATCAGAAGTTGGGGGTCAATAACCGCACGACTCTGGCGGCGCTTGCGTTCCGCCATGGGGATAGCCGCAAATGAACCCGGCGCTGATCGCCCCGGTGCGACAGAGAGGTGCTCGAAGCACGTGGAGGACCTCGCGCGCGACCCCTCCGGGCGGTCGATACCAGGGCGCTGACATGTGGCGAAAACCACTCGCCATCGCGAGCGGTGAAGGCGCCGGTGCATCGCGGATTCAACATATGACCAGCCCCCGCCTTGGTTGGGTGTGACGTAGGCGCCGGCGCGTGGGATTGATGATCGTGAACCTGCCAATCCCATCATCTTGCCGCGATGGACTGCGGCGACCGCCGGAGTTCGACCCGTGAGACGGGTCTTCGCCCAGTGGGCGCTACATCCTCTGACGGGGCCCCCCGCCGTCGGTTTCGGGTTCCTCGTGGCGCTTGCCGCCACCTTGGTCCGCGTCGCTCTTGATCCACTACTGGATGGCCAGTCGATCTTCCTGCTCTACTTCCCAGCGCTCCTCCTGAGCGCGACCTGGGCGGGCCTGACCGGCGGCGTCGTGACCGCATCGATCGGCGGCCTCCTCGCCGTCTTCCTCTTCTCCCGCCTGGGCATGAGCGGTCCTGGCCTTCTCAGCAATCTTATCTCGCTGGCCTTCTTCTGGTTGGTGTCGGCGCTGCTGGTGTGGGGCGCGATCAACCTGAAGACGGCGCTGCGGCAGGTGCTCGATCACGAACGGGAGCTCGTGCTGCAGCACGAGCGACAGTCAATCCTGGCGGGAGAGATGCGCCACCGCGTCAAGAACCTGCTTGCTGTGGTGCAGGCGATGGTTTGGGAGTCCTCCCGCGGGGCGAGTGACGCGAGAGAGCTCTCACGTGCGCTGCAATCGCGTCTGTCCGCCCTTTCTGCCTCTCAGGACGTGGCGCTGAACCCCTCGGGAAGAGCCACGCTGGACCGGGCTGTGACCTTGGGCTTGGAGGCCTTCGCCTCCCCGCGCATCTGCCGGCGTCTCGTCGACGCGGAGCTGGAAGCGCTTACCGCACGCGCCGTTGTGCTGGCGCTGTACGAGCTGGCGACCAACGCCAGCAAGTACGGCGCCCTCTCCACGCCGGAAGGCCATGTCAGCCTGGCGGCTGAGGTGGAAGGCGAACACGTCCGGCTCGAGTGGAAGGAGCAGGGCGGGCCCGCGGTCTTTGCGCCGGCGCGTCCGGGTTTCGGCACCCGCCTCATCCGCTCGGTTCCGGCTCACGGCGACGAGCACGTCAGGCTGGAATACGAGCCGGACGGCGTCCGCTGCATATTCGTCCTGCGCGCCCTGCCGTCGGAGTAGCGGCGCCGGGCTTCGGCGCGCGGAGCGTCGGCAAGGGCGGGTGCTTGTCGGGACGGGGAATGTTGTCAGCTGGCTATGGCGAGCGCAGGTTCGCTGGCGGCCTCCGTCGTGGCGGCGGGTCGTCCGTCGCGGCCTCGCGGGGCCCAGCGGTAGCGCCTGGGGCCGAGCTTCGACAGCTCGCCGCTCGCCTCCAGCTGCGCGAGGGTTCGGCTGACCGTCTCGGGGGCAAGTCCCAGGAAGTCGGCCAGGTCCTTACGCCCCATCAGCAGTTCCAGCTCGTTCGCGGCCTGTCCGCGCGAGTGCTGCGCCAGTCGTTCCAGCAGCCAGACGACGCGATCGGTGGCGCTCCAGTTCACGAGCCGGGTCATCTGTCGGGCGAGTTCGCTCAACATCCGCTGACTGGCGCACACGACGGCGGCGCAAGCCGCTTGATCTTCCGCGAGGAGACGGAAGGTTGCGTCCATCGGGGAACTGGCGATGGCGCAGGTGCTGACCGCCTCTGCGGTCGCCCAGTGGGTGGTGAGCCCGCCGTACAGCAGTTCGCCGGCGAAGAGAAACCCGACGATGTGGCGGTCGCCTTGCGCGTCCTCGATGACAAGGCGCACACATCCCGACCGGATGAAGAATAGGGCTTCAGCCGGCTCTCCTTGTCCGAAGATGCGCTGCCCCTTCTGGAAGACCACCGAGCGGCGCTCGCCCATCAACAGTTCAATCGGGTCGCTACCAACAGACATGGTCCACCGAAATCCGGACCGCCTCTCGACGGTGACGCCGGCGATCGGCCGGCTGGAAGTTGCTTGATGTCAAAGGGCAAGCCGTGCTGCCCCAGCCGTCGCGTCGAGTTTCGACGTGACGCTGTTTCGACGTGCGACATTCTGCCCTGTCGCGACGAAATTGCTATCTAACTGAGGGTATACGGACGAATTCCGCATCCAGGGCGGCGCCGTGGGGAAGGCGGCGTCACGCTGTTCTCCCACGATCGCGTTGACGCGCGTCTTGGCGCCTCCGGGACCTTTTTCAGCGCACCAGGCGCAGCACTTGTCGCAGGACGCCGACCATCCCGCGGACGTGCATCTTGATGTAGAGCGCCCGCAGGTGGGCGCGGACCGTGTTGGTGGAAACCGCGAGCTGACGGGCGATGTCCTTGGGACTCGAGCCGGCAGTGAGAAGCCGCAGCACCTCCACCTCCGCCGCCGTGAGTTCGAACGCCTTCACGAGCCCGGCCATCTCGAGTCTCGACGCGGGTTCACCGCAGAACGAGACGAACACCAGCTGGTCGCCGCTTCGGCGCCACGCCCGCAGGTCCACGGGGCGCCACTGACCGTCGTTGCCGCGCACGATCGCGCGCGCGTCGCCCTTCCGCTGGGCCTCGGCGACGGCGTTCGTGAAGGCGGACTGCGCCTCGCCGTCGGCGAAGACCAGCTGCCGGCGGCGCAAGGCCACTGCTGTCTCGGCGTCCAGCAGTTCAGAGGCGGCGCGATTGGCCATCACCAGTCGGCCGGACGCGTCGATCACAAGCACGGGTTTTGGATCGCTCGAGAACCAGCCATCGAGCTCCAGGTCCGGGAGGGTCGGTTCCGGGCCCGGCCGGGGACTGGCCGGCGATCGTGCCCCGTTCGACCGCGAGTAGGTGTGATGCGCGCCGTCTGATCTCATCGGTCGTCCTCGCCGCAATGCGATGGCCGTGTGCGCACGCCACTATCGAGGCAGACCGGAATTCGTTGCGCGGTCAGCTAGTACATTTTTCCCGATCCGGGGGCGTACCGGGCGCGCGGCGCACCGCCGAGGCTTGCTGAGGTCGCAAGACCATCAGGCAGAGTTCGCCGGCAAGGGCCGGCCGCCCGCAGGCAGATTTATCCGCTGAACGGCGTATTCGTCCTCTTCGGTGATCTCGATTTCCTCCTCGGCGGCCTGACGCCTCGGCGGGAGGCTCAGCCCCAATCCGACATAGAGCAGAACGGCCGCAGCGGAGATCAGCATGTTGTACGAGGGCAGTTGCGACAGGCTTGCGGCGACGATGGCGAGCCCCGCCAAACCAGCTGAGGATCGCCGCGCCCCCGGAGCCGCGCGGATGGCCTGCCAGGCGAGCGCCGCGAGGAAGAGGGCGGCCATCGGGAGCCCATAGCTGGTGCCCAACTGAATCAGCGCGCTGTCCACCGTCCCGTGCTTCGGGTCCAGCCGCCCGCTGCCTGTGCTGAGCCGCGTGGCGTTGTCGGTGCTGCCCAGCCCCTTGCCCAGGATCGGCTCTTCGAAGCGGATCGTTTGATAGAGGATCATCCGCTCGCGGAGGCTGACGTCGGAGCGCCCGGCTGAGAAGCTCTCGACCCGGCTGATCACCGCGCGGTGAATCGGCTCGTAGGCCAGGAGAGGCAGTCCCAGGGCGAGCGTCAGGGCCAACGCCGCGACCATGCGCATCAGCCGGCCCAGCCTGACGGCCGCGAAGAACCCGATGACGGTAACGGCGACGGCCAGTGCGATCCACTCCGAACGTACGAGCGAAAGGAGCAGGGCGACGACCATCGTCGGCGTGAGGAGCCATTGCCACGGGCGCGCGTCGAGCGTGGCGGCGACGATGCCGGCGACCATGACGGCGGCGAACGGCACCGGAGAATTGAGCGGGCCGAAAACGCGGATCCTGAAGGGTAGGGGCTCGCCGAGCACTGGCATGCCCGAATTCAGCATCCAGCGGCGATCCCAGATGGCGGGTTCGACGAACTGGAAGATCGCATAGAGGCTGGCTCCGAAGGCGAGGATTGAGAGTCCCCGCAGGATGACGGTCTCGAGGTCTGGCTCAGTCTCGCGAGCGCCCAGCACATAGAGCCCGAACACGATGGGGCCGGCCCAGGCAAGCAGGCCATAGACGGCGGGGGCGACCCCGTTGTCGAGCAAACCCACGGCGAAGCTCCACGCCAGCGGCAGCGCCATGACGGCGAAGACCGGGGCGGACGCCAGCCCGCGGCGCCAGATGGGATAGGCGAGCGCGGCCAGACCGGTCAGCAGGACAGGGGCCGCCAGCACCGGGCTGAGCGGATGATAGGAGGTCTCCCAGTCGACGATCCGACGGACGCACGGAGCCCACACCCAGACGCCGAGGGTGAAGACCACGAACGAGGCGGGCCGCACCAGTAGCGCCATGCCAACGGCCAGGCAGAGTGGCAGGAACAGGTAGTGCAGCCACTCTGCCCGGCCGAGGGCCGTCAGGCCGACGACCATCAGCCCGATCGCCGTGAGGCCGGCCCAGCCCAGCTTCGCGCTTGGGTGTGCACGCTCCGTTCGCGTCCCCACGGCGGACCTCCGTCCTCACGCCCCGCTCCGAGAGGCGAGTTCCGCAGCTAAGCGCCGCCAGGCACTGCTGCTGCATCAAACGACTAACCGGAAGAGCCGCTCGCCGCGGCTGGGCATCGACATCCCATTTCGCCAAATGATCGGGGGCGGACCGCGGCGATCGATATCTATGCCCGTCGAGGCGCACGGCGCGCTGATCGAACGATCGTTTCGCGAAGGGACGTCCTCGTCCTTTCGCGGGGGACGGAATGACGGGGATCGTCCATGGACTTGGCTTCGCTTCCGAGACCGGCTGAACTGCATCTGGAGCCCGCCGGCGCGTCCTGGGCTCCAGAGGCGCGGGCGCCTCGCCGGGCCCTACGCGAGGCCGCTCCCTCCCTCGAAGCCAGGGTCGCGCACAGCAAGGCCAAGCGCGCGCTGGACATCATCGTAAGCGCCGCCGCGCTCTTCTTCCTTTCGCCTTTGCTGCTGACGATCGCCCTCGCCATCTGGGTCGAGACGCCGGGCCCCATCCTCTTCAAACAGCATCGCACGGGCTACCGGGGGCAGGTGTTCTCGATCTTCAAGTTCCGTAGCATGACGGTTCAGGAAGACGGCGACGGGGTCGCCCAGGCTAGGCCGGGCGACCTGCGGATCACCCGCGTCGGCGCCGTCCTTCGCAAGCTGAGCTTTGACGAGCTGCCGCAACTCATCAACGTCCTGAGGGGCGAGATGTCTCTGGTCGGACCGCGCCCGCACGCTGTGGCTCACGACCGTCAATTCCGCGAATGGGTGCCGAACTATTCCCGGCGGTTCGCCGCCCGTCCTGGCATCACGGGCCTCGCCCAAGTTCACGGCCTTCGCGGCGAGATCGTGCGGGAATCGTCCATCATCCTGCGAGCCGCGGCCGACATCCGCTACATCGAGACCTGGTCGCTCGCGGCCGACATCCGAATCCTCTTCAGGACGGCGGCCGTCGTACTTCGCGATCCGACTGCGTTCTAAGCCGGCCGTCTCGGATGCGGAGCGCCTGCGGACGAACGCGATGGCGGATCATCAAACGGCAAGTCATGCGCGATCCGGGCGGAGCTTAGTCTTCGCCATCGCTTCGCGCAGTCCCGCGGCCTTGGGCGCTGTCCGAGGGCGAACGCAGGAAGCGCGGCGTCCGACAGGAAACTTGATCATGGCGACCACAATGCAGGAGGCCTGGAATGCGCGGGCCAGGGCCGACGCCGTTTTCTACGTGGAGTCGCAGCACGCCGCCGATCGCGACGGGTTCTTCGCGCGCGGGGAGGAGCGGGCCGTCCTGTTCCTTGATCCGGTGTTGTCACGGATGTTCGGGGACGTCTCGACGCTCCACGCTCTGGAGATCGGATGTGGTCTTGGGCGGTTTTCCCGGGCGCTCGCGCGGCGCTTCGGCGGCGTCACCGCGGTCGACGTCTCGGACGAGATGATCGCCAGGGCGCGCGCGGCCAACGGCGCCTTCCCGCTCATCCGTTTCCGGGCGACGGACGGCGAGACGGTTCCGCTTCCGACACAGTCGGTGGACTTCGCCTTCTCCTACGAGGTGTTCCAGCACATGCCGTCGCACAGGGTGATCGAAGCCAATCTGCGCGAGGTGGGACGTGTCCTGCGGCACGGCGGCGCCGCGCTGATCCACGTGCGGACAGGCGGGCCCTGGCTCAGGGCCCTCTATGTTCTTGCGAACCTCATCCCGTCGTCCGCGCATGCCGTTCTGAAGCGGCTGCGTGGGAAGCGGGCCCTGACGAGCGATCCGACCTGGCGCGGCGCGCCCCCGCTGTCGCGTGGGCAGATCGAGCGGATGTGCGGCGCTGCCGGGCTGCGGATCGTCGAGCTGCTGCCCGATCCAACGCACGCTCCGGGCACGCGGGCGTTCGTCGTGCTGACCCCGGCCGAGGCGTGATCTCGCCGCCGGAGCCCGCCGTCAGGTCACCTTGAGGATGACCGGGTGATCTGCGAGCGGGACCTCGACGCGTCGTATGCGCCGGAAGGTCTCGAGCGGCTTGGCGCCCAGCAGAGGATCATAGAGCTCGACGAACGGCGAGACAGCTTCGAAGTCGACCTGGACGACGGACCGGGTCGTCGCCAGCGGCCGGTGGCGGACCTCGTCCCAGAGATCGGGTTCCGCCCAGATCGCGAGGTCGTAGCTCCCGTCGTCCTGGAGCAGCACGAGGCTCGCCCCGTTCGCGGGCAAGCCCCGGACGGCATGTCGCGTCAGGCGCGTTGGGGGGCGGCCCTCGTCCGTCCCGCCGCGGGGCTGTAGGATGCTGGTCAGGTTGTGCAGCGCGTGCGCGGCGGGTTTGGGCGTCCAGTCGTAGCGGTAGAGGCCGTAGTGGCTTTCGGGGTCCTGGGCGCCGTTCGCATGGGATTCCACGAGCTCGTAGATGCTGATCGCCGAGGCGCCGTGCGCCGCGGCCGCGAACAGCGAGTTCAAGATCTGCCGGGCCTGGACCGCTTCGGTGACCCCGATGTCCGATCCGACGGCCGTGGTGGAGCCGCTTTCGGTGAGCACGACCGGGCGCCCGGGCGCGGTCCAGCGCGCGGCCGCCATGTAGGCCTTCAGGGTGTAGCGGGCGTCGATCAGGCTGTGCCCCCAGGATTGCTGCCCCGCGCGATAGTATGGATGGACGTTGGCGTAGTCGGCGTGTGCGGAGAGGTCTCCGAGTTCGGCGGCCTTGCTGCGGCTTATGCCGGAGAGGGTCAGGTTGTAGACGGGGACCCGGGCCAGGAGAGGCTCTCTCTTGGCCATGGCGTACAGGACCCTCTGGACCTCGGCGGCCGCCTGGAGCCCTCCGCGTCCCTCGAACTGCACCGGCCACTTGTCGACCTCATTGGGCCCTTCCAGCGCAGCCACCACCCCCGGGTACGCCTTCGCCAGGGCGCGCGCCCAGGCAACGTAGTTGTCGATCCCCACCTTCGGGTTGAGCAGGAGGTCGAAGCGGACGCCGCGGGCGGCCAGCCGCTCGAACACGGGCTGGGTGCTTGCGTTGATGTGATCCCGCAGGGTCCGGACCCCAAGGTACGCCATGGCCTCGGCCACCCTCGAGGTTTCGGAATAGGGATAATGACCAGGCCAGCTCACATGGCCGTTGACGCCGAGGCCGTCGATGAAGTCGGACGCGCGAATGGCCCGCTCGCC
>NZ_JAPSKZ010000026.1 GCF_031181185.1 Phenylobacterium sp. | reverse complement strand
GCGCCGCGCAGGCGCGGGACCGCGTGGGGCGCCGCCTCGATCAGCTGCAGGTCCATGGCGGCGATCAGCCGGGCGACGGACCAGTTGGGCTGGGCGTCGGCGGGGATCCCCGCGAGCTCCAGGACCATCGGGAAGTGCAGATGGGCGTAGGCCGCGCCGGGCGCGGACGCCGCTAGCAGCCGCTCGAGATCGGATGGCAGGAGCGTGGGCGCGTCGGTGGCCAGCACCAGGGCGCGGGTGGCGCCGGCCCGGCGCAGGGCCGCAGCCCCGGCGCAGACGCCGCCGACGGGGCCCCCTGGCGCATCCTCCAGGACGTGCGGCAGGCCCAGCTCGGCGCCCCCGACGGTGACGACGGGCTCGGCGCCGACCGCGCGGGCGACGTCCGCCACGCGATCGACGGCGCGGCGGCCGCCCCAGTCCTGCACGGCCTTGTCGGCGCCCATGCGGGACGAGGCTCCGCCGACCAAGATCATGGCGCCGAGGCGTGACATAGCCGCTGGTTACAGGCCGGCGGACCGGCGGACCAGCCCGTCAGCGGGTCTGCCCGCCGTCGACGGGCACCACCGCGCCGGTGACGAAGCTGGCCAGCGGGCTCAGCAGGAAGGCGGCGACGGCGCCGATCTCCTCCGGGCGCCCGAAGCGCTTCAGCGGCACCTCGCGTTCGATCCAGCGGGTCCAGGCCTCGGCGCGCGGGCCGTTGGCGCGGCTTTCCCAGTCGCCGCCCGGGAAGATGATGTTGCCGGGCGCGATGGCGTTGACGCGCACGTTGCTGGGGCCGGCGATGCGGGCCAGCTCCTTGGCCAGGTGGTTCATCGCGGCCTTGGCCGTGCCGTAGGTCAGCGGCGTGCCCAGCGCGCCCAGGCCCGCGATGGAACTGATCAGCAGGAGCGAGCCCTCCCCGCGCGGCGTCATGCGGCGGAGGGCGGCGCGGGAGAGGCGCCAGGCGGAGTCGAGGTTCTGGGCGAATCCGGCGTCCCAGATCTCGTCGCTCACCTCGATGCCGGGCGGGCACGGGTGCAGGCCGACGTTGGCGACCGCGCCGAAGATGGGACCGAAGCGATCCTCTGCCCGGGCCACGGCGTCCTCGATCACCTGGGTGTCACGCATGTCGCCCGAGATCGCGAAGACACGATCCTCGCCGTGCTCGGCGGCGAGGCGGGCGCGGACCGCTTCCAGCGCCTCGGCGCCGCGGGCGGTGATGACGAGACGGGCGCCTTCGGCCAAGCAGGCCTCGACAATGCCCAGACCGATGCCGCGGCTGCCGCCGGCGACGAAGATGACCTTGTCTTCCAGGTGCAGGCGCATGAATCTCTCCTTCAGTCGCGGCCGTCTAGGATGGCCAGGGCCTGTTCGGCCAGCGGCGGGCAGCCGTTCACCGCCTCGCGCTCGCTGGCGACCACCCCGGCCAGAGTTCGGGCGTAGACGCCTTGCGAGATCGAGGCGAGCCGGAAGATCGAGAACGCCATCAGGAACGGCCAGTCCTCTATCCGTTCGCGGCCCGTGCGGGCGCAGTAGGCGGCCACGTACTCGGTCTCGGTGGGGATGCCGCTTTGCGCGAAGTCCACGCCGTCGAGGCTGCCCCACGAGGGGCTGTGGGAACGCCACAGGAAGGCGTTGTAGGCGATGTCGGCCAGCGGGTGCCCGATCGTGGAGAGCTCCCAGTCCAGCACGGCGACGATGCGGGGCTCGGTCGGGTGGAACATGACGTTCTCCAGCCGGTAGTCGCCGTGGGTGATCGAGACGGACGGGTCGGCGGGGATGCGCTGCGGCAGGCGCTCGATCAGGGCGTCCATGGCCGGGATGCTCTCGGTCGCGGCGTCGCGGTACTGGCGGGTCCAACGGGCGACCTGGCGCTCGAAGTAGTTGCCGGGCCGGCCGTAGCCGCCCAGGCCGGCGCCTTCGAAGTCCACCTGGTGCAGGCGGGCGAGGACGGCGTTGAGGTCGTCGTAGATCGCCGCGCGTTCGGCAGGCGCCAGGCCCGGCAGCGTCGCGTCCCGGAAGATCCGTCCCTCGAGATAGTCCATGACGTAGAAGGCGGTGCCGATCACCTCGGGGTCCTCGCACAGCGCCCGCATGCGCGGGACCGGGAGGTGGCCTTCCAGGGCCTTCATCACCCGGTGCTCGCGATCGACCTGGTGGGCGCTCGCCAGCAGCTGGCCCGGCGGCTTCTTGCGCAGGACGTAGCGGGCGCCGTCGGCGCCCGTGAGCAGGAAGGTCGGGTTGGAGGCGCCGCCCTGGAACTGCTGGACGCGGAGGCTGTCGCCCACCTCGGGGATCACGCGGCGCAGCCAGGCGTGCAGCCGCCCCTCGTCGAACCGGTGGGCCGGGACGACCTCGCGGACGGGCGGAGCCGACGGTTCGGTCATCGCGGAGCCATGCGGATGGCGCCGTCCAGGCGCACGTCCTCGCCGTTGAAGTAGCCGCAGGTGATCATGGTCTCGGCCAGCTGGGCGAACTCCTCGGGCTGGCCCAGCCGGCGGGGGAACGGCACCGAGGCGGCGAGGCCTGCCTTCACGTGCTCGGGCGCACGGGCCAGCAGCGGCGTGTCGAAGATGCCCGGCAGGATGGTGTTCACCCGGATGGCCTCGCTGGAGAGGTCGCGCGCGACCGTGAGCGTCAGGCCGACGATGCCGGCCTTGGAGGCGGTGTAGGCCACCTGGCCGATCTGGCCTTCCTCGGCGGCCACGGAGGCGGTGTTGACGATGGCCCCGCGGTCGCCGTCGTCCAGCACCGGCAGGGTCAGCATGCCGGCGGCGCTCTTGGTGATGCAGCGGAAGGTGCCGATCAGGTTCACCTGGATAATCCGCTCGAAGTTCTCCAGCGGGTATTCCTTGATCTCGCCGGTCTCCTTGTCACGCGAGACGGTCTTGGCCCCGCCGCCGACGCCGGCGCAGTTGACGAGGATCCGCTCCTGGCCGTGCGCCGCGCGCGCTTTGGCGAAGCCGGCGTCCACCTCTTCGCTGGAGGTGACGTTGACCTTGCAGAAGACGCCGCCGATCTCGTGCGCCAGGGCCTCTCCGCGCTCCTCGTTCAGGTCGAACAGGGCCACGCGAACGCCGTGGCCGGCGAGCCGGCGGGCCGTGGCCTCGCCCAGGCCGGAGGCGCCGCCGGTGACGACGGCCGAAACGGTGTTGTCGAGCTTCATCCTGGATCTCCCCTCGTTCGGAGGTGAGTTCGGCCCAGGCGCCGTGGCGGCAGTCCAGTCAGATCACCCGTGGCCGCCGGTCGGCTCAGAGGCAAGCAGGCTGGACGGATGGCGCGCCCCCTGGCCAGGATGGGCCCATGACGATCGACGCCTTAGCCGACGCCGAGAGGCCAACGAGCCGACGCGAGGAAGCCAAGGCCGAGCGCCGGGCGCGGATCATCGCCGCAGCCCGCGACCTGATCCGCGAGACGGGCGACGCGGGCCTCTCGATGCGGGCGCTGGCGGCGCGAGCCAACGTCAGCCTGGCGACGCCCTACAACCTGTTCGGCTCGAAGCGCGCCATCGTCGTGGCGGTGCTGAACGACATCAAGGATTTCCACACCCGCTTCCGCAGCCGGTCGTCCACCGACCCGATCACGCCCATCTTCGAGGCCGTTCGGCTGCAGGTCAGCTACTACCAGGCGGACCCCGCCTTCTACCGGACGCTCTGGGCCGAGGTGTTCAACGTGGGCGGCGTCGAGGCGCGCAGCGCGCTCTGGAACCCGCAGCGGGCGGCGTTCTGGCAGGGGCTGCTGGCCGAGGCGCAGCGGTCGGGCGCGCTGTTGGCCGACGTCGACCTCGACCTGCTGCTGCAGGAGCTGGACTTCACCTTCCGCTCGGGCGTGCTGCACTGGATCCTGGGCGAACTCGCCTTGGAGGCGCTGCACGTGGCGGTGGGCTACGGCTACGCCCTGGTGTTGCGGGGCGCGGCGACCGAGGCCTGGTCCGAACGCCTCCGCGAGGAGCTGCTGCGCTTCCAGGCCGAGCTGCGGCCCGCGAACAGATAAAACGGAAGCGACGCGACGCTGGCGGCCGAAGGAGACGCCATGACCGGTCGCGTCGGTCGGAGGCGAGCACCCCTGCTGTTTGGCGGGCTGATCGGCTGGCTATGTCGGCCGTCGGGCGGACGCCACGAGCATCGGCAGGACCGCCACCACCACGCCCGCGAAGTCCGCCATGAGATCGCGGGCCTGGAAGCCGCCGGGCACGCCGGGGACGGCCTGCAACAGCTCGACGCCCAGGCCCAGGCCGAGCATGGTGCCGCCGGCGACGAGCGGCGACAGTCGGGGGAACGCGGCGATCGCGCAGGTCAGCAAAGCCCAGACGAGAAGCGCGTGCTCCACGACGTCGCCGGGGACGCGCCCCGACGCCCAGCGGGCCTCGGTGTCCACGACGCGGACCGCGCCGTAGAGCGCGAGGACAGCCAAGGCGGCGCGCGCGGCGAGGCGTCCCGGCTTGCCCACCTCAGGCGCGGCCTAGAAGAACCGCTCGGCAATGCGGATGGTGTCGCCCGGCGCTACCGGGGTCGTGCTGTTCAGCGGGAACTCCTGTTCCTTCTCGCTGTCGGCGCGCTTGATGAACACCCGTTTGGTGTTGGCCCGGTAGGTGAAACCTTCGGCGGTGGCCACGGCGTTCATCACCGTCAGGCCGTTGGTGTAGGGGTACTCGCCGGGCTTGTTCACCTCGCCCAGGATGTAGAAGGGGCGGTAGTTCAGCACTTCGACCGAGACCTTCGGGTCGCGCAGGTAGCCGTCCTTCAGCGCCGTCTCGACCGCCTTCTGGAACTCCGGGATCGTCAGGCCCGCGGCGGCGACCTCGCCGATCAGCGGCAGCGACACCTTGCCAGAGCCGCCGACCTGGAACTCGCCGGTCAGGGCCTCCTCCCCGAAGGTAATCACCCGGATCTTGTCGCCCGCGCCCAGCTTGTAGGCGGCGACGTCGCGCACGGTCGAAGCTTCGCGCTCCTGCGCGGCGGCGACGCCGGCGAACGCGAACAGACCCACGCAGGCGGCCATCAGCACGGCCAGCCATCCAAATCGACGCATCCCCGAAAACTCCACGCGCGTCCCCAGCCGCTACATACCGCACTGCGGCAGCGCTCGGAATAGCGACCGGCGATCCGTCGCACCAGCGAAGAGATGGATGCGCGTCAGGCGCCCTGCGGCGCCCGCTCGGATTGGCGGGCTGGGGCGGCGGCGCTGGCCTGCCGGAAACCCACCAGCCGCTCGGACGCCTCGTCCCATAGCGCCAGCCGCAGACTGGCGAAGGCGTCGCGAAGGCCGAGCACCGGGGCCGCCGCGAGCGCCGGCTCCCGGCGCACCGCCTCAGGCAAGCGGTAGAACGGGATCCGCGGCGCGGCGTGGTGCACATGGTGGGCGCCGATGTAGGCCGTCCACCAGGCGAAGGGCTGGGGCAGTTTCAGGTGCGAGCTTCCCGCGAGCGCCGCACGGTCCCGGTCCCAGGCGGCGTTGCGGGACCAGTAAGTCTCCTCGAACTGGTGCTGCACGTAGAAGAGCCAGACGCCGATGGTGGCGGCCAGGATCACCACGGGGAGGTGCGCGATGAGGAAGGTGCGCACCCCGAGGAGCGCAATCAGGGGCGCGGCCAAAGCGAGCAGTCCCAGATTGTTTCCGAGCACGCTCCTCCACGCCCAGCCCTCACGCATGACGCCGATCGGCAGCCGATGCTGCAGCACGAACATGTAGGTCGGGCCCAGCCCCAGCAGCGTCACCGGATGGCGGTAGAGCCGATAGGCGAGCCGCCGCGGCCACGGTAGCGCGCGGTACTCGGCCACCGTGAGCAGTTCGATGGCGCCGAGGCCGCGGCGATCGAGATTGCCGGAGGTGGCGTGGTGCACCGCATGCGTGCGCCGCCAGTACTCGTAGGGCGTCATGGTCAGCACCCCGGCGAGCCGCCCCACCCAGGTGTTGAGGCCCCGCGTGGGGAAGAAGGCCTGATGGCCGCAGTCGTGCTGGATCATGAAGAGGCGCACGAGGAAAAGCGCTGCGGGCGGCACGAGCAACAGGCCCCACCACCAGCCGCGCGCGACGGACAGATAGAGGCTCGCCCACAGCGCGATCAGCGGGATGACGGTCGCGGCGAGCTCCCATAGGCTGCGCCGCGGGTCCGGCCGCTGGTAAGGCGCGAGCGCGGCCGAAAGGCTCCGAGGGTCAGGCAAGGTCAAAGGTATCCGAGGCTGCGAGGGGCAGCCCGCAAACGCGCCGCGGCGGCTCGCGTTCAGTACGGCAAAGGCGCCATCCCCGGCCATCATAGGGTGAATCCCCGTAAAGCAGGATTAATTTCGATAAACCAAGATTTCAATAAGCCTAATCTCAGATTTACCGCGGGTTTACCCAGGAAAACGGAGACTTAATTCCCCATTTATTCTGACGTAACCATGCCAATACAGGCACCCTTAACAGCCTGATGCGTACACCAGACCCAATAAGAACGAATTGGGTGATGGTGTGGTGCTTCAAGTTAAGGTCCTGCGGCGGCTTGCAGCCGTCGCAGGACTCTGGATGAGCGCGTCGGCCTCCCTGGCGGCCCCGCAAGCTCCGGCCTTCCTGCCGGCCGGCCGGATCGCCCTGCCCCCGGCGGGGTTCGTCGACTTCTGCGGCCGCCAGCCCCAGGACTGCGGCTCGGACGCCGACCAGGTGCTGGCCGGCGTGCGCCAGGCCGAGGCCGATCGGCGCGCCCTGCTGTCGCCGGCGCCGTTCCAGCCGGCCACAGCCTCGGTGGGCGTGACGACGAACGCCGTAGCCGTGACGCCCGCCCTGACGCTGCTGCCGGTCGACGAGCCGCTGGCGGCGGTCGTCGAAGCCGCCGCCCCGCCCGCCGACGTGGCGTTCATCGATCCGACGACGCGCGCCGTGGCCCGGGCGCCAGCCGTCCCGAAGCTGACGCCGGACCTCTGGGGCAAGCTGAACCGCATCAACACCCGCGTGAACGCCGCCATGCGCCGCGAGACCGACGCCCAGGCATGGCGGCGCGAAGACTACTGGTCCACGCCGCTGAAGGACGGCCAGGCCGTCGGCGACTGCGAGGACTTCGTGCTCGAGAAGCGCCGGGCGCTCCTGGAAGCCGGCGTGCCGGCGAGCGCGCTCAACATCGCCGTCGTCACCACCACCTGGGGTGAAACCCACGCGGTGCTGCTGGTCGCCACCAGCAAGGGCGAGTTCGTGCTCGACAACCTGTCCTCCTGGGTCCTGCCCTGGCGCGAGGCCCCCTACCGCTGGCGCCAGCGGCAGATCGGCGGCGACGCCTTCAACTGGGCCATGGCGGCGCCGGAGGCTCTCCCGGCCAAGCGCCTGCAGGTCGCGTCGTTCAGCCCGGCGGAATCACGCCCGATCCAACCCTGATCGGCGGCGGCGGCGCCATCCCCCGAGCGTCGATCTTGGACGGCCGACGACCGCTGCGCTCGCGCGCGGCGCCGGCGGCCCGAACCCATGTTGACGGCGCCTGCCCGTAGACCGCTAAGCTGGTCGCATGGCCACAGGGGCGCCCTCATCCGATATCGCGGCGGCCGCGCCTTTCCGACCGCAGGACGTGGCCAATGCCGCCCATCGGGCGAGCGTCGCCTTCATCCTCGACCTGATCCAGATCGGGCGGGACGGACGTCACCCCCTAGACGCCCTGCTGCTCTCCACCATCGTCCAGGCCAATGTCGCCCCCATCAGCGGCCGCGCTGACCTGCAGGTGGCGTTCGCGGACGCCGATGCGCCCCCGCCGGACGAGATGCGCCGCCCGGTCAGCGTCAATGCGCTGGCCAGTTCCCTGCGCCTGCCGTTCGAGAGCGTGCGGCGGCGGGTGCACGGCCTTCAGCGAAGCGGCCTCTGCCGCCTTTCCCGCGACGGCGTCATCGTCCCGACCGAGATCCTAACCCACCCGACCTACCTCGCCGGCGCCTTCCAGGCCTACGAGCGGCTGCGCCGGTTGCACGGGGACCTGCGCCGGCTGGGCGTGCTCGACGACCTGCCGCCGCCGAGCGTGGAGCTCGCGAGGGGGCTTGTGCCGGTCCGCACCGTGGCGCGCCTGGTCTCCGACTACATGCTGCGGGCGATGGACGTGGCGCACACCGAGTTCGGCGACATGATCTCCTGCCTGCTGCTCCTCGAGATCTTCCGCGCCAACACGGAGCACGTCGGCGCGACGCTGGCGCCCGAGCTGGCCCGCGAGGACGGCCTGCTCGACGACCGCCACCGCCGGCCCGTCCGCCAGACGGAACTCGCCCGGCGGCTTGGGCTGCCCGCCGAAACCGCCCGCCGACATCTGCTCGCGCTGCAGGAGCTGGGTTACGTGGAGCGACGCTCGGGCGGCCTGATCGTGACCGCCTACGCGCTAGGCCGTCCCCGCGTGGTGCGGTTCGCCGCCGAGAACGCCCTGCACCTGCGGCGGATGTTCGCCCAGCTTTCACAGCTCGGCGTGCTGGCTATCTGGGACGACTACGCGGCGGCCCAGGCGGCGAGCGCCTGACGGTCGCCGAGTTGATCGTACTCCGAGGATGGGCTCTCCTCGCGACTTGAGTCGGGGGACCTCATCCGTGTCGAGCGAAGGCGACAGATCTGCGCGGCGCGCCGCGGGCTTGTGGCCGCCGCCCAAGCACGCATGGATCGCGGGCGCGGGCGTCGGCCTGATCTATCTGGCCCACCTGATGTACGGCGGCCTCGTGGGCGATGTCGCCCTCAGCATGTACCTGGTGGCGGCCCTGCTGGCGGCAGGCGCCCTCGCCACACCCAGCGTGCGCGCCGACCTCCTGCGCCTGAAGGGGCTGGAGGCCGCAGCCCTGCTGTTCGGCCTCGTGCTCGTTGTCGGCGTGTGGAGCCTGACGCCCTACGTGCCGGGCGGACCGCATCCGATCTGGACCTATGTGGGTCTGAAGGGCGCCGCGACGGTCGACCGCTCCACGACCATCGTCGAGATGATCAAGCTGCTGGGCCTCGCCTGCTTCTTCATCGTCGGGGCGGCCACGGGCGCGCGGGACGACCGGGCGCGCTGGGCCGTCTGGCTGATGGTGCTCCTCGGCGGCGCCTTTGCGCTCTGGGCGTTCGTCGGGTCCGCCACGGGGTCGATCGTGCAGCAATCGCGTCGCGTGGAGGCCCACTTCCTCAACGCCAACACCGCGGGCAACGTCTTCGCCGCCCTCGCCATCCTGGGCGTGGCAGCAACCTTGAGCGCACAGGGCCGCGGGCGGCGCTGGCGTGCGGAAGTCCTCTTGCTGGCGGGGGCGACGGCCACGCTTGCCGCAACGATGTTCGCCACGGCGTCGCGCGGCGCATTTGCGGCGATCACGGCAGCACTGCTCGTCTATCTGCTCGTGCGCCTCGCCGGCGGTGGTCTCAAACTCTCGCGCGCCCTTGGCGTCGCGCTCGCCAGCATCGCCATTCTCGCCGTGGCCCTGGTCTTCTTCGGCGACCAGCTCCTGGACCGGCTCGTGCAAGGCGGGTCGGATCCCCAGCTGAGGCTCCAAGCCTGGAGAACCCATTGGGAGGCGTTCCTCGCCTCGCCCTTGTTCGGCTACGGCCTGGGCAACTTCGAGCCCATCAACAAGAGCCTGCTGAGCGTCTCCAACTTCGACTACCTGTTCAATCTTCGCGTGCCTCTAAACCTTTACCTGCAGTGGCTCGAGGAAGGCGGCCTGCTGATGGCCGTCCCGATGTTCCTCTGCGTGGCGTGGCTGCTGCTGCTCACCCTGCGTGGGGCTGTGCGCCGCAGCCGCATGACTGGGGTGCTGGCAGGCCTTCTCGCGTGCGACGCGGTGTTCCTTGTCCACGGGTTCACCGATTCCGCGCTCTTCACGCCGTCGGTGGCCGCGCTCTGGGCCTGGGCCCTTGGGCTGCAGGTCTCGCTCGCTCAGGGGACGTCCAGCCGATGACCGCCCGGTCGCTTCGCCTCGCAATACTGGTCGCCGCGCCAGTCCTCACAGCCGGGCTATCTCTGCTGGCGCTGACGGCGCTGAACGGTGGCGGGGCGGCCAAGCTCGGACCCATGACGCTGCTGGAACTGTCCGCGGGCTACGCCCGGCCGGCCGAGAAGCTTCTCGCGACCCCGGTCCCCTCCACCAGCGAGGCGCGGGAGGCGGCCGAGCTTAGTCGCAAGGCGCTGCGGCAGTTTCCCTACGACAACAGTTCCTGGCTTCGCCTTGCCTATGCCAGCCGGCTGCAGAACGGCGCCCTGACCGACGACGCCGTCGCCCTGCTGCGCCGTTCTTATGAGATCGCCGGCGTGGACATCTACGCCGGCGTCTGGCGGATCGGCTTCATCCTCGAGAATTCGCAGTCGATTCCGCGAGATGTGCGCATGTCGGCCAAGAAGGAGTTCGAGGCTCTCTGGCGCGATTACCACAAGCGCGATGAGTTGCAGCAAATGGCGGTTGCAGTTCGCAACCCTGCCGGGCGCCTGTCGGGCGCGCTATGGTTAAACGCGGCGAAGGCCAGCGCGACGAAATGACCACAGCGCGCCCACAATCAGGGCAGATGGTCATTTCGTTACTAAACTGTTGCTAGAAATTGCTTGAGTAAGCGCGGCTGTTGTGGCCATACGGTCGAACGGCGCTATCGCCGAACAGGATATCCAAGTGGGGGGGCACATGGGCCTCAAGACTCTTTCGATCGGCGCTGTGGCGCGCGCCTTCGCGGTGACGGCCCTGGTGGGCTCGGCCGCGATCCCGGCTGTCGCGGTTGCCCAGAACTCCGCGGCGCAGCAGCAGGCGGCGCAGCTGGCGGAAGCGATCGAGAACGCGGTCGAGCAGGCCGTGGCCTCGACGACCGACCCGAACGCCCTGCAGGCTGCGGTGGCCGAAGCCATCGCCAATGTGATCGACGGCGCCGACCCGGCGATCGCCCAGGCCGCGCTCAACACCGTGCAGGCTCAGGTCGCCCAGATCGTGGCTCAGGCTCCCGCTGTGGCGAACAACCCGCAGGCGGCCGCGACGGTGACCGCGGCGGTCACCCAGGCGGTGCAGCAGCAGCAGCAGGTCGTCACCGCGGCGATCAGCAGCTCGACCGGCGCTGTCGGCGGCAACCCGGGCAACAGCAACAACGCGAACAACAACAATCAGAACAACGCCAATAATAACAACAACAATAACAACAACGGGAACGGCAACGGCGCGCCCGGCGGCGGCGCTCCTGGCGTCGGTGGCGGCGGCCCGCCCGGCGGCGGTGGCGGCGGCGGCGGCGGCGGCGGCGGTTCGCACCCCGGCAACTAAGGCGACGCGGGCGTCAGACCCGGCGAGCCGATCAAGAGCAGCATCATCGATGGCCGTCCGCCCCCGGGCGGGCGGCCGTGACTTTTTAAGCGGGGCATCATCGTGAAAGCGGACAAGCGGGTCCTCATCGCCGGGGCGGCGATCCTATTGGCCATGCCGAGCGCGAGCGCGGCGCAGTCCTTGCGCGGCAGCCTCGGCGGCGCGGAAGACGCGGGCGCGGGCAACTTCCGCCGCGACCGCAACATCAGCGTCCGCCAGCGCCCGCACCCCGGCTACGAGGCCGTCGGCCTGCGCACCGGCGCCTTCATGATCTGGCCCAAGGTCACCGCGACGGCCGAGCGCAACGACAACATCTTCGCCACCGCGACGAACAAGCAGGACGACACGATCTTCCACATCGTGCCGGAGGTGAGCGCCCAATCGACGTGGTCACGGCATGCGCTGAACGCCTACGCCCGGGCGATGGTCCACCGCTTCGCCGACTTCTCGAGCGAAGACACCGAGGACTACTCCGTCGGCGCCAACGGGCGCATCGACGTCCTCCGCACGACCCAGATCAACGCCGGCGCCGACTGGTCGCGCCTGACTGAGCCGCGAACGACCGCAACCTCGGAAGGCCAGGCTCGTCCGGTGCAGTACGAGCTGACCAGCGCCTATCTGTCGGGCGCGCGCGAGTTCAACCGTCTGCGCCTGTCCAGCCGCCTGGACGCGCGCCACTTCACCTACCTTTCGCGGGTCGGGAACACGCCGCAGGACGACCGCGACCGCACGGTTACCTCGCTCTCGGGCCGGGCCGACTACGCCGTAAGCCCGGACACCGCCCTCTTCGTGCAGGTGACCGGCAACAAGCGGGCCTACCGCCTGAACAACCCGCCGGCGGCGGCCTTCCCGAACTTCGTGAATCGCGACTCCGACGGCGTCGAGGTGCTCGCCGGCGCCAACTTCGAGGTCTCGGCGCTGGTGCGCGGCGAAGTGGGCCTGGGCTACCTGAGCCAGAGCTTCGACAACCCCGCCTTCGACGACGTCAACGGCTTCGGCGCCCGGGGGCAGCTGGAATGGTTCCCCACCCAGCTCGTCACCCTGACGCTGAACGGCTCGCGGACCGTGGAAGACGCCGGCATCGTCGGCTCCTCCAGCTACCTGTCGTCCAACGTCGGCGGTCAGGTGGACTACGAGCTGATGCGCAACGTCATCCTCACCGGCCGCGCCGGCTGGGGCGAGGACGACTACAAAGGCATCGATCGCAACGACAAACGCACGACCGCGGGCGTGTCGGCCACCTACCTGATGAACCGCAGCGTGGGCGTGACGCTCAGCTACGACTACTTCAAGCAGAAGTCGAACGGCGCGGACGGCGGCAACGACTTCAAGGTCAACCGCATCGGCGCGACGCTGACGCTCCAGTACTGATCCCCGGCGGCGCGGCGGGACTGACATAAGGTCGCGATCCGGCCGCGCCGGCTGGCCTGGAACTTGAAGTCTGATAGCTGGTCTGTGCCAGCGCCAGACAACCCACGATTGCCGAGTGTCCGGATCCCGCCATGACCGTCCATAGCCCCGCCAACGCGCTCGACCACGAGACCGGCCATCGCCCTGCTCCGTCGGCCTGGGCGGCGACCATCGCCGGTCAGCTGGACCTGCGGCGTCTTCTGACGGTGTTCCGCCGTCGGCTGCGGCTGTTCGCGGCGGTGGGCGCGGCCGTCCTGCTGGCGGCCATCCTGCTCACCTTGCAGGCGACGCCGAAGTACACCGCGACGGCCAACGTCATGCTCGACACGCGGCAGGAGAAGGTCACCAACGTCGAAGAAGTGCTGTCGGGCCTGCCCGCCGACTCCAGCACGGTCGACACCGAGGTCGAGGTCCTGAAGTCGCGCCAGCTGGCGGAGCGCGTCGTGACCGCGCTTAAGCTCGACCAGGATCCGGAGTTCAACCCGGCCGTCCGCAAGCCGGAGGGTCTGGGCGCCGTGATCGGGGGCGTGGCGAGCCTGTTCGGCGCTGCGACGCCGGCCGACGCCAAGCTCTCCCCCATCGCGCAGCAAAAGGCCCACGAGAAGGTAGTCGACGCGGTGCTGGACGGGCTCTCCGTCAAGCGCGCCGGCCTGACCTACATCATCAACGTCTCGTACGAGTCCGAGAACCCTGCCAAAGCGGCCCGCATCGCCAACAAGTTCGCCGAGCTCTACCTGCTGGAGCAGCTTGAGGCGAAGTTCGAGGCCACCCAGCAGGCCACCAGCTGGCTGAACGAGCGCATCAGCAGCCTGCGCGACCAGGTGCTGGCCGACGAGGCCGCCGTCCAGCAGTACAAGATCGCCAACAACCTGCTCTCCGCGTCGGGCACGAACCTGACCGAGCAGGAGATCTCCAACTACAACCAGACGCTGGCCCAGGCCCGCGCCCAGGTGGCGGAAGACGAGGCGCGCCTCGCCACCGCCCGCCGACAGCTGGCCAGCGGCTCGTCCGGCGACGACGTGGGCGAGGCCCTCTCCTCGCCCGTCGTGCAGAAGCTGCGCGAGCAGCGCGTCCAGGTCAGCGCCAAGGTGGCCGACCTGCAGGGCCGCTACGGCGACCGGCACCCGGAGATGCTGAAGGCCAGGCGCGAGCTGCAGGACATCGACGCCCAGATCGAGCAGGAGATCGGTCGGATCATCTCCAACCTCGAGGCCCGCGCGCAGGTCGCGCGGCAGCGCGCCGGCGCCATCGCCGGCAGCCTGGGCGGCGCGCGCGGCACGCTGGCCTCGAACAACCGCGCCATGGTGCGGCTGAACGAGCTGCAACGCACCGCCGACGCCTCGCGCACGCTCTACGAGAGCTATCTGAACCGCTACAAGGAGACGAGCAGCCAGGAAGGCATCGGCCAGTCCGACGCGCGCATCGTCTCGAAGGCGAAGATCCCGACGGGCCAGAGCTCGCCCAAGGTCGCCCTGAACCTGGCGCTGGGCCTGCTGCTCGCCATGGGCGCCGGCGTGGGGGCCGTGGCGCTGGCGGAAATGCTGGATGCCGGCCTCGCCACCGCCGAGGACGTCGAACGGCGCCTCGACACCACCTACCTGGGCGCCATCCCGCTCCTGGCCTCGGTCGCCGACGACAACACAAACCCGCTGGATCACGTCGTGGCCAAGCCGCTGTCGGCCTTCTCCGAGGCGTTCCGCAACCTCAGGACCTCGATCCTCTATTCGCGGATCGGCGAGCCCGTGAAGGTGGTGGGCGTCACCTCCGCCCTGCCCGGCGAAGGCAAGACGACGACGTCGGTGTGCCTCGGCCGCGTCGCGGCGCTGCAGGGCGGCCGCGTGCTGGTCGTCGACTGCGACCTGCGCCGCCGCACCGTGAACCGCCTGATGGGCCACGAGCCGGCCGTGGGCCTGCTCGAGGTGCTCGGCGGCGAAGCCACGCTCCAGCAGGCGGTGGTCGTCGACAAGGAAAGCGGCGCCCACTTCCTGCCGCTCGCCAAGAGCGCCGTCACGCCCAAGGACGTGTTCGGGACCAACGCCATGGACCGGCTGCTGGCCGACCTGCGCACGCGCTACGACCTGATCATCCTGGACACCGCGCCGGTGCTGCCGGTGGCCGACACCCGCGTGCTGGCGCCGAAAGCCGACGCGATGATCTTCCTGGCCAAGTGGCGCAAGACGCCGCAGCACGCCATCGAGGCGGCCTTCCGGATGCTGAGCGGCACCGGCGCGCACATGGGCGGCGTGGCCCTGACCCAGGTCGATATGAAGCAGCAGGCGAAGTACGGCTACGGCGACCCGGGCTACTACTACGCCGAATACAAGAAGTACTACGTCAGCTAGGGGGAGGACGGGGCGATCCGTCGCCGGCGGGGGCTGGGGCGGCTTAAACCGCGGAGATGACGAACCGGGCCAGGGAGACCCAGAAGGCGGCGCACACCAGCGCCACACCGGTCGCGCCAACGGCCAAGGCCATCACGGCGGCCGGCCGGGGCGAGCGTGTGCCGGTTTGGGTCAGCATCCCTTCCAACGCCTCCTGCAGTTCCAGCGCAGGCGAACGCACAGCGCTCTCCTGGCCGGTGGCCACGGCTAAATGCGGCAGGCTGGCGGGAGTTGCAGGCCCGAAGGACGGGTCGGTCGCCTCGACGAACTGTGCTCCGGACACGGAACCCTCCTTCGGAGAGAGATCCAAGCTTCGCCGTACCAGCCTTAAGGGCGCGTATACAGGTGCGCTTAACGAGGCTGTCGCCGAGTCGCGGCAGGCTGCAACCACGGCATGCATCTTGCGTGCAGGGGTGGCAGGAGTCTTGTTTTGGGGGGCGCAGGCTTTTCCGGGCGACGCGCGCCGCGCGCGCGAAGCGGAACGGCGCGCGACATGACCATGCTCATGAAGCCGATCGGCGACATCCAGGACGCCACGCCGCTGGGGCGCGAACGCGCCGACGGCGGCGCCCTGATCGCCTTCGTCGCCGCGGCGGCCTTCATCGCGCTGTGGTCTCTGGGCAGCGTGCTGCTGATCCGCGGCGTCGAGATGTGGGCCTCCTCGCCCGAATACCTGCTGCACCTGGCCATCAACACGGGCTGCATGGCGCTGGCCGCAGCTTACGCCGCGCGCGTCCACGGCAGCCTCGACTACAAGCTGGGCCAGGCGCTGCTGACGGTCTTCCTGCTGTTCGGCGCCTACGCCCTGGCCGTCCTTGGCGGCCGGCTCTTCTTCTCGCGGCCCATGCTGTTCGCGGCCGTCACCGGCGGCGCCCTCGTGAGCTGCCTCGTGGTGCTGCTCCGCCACCGGCTGGCGCGGCGGCGTGTGGCCATCGTCGGGCCTCTGATCGGCGACGTCCGCCCCGCCCTGCCCTTCGGCCAGGTGGTGAACGACCCGCAGACCGACCTGCGCGGCTTCGACATCGTGCTGGTCTCGCTGACCGAACAGGTCAGCGCCGAGTGGTCCAAGGCCCTGTCGCGGGCCATGCTCGCCGGCTGCAAGGTGCGGCACGTGGGCGAGTACATCGAGGAGCTGCGCGGCGCCGTCTCGCTCGACCACTTCGACGTCGACCACCTGCCGCCCAACGGCATCGCCTCGTACAAGGCGCTGAAGCGCGCCATGGATATCGGGCTGGTGGTCTTCATCCTGCCCGTGGCCCTGCCGGTGATGGCGCTCGCCATGGCGGCCGTGTTCGTCACAATGGGCCGCCCGATCTTCTTCGTGCAGGAGCGCGTGGGCCTGGGCGGCGAGCCGTTCCGCATGTGGAAGCTGCGCACCATGCGACCCGAGCGAGAGGGCGAGGCCCTGAAGGCCGCGGTCGTGGGCGACGCCCGCGTCACGCCGATCGGCCGGATCCTGCGCCGCTTCCGCGTCGACGAGCTGCCGCAGCTCTGGAACGTGCTGAAGGGCGACATGAGCCTGATCGGCCCTCGCCCCGAGGCCGTCGCCCTGCACGAGCAATACCTGGCCCGCCTGCCCAATTATGCCTACCGCTATCTCGTCCGTCCCGGCATCACCGGCTGGGCCCAGGTCTCCGCCCCGCCCTCGGCCAACGCGGAGGAGGCCCGCACGAAGCTGACCTACGACCTCTTCTACGTGAAGAAGCTGAGCCTCTATCTCGACCTCCAGATCGTGATCCGGACGTTCTGGACAATCACGGCTGGCGGCGGGGTGCGGTAGAGCGATGCGGATCCTCTTTCTCACCCACTACTACCCGCCCGAGTCCAACGCGCCCGCAAACCGCGTCTCCGAACTCGCGCGCGAGTGGGTAGGCGCGGGGCACGAAGTCACCGTCGTGACGTGCACGCCGAGCCATCCGGGTGGTCGTCCCTACCCCGGCTACCGCAACCCCTTCTTCCACGCCGAACAACTGGACGGCGTCCAGGTCATACGGCTCGGCACGTACCTGGCGGCCAATCAGGGAACGGTGCGACGCAGCCTCAACTACGTGTCGTTCATGCTGTCGGCGATCCTACAAGCGGGCCGGCTGCCCGCGGCCGATGTGGTGATCTCGACCTCGCCGCAGTTCTTCGCCGGTATCGCCGGAGCCTTCGTCGCTCGGAAGCTACGCGCCCCGTGGATCTTCGAAGTGCGAGACATTTGGCCGGAGAGCGTTTCCGCGGTCGCGGCGGGCGGGCGAGGCCCGGCGTTCCGCCTGTTGGAGAAAATCGAAGCCTGGGCCTATGGCGCCGCCGACCAGATCGTTGCGGTGTCGCCCGCCTTCATCGAACACCTCGCGGCGCGGGCGCCGCTGAAGCGGCCGGTGCGCATCGTCGAGAATGGGGTCGATCTGGCCCTCTTCGGTGAGAACTCGGAAGCCAGGGGCTTCCGCGAGCGACACGGACTAAGAGGCAAGACGGTGTTCGGCTACGTCGGCACCCACGGTATGGCGCACAGCCTGCAGACCGTTCTCGAAGCCGCGGCGCTCACCCGCGACGACCCGACCATCGCCTACCTCCTCGTGGGCTCCGGCGCTGAGCGCCAGCGCCTGGTGGCGCGCCGCGCGGAACTCGGCCTCGAGAACGTGGTCATGCTCGACCACCAGCCTCGCGCGGAGATGCCGGCGATTTGGTCGAGCGTCGACGTCAGCCTGGTCGTGCTCCGACGCTCGCCGCTGTTCCACCGCGTCATCCCCTCCAAGATGTTCGAGGCCATGGCCATGGCGCGGCCGATCATCATGGCCGTCGACGGACAAGCGCGGCGGATCCTGGAAAGCTCTGGCGGCGGACTGTTCGTGGAGCCCGAAGACCCGCAAGCACTCGCGCAGGCCGTGCGCAGACTGGCGCGCGATCCTGCCCAGAGGGCGGCCATGGGCGCGGAAGGCAAGGCGTTCGTGCGCGCCAACTACGACCGTTCCGTGCTGGCGAAGCGCTACCTTGAGATCATCCAAGCGCTCCCGGGCCTCGCGCCCGAGCCCCATCGCCTCGCGGCCGAGTAGCTCAGCTCAGCCCCAAAGCCATCGGCTTGTCAGCCGGTCGCCGGCGAACCGGCAGCGGACGTGCTTGGTCGGCAGGCGCAGGCCGAACTCTGGAGCCCACCAGGCGTCTTCTATCGCCGCCTCTCCGCCATCGAGCTCCAACTGGACGGCGCGGTTCCGTAGGATGCAGACGACGGCGCGCTCTCGGGCGGTCTCCACCTGCACCTCCGGATGCAGCAGCCAGACGGCCTCGGCCGAGCTTGAGCGGCCTTCGATGCTGTCCTCGACAGTTAGAGATCGTTCGTCCAGCCGCCACCGCCGGCGGTGTGTGACGCGGCCCTGCAGCCGCCGATAGCCGGTGTGGCCGGCGGAGAGCTCGACGCCGGCCTGCCCGGCTGAGAGGGCGACCTCGATGGGCCGGGCGCGGCGCGCGACGCGGAAGCTGCTCCAGACCTCGGAGGAGTCGGCGCCGTCGACAACCACGCTGTTGTGGGCCGCCGTCCCGCGCTCCCAGAGCCGGTCGGGACCGGCGTCGTAGGTGGAGGTTCCCGTGTTGACAAGCATACGGGCGCCGAACAGCGACAGCTCGCACGACAAGGTGTCCGCGTGGGCGTGACCGGGCAGATAGTCGGGACCGACGTTCGCAACATCAGCGAACAAGACCGCGGGACCGGCCTCCGCCCGGACGTATCCGGAACTTTCGAGGTAGCGCACCGGGCGATCCAGCGGCGGCGGGGCGGTCAAACGCAGCGCGGCGAGCTGGGCGGTCAGGTCGGCCGCGCGCGGGGCGATGGCCATGGCGCTGTCGTTGAAGAACGAGACCTCGCCGTCCGGGTGGCTCATCGTCTCGGCCCAGGCGAGCATCCGGCCGGCGGCGGCGGCCAACTCGGCCGCCAGCGGCGGCGGCAGCCGGGCCGGCGCGATGCGATCGGCGGCGAGCAGATCCAGCACGTCGGCGGCGATGATCGCGTGGTACATCGGCGAGAGCTCGAAGTGGCCGCCGTCGGGCAGCACCTGCTCCCGCAGCTGGGGGACCAGATGCTTCAGCCCCAGCCGCAGCCAATCGTCGGCCTCGGCCCCCTCGAAGAACAGGCCCGCGAACACCAGCGCCTTGGCGTTGGCCCAGAGGTGATTGCCCAGCAGGTGGATCTCGAGCTGGTCGGCGAGCGCCCGGACCTGCACGGCCAGGCTCTCGACGGCGGCCGCCTCCAGCCGCCCGCCGGACCAGGCGAAGCGGCACCAGTTCACGATCCTGAGCGACAGGCAGTACGGCTCCCAGCCGGGCCCCGACGGCGGCGGGTTCTCGGCGATCCAGCGCGCGATCAGCGCCGCATGCCATGCCCTCCGCCCCTCGGCCCCAAGGGCGTCCAGATCGTCGAAGTAGTGCAGATTGTAGAGCCAGAGCCTCGGCCAGGCGGGATTGTCCCAGTCGCCCGGTCCCGCCAGCTCGTGCTCTTCGTTCAGGAACCGGAACCGCGCCGGGCCCAGCATCGACGGCGCACGCCAGCGCGGCAGCGCCCACGTCCCCGCAACCGCCCGCACCGCCGGCGGCGGCCCGAGCCTGGGCCGCAGCCGCCGCAGCCTGTGCGCCGCCCGGCCGTAGATCTGCACCGGCCGCAGGTAGCGCACCGTATGGAACAGGCGGACGGCCCGGGTCAGCACGCGAGGATCAGCCGTCGAAGCGCGCGGCCCGGATCGACCAGCGGCTCACCTCCAGCACCTCGCCCAGCGTGATCGGCGCGGCCTGGCCGGACTTAAGGGCTGAGACGAAGGCCGCGGCGCAGGCCGCATGGCCCTTGTCCTGGCGGCTCGTGGCCTTGCTGAAGCCCGGCCAACCCCAGGCGCGCAGCGCCCGGAAGTTGTCGAGCTGAAGGATGCGCCCGCCGCCGAACGCCTCCACCCGCTCCTTCGGGAAGGCCTTCGAGCCGTTGGCGAAATAGTGGATCGTGCCGTGGGATCCGTTCTCGAACTCGAGCACGAGGGTGGCCTTGTCCTCGGCCACGCCGCCGGCCGGCCGGCCGAGCTTCACGGCATGCAGGCCGACGATCGGAGCGCCCGCCAGGTAGCGCAGCAGGTCGATGAAGTGGCAGGCCTCGCCGATGATACGGCCGCCACCCACCTGCGGGTCCTGGGTCCAGTGGTCGGCGGGGATGGCGCCGGCATTGACCGTGACGATGAAGGTCTTCGGCTCGGAGAGCTGGTCCAAGAGCTGCTTCATCCGCACCGCCAGGGGCGCGAAACGCCGGTTGAAGCCCACCATCACGACCGGCGGCCGCTCGTGCGACTGGGCGGCGGCGGCGATGCGGTCGAGCTCGTCCTCAGCCAGGGCCAGCGGCTTCTCCACGAACACCGACTTGCCGGCGACCAGGGCGCGCTCGGCGAGGTCGGCGTGGGTGTCGTGGCGGGTGGCGATCACCACGCCGTCGATGTCGGGATGGGCGAGCACCGCCTCGATATCGGTGCTGGCTTCGGCGAAGCCGTTCTTGCGGCCGTGGACCAGGGCCGAGACGCCGCCTTGGCTGGTAACGGTCCTCAGGTCCGCGCCGCCCGCCTTCATGGCCGGGATCAGCACGCGCGAAGCGAAGTTGCCGGCTCCGATCATCCCCAGCCGGGCGCCGGCGCGGGCCGGACTCGCCGGCTTCAGCGCCACCGCTTGCACCAGCTTCGTTTCCGAAGGCGCCGTCGGATAGGTCAGCACGATGCCCATGGCCGAGCGGTCGTCGGTCAGCGCGTCGTAGGCCTTCTGCGCCTCGCCGATGTCGAACCGGTGGGTGATCAGGTCGCGCACATTCAGGCCGCCGTCGGCCATCAGGCCCAGCACCGCCTCGAAGTTGCGCTGCTCGGTCCAGCGGACGAAGCCGAACGGATAGTCCTGGGCCCGCTCCTCGTAGTTCGGGTCGTAGCGGCCGGGGCCGTACGAGCACGAGACCTGGAAGCTGAGCTCCTTCTCGTAGAAGTCGGCCCGGTCGAGCTCGAGGCCCGTGACGCCCACCAGCACGATGCGCCCGCGCTTGCGGCTCATCTTGGCCGCCTGGGTGACGGGATCGTTGCTCTTGGTGGAGGCGGCGATGATCACCGCATCGACCCCGCGGCCGTCCGAGAAGGCCATGCCGGCCGCCACCGCGTCCTCGCGGGCGGCGAGGTTCACCACCTCGGCGCCATAGCCGCGGGCCAGCTCCAGCTTGCGGGCGTCGAAGTCCAGGCCCAGCACCCGGCAGCCGTTCGCCCGCAGGATCTGCACGGCCATCAGGCCGATCAGGCCGAGGCCGAACACCGCCACCCGCTCGCCCAGGGTGGGCTGGGCCAGGCGCACGCCCTGCAGCGCAATGGCCGCCAGCGGCGTGAAGGCCGCCTCCTCGTCCGAGACCCCGTCGGGGATCTTGGCGCAGAGCGTGTTCGGCACGGCCACGACCTCGGCATGCGGACCGTTCGAGATCACTCGGTCGCCCAGGGCGAAGCCGGTGACCCCCGGGCCGACCTCGACCACCCGACCGGCGTTGCAGTAGCCGAGCGGAATGGGCTGATCGAGCTTGGAGCGGACGGCCTCTAGGGTCTCAAGCACGCCATCGGTGCGGGCCTTGGCGAGGACCTCCTTCACACGCTGCGGCTGCTGAAGCGCCTTCTCCAGCAGGTTCCCCTTGCCGAACTCAAGCAGCATGCGCTCGGTCCCCGCCGACACGAGGGTCGCGGCAGTCTCGATCAGCAGCCCGCCCCGCCGCGCCCGCGGCGAAGGAACGTTGGCGGCCTCGATTGAGCCGTCGGCGAGGGATTGGATAACTTGGCGCATGTTTTTGCGTCTTCTCGAGGAGGAACAGCTATACGAGGAGGCGGATTTTTCCCGCCTCGCTTCTTACGGGCTCTGAAAGCAGAACCGGAGACACCTTGAGTTCGACATTCGAGAAGTCGAAGCCCGACATGATTTCGGGAATACCAACGGTCTTGTCTCCGGGCACCACCAGCAGTTCGAGCTTCCCCGGCTGCACCTGGCGCACTTGCACATGACGGCATCGGTCGAACGCCGGATGGTGCCGCCCGAAGATCAGGGCGGTGAGCGCTATGCGCATGCCGCGGCCATCGATGACGAAGTCACCCGTCCGGCCTGCCGCGACCGCGAAGGACTCAACGACACCATCGCGAACCTCCGCTTGGACGAGGTCGCCAGTATCGTAGCGGATGAAGGGTGACGCGGTGTTCCAGTATGAGGTGCCGATCAGCCTCTGGCCGTCGCTGCCATCAAGAGCTTCGACAAAACCGTAGCTGTGAAGCGGCACATAGTGATTGGAAGCATCCTCGTAAGCCAAGACGCACATCTCGCTGTGACCGTACCAAGCCGTCATCTGCACGCCCAATGTGCGCTTCAGCGGTTCGACATAGTGGGGCGCCGGAAACTCTGAACCAAGCAGCACGCCCTTTAGGTTTCGCTGCAGTCCGCGCATCGCTTCTGGGCGGATATCAGCCAAGGAAGAGATGATCTCCGAGACAATGCTGGGATAGCCATGGATCCACTGGATTCTACGGCGCTTCAGGAGTTCATACAGGGCATCGGCGACTGCGGATCGATCAGCATAAGTATTGATAATATACTCATTGTGCACCGCATTGTACCTGAGCACATCGCCACCCAGGTTGCGGCCGCGCATCGTCAGCTTCAAATCGCGGTAGTGGTAACCCGCACGTCCCCAAATGAGGTGCATGTGAGCCCATTCGCGGGCAAAGGCTTCCCCGTCTACGTGGAAGGCCAGCGGTTGGCCACTCGTGCCCCCCGTGTTGATCAGCATTCGTCTCGGCGCAGGCGTGGAGCGATCCTCCAGCCCGAACTCTCGCAGGTCAGCCTTGGTGACGATCGGTATATCTTGGAAGTGCTCGAACGTCCTCAGCCGGCTGGGATCATAGCCGCGAGCATCATAGAAGGCACGGTAGAAGGCTGTTTCCTCATACGCACGCCGCACAATCGCCTTGAGCTTGGGGAAAGCCCACGCCCGGACGTCGCAAGCGCGAGCCGAGGTCATTCCCGCCGCAAGTCTCAATGTTCGGACGTAGCCCGGACCCAGCCTGACAGAGAACGGCACGTAGGCAAGCAGGCGGGCAAGAGGCGCCGGCGCACGCTCAGCGATCGACTTGAGTCGGGTCTTCACCGACATCAGATGCGCACCTCCCGGTGAGGCGAGGCGCGAACGAGCCTGTCGAACAGCTTTTTGTTGGCAGCTAGATCGCCTAACTCTTCTGATTTTCTCAGCCCACGCGCGCGAGCGCAACGTCGCATCATCTGACGTTCGGCTTCGGAAAGCTGTGAGTACTGCGCGATGGCTTCGGCAAATCCCTGCGGATCACCCAGTGGCAGATCGAATCCTGCGTTGTCTTGGCCCAACGCCCGCCAAGGCGTCCGATCGCTGATCAACACAGGCGTCCCACTCACGAGTGCTTCGTGAATTGAGTGTCCGTAGTTCTCGCCGAGCGTCGGGAGAAACATCAGGTCGTATCGCCCAAGCACCCCGTGCACCTCGTCCGGCGCAACTTCGCCCATGAACCGCACGGCGATGTGGGCCGGGAGGGTGGATGCGATCTCGACGCATTGTTGTGCGTAACCCTCGTCGGGGGCCGGGCCATAGATATCGAACCGGACTGGCACGCGCACTGAACGCAAAACCTCAAGGGCGAAACGCAAGTTCTTCATCGGCGAGATGCGCGACAGGAAGACAAGCGAAAGCCCTTCAGAGCTTTGTCGCCGATCTCCCAGAGGAGGGGGGGGCGGCGCTAGATCCTGGGCCACATAGACATCTGCGGCGCTCACCTTGAGAGCGCGAATGATGTCCGAACGCTCGACATCACTTGATGCTTGCCAAATGAGGTCGCGATGCAAGCCGAGGCCGCCGGCGACCAATCGATAGCTGCGTTTCTTAGCCGACTTGAGCGCCAATGCGCCGGGCGAGAATTCGCCCCGAGGGGCAAGAAGCGTAGGCCGCACCTCGATCGCTCTCATCCGGCGAAGCGCAAGCGGCACTGTGGAGAACAGCGGATCAAAGAAGCTGTTCAAGTACATCGCATCGAACGGAATGCTGTTCACGACACGCCGTAGAGCAATGGCGTTCAGTTGTTCGGGCGGCAGATAATAGACTCTCGCCCCGCCAACGGAAGTCCATTCCGCAACACTGACACCAGCATACGGAGCTGGATCGCCGGAATCGCGATCTCTAGTGACGATGAACCAATCGAAACTGTCTGAAAGTCGTGCGACCATGTTGGCAATGGAGCGTATCGGCCCCCCCGCCTTGAAGCCAGGCATGTAATATCGGGTGAACGTAAGTATCGCCGGCCTACGCAATTGGACCTCCGAGTTGAGGCGCCGGCACGCCCCTCAGCGCGTGCGCCATGAGTCTCATGATGAGCCATTGTTCATGCACCTGGGGGATAGCCGGTGCCATATTCGAGCACGTCCGTAATGAAAGGCACCGACTTCCAAACGAAATAGGCGTTCGCCGCAAGAAACGCGATATTCCAGGTCCTCCCTTCTACGAGAAAGAAATACAAAAAGACCAAATACCCCATCATATTTACACGCTCATCGCCGACGACATATGCCGCAACTACAATAGGCACCATCGACCCCACTACGGACCACTTGTCACGGCAAGTGATCAACATAATTCCCATGAGGACTATTGTTTTAATCGTCTCGATATGATCCAGCGTGGCGTATCCTGAAATCTTGTCGACGATCGGAGATCTATTTTCGACCAGGAAATACGCCAGGAAGGCGCCCGCGAAGGCGAAGACCGCGATATCTCGCCAGCGTATGCGACGTGTCGGAATAGTCTCGCGAATCCGCTTGACTGCCTTTCCAGCAAGAGCCGCTACGTACAGAATGATAACTTGGTAGTGCGCTGCCGGGGCGAGGGCAGCGAAGGCGTACCTCGCCAGTCCCGGCACTGTCAGGAACGCCATAAAGAAGATCAGTGAAAATTTGAGCCGCTCTGCCGCAAACAGACACACCAGAGAGTAATAACCCACCGCCACGAGCACGAAGGCAAATCTCGAACCGCGAAATTTTTCGAATAATGCCAGTATCTGGCAGACGAAGATCCCGTTCGCTACTGATATGAAGACACCTTTTTCTAGGAAGCGCGACGCCATCCATATGAGCAGCCCATATGCGGGCTCTGAGCTCCCAGTTGTCACGCGCTGGAGGTGTGGCACCTGAGCTAAGTTGGCGCGCTTGGCGAGCTCATAAAAGCTCCAATAGTAAGTCTGGTCACCGTATCTGTACTGATCGTGCAGAAATAAAGAGGTGGCGAACACGAGGAAGAATAGCGCCGTGTACCTAAAAATCCCCATAGAAGCGAACTTTGCGCGGGGGGTGCCTGGCCACACTTTTTCGGCATTTAGACGCAAATTATTCATTTCACGGGCCTGGCCGACGGGCTCGCGCTAGTCGCCGCATAGATATGCGGCTGCCTATGCTCTCGATAGATTCGGAATATCGCCGACCCCACTGCCCGCAAGGGTGGGACCTCGAGAAGGTAATCCAATTTGCCCTTCACCCCAGCATAGTCAAAACGGTTCACCGACGCGACCGTCTCGACGGAAGGTTTGGAGAACATCGATCCCGCGACGATCGCCGGGAGCGCCTTGGAGTTTTCACGCCACGACCGAGACTCAACGGCGTACCCGCGCGCGGCAGACTGCATCATCTCGACCTCAGAACGGGAGAGCGCGCACGCACGTCGCATCGCCGCCGCGAGGTCCGGCACGCTCACCTCAGCCATCGGCCAGTAATAGTTGTCCCCACGCACAAAGCGACGCGCCACCGGCACAAGATATCCAGTTCGCCCAGGTAGCACGAACTCGGACATCGGACCTTCATCCGTGGTAATTACGGGCAATCCGACAGCCAGCGCCTCGCAGATTGTTAAGCCTATTCCCTCCAGACGGCTGGGATAAACATAGAAATCTCCAAGATGATACAGGCCGGGAGCCGGCACTGTCCCGACCTTGACCGTTATTCTGTCGTCTTCGCAGATCGAACCACTCAGATCTATCTGACTATGGATAATTAGTTCTGCGTCTACATCTGCGCGAATCTGATTGAAGGCAGCTATTACGAGATCTGTACCCTTCCTAGCGGTATCCCACCCGCAGGAGTGGAAAAATCGGAGTCGACCATTCTTCTTTGGCCTAGGCTTGAAGAGATCAACTTCGGTGCCCCAGGGCACGTAGGATGCCCCGGGGTGCCAGCGAAACGCCTCGTAGTGCCGCTGTGTGTTGCAGATCAAAAAGTCATATATTGAGAACAGCGAAACGCTTTCTCTGGTATAATAATCAATGTATGCCCCGCAGGTCACACCCCGGTCCTTTGCCCAAATTATGGGCTGCCACCAGCGCTGTTCGTTGAAGATTATGACTTCTAACTTACAAGAAGAGATCCAGTCGTCAAAATCTGAACGATCGATCTTCCCGGAACCGGACCAATGTAACCGCTTGGCCCAGCGTACATTTGGTAGATCCCACTTCGGATCGCCAACCGCGTATCGCTCACCACGGGCATAGATAAAGATTTCCATTCCCGCGGAAGTTAGGGCATCGGCGATTTGTCGAGACACGACGCCTGCGCCGCGCTCGAACCAAGTCGTGACGATCCCAACTTTCACGCTTCGCTCCGCGAATAATGCTTGCCAGGCGTGGGCTTGTCGGGCGCCGCCATCGAACCGGACCTGATGACCCAAAGCAGGTAAGAAAGGCCTATCGCGTTGACGATGAACTCACTGGTCCCGGTGGCGATGGCCGCACCTTCCATGCCGTAACTTGGAATGAGCAAGAGGTTCAAAGTCACGTTGAGAACTATCGTTATGAAGCTGATGAGGGCTGCCACGTATGGCTTCCCGGCCATGCTGAGTGCCACCCCCGAGAAGCAGACCATCGCGTAGAGGACCTTGGCGACGGCCAAGATGCCGAGCGCTCCAGCCGCGCGGCGGTACTGGCCGCCATAAACCAATTCAAGGAGCGGCCCCGCCCAACCAAAGATCCCCAACCCCAGCGGTAGCATCAGGGCTGTAGCAGCGGCGTGCGCATAGACCAGCAGCTTCCGCAATCGGCGCCAGTCGGCCTGCGCTTGAAGGCGGGCGAGCGTTGGAGCGATCGCGATGGAAATGGCGAAGAGCGCCACGCCGGCACCGTCAGCCAGCTGTAGCGCAACACGGTAGAGGCCCACCTCTTCGCGCGTTGTAAGCACGCCAAGAAGAAGAACGTCCATCTGGTAGTTGATCACCTGAGCGCCGGCGAGCAACACGAACGGGAAGCTGCTGGCAACAAGCGTCGTGTAGTCGCGCTTGCCGCGGACGCCTGGATCAACCTGCGGCAATCTCTTGCGAACGCCGAAGACCAGCACGGCAAACGCCCCTGCCAGGGCTGCCACGTTCAGCAGCAGCGCCTGCTCTGGCGTGGCCGCCGGCCGAACCACCCACCAGGCCGCGAGCATCAGTAGTAGTAGTATTGATCGAACCACCTCCGTGGCGATCTGACTCTCGATCACATATCCCAACCCCCGGATCGCAGCCGAGAGTGTTGCGGTTAGTGCCTGAAGTGGAACAAGCAAGAGGGCGAGCAGCAGAGCTGCCGCCGGCAAGCCAAATCTTGCATCAACTGTCCAATAGGCGATTCCAGCACTGATGATCAGGAACGCGGAGATGAGCGCAACGACCTCTGCTGAACCGAGCACGGCGCTCCTGATGGAGGAAGGGTCGTTGTGGGCACTCGCAACGGAGACGAGGCGAACTAGAGATGCAGGGAATCCGAATTGGGCGATGATCGCGGCGACCTGCACGAACGCAATGGCCAGCGCATATACCCCTAAGGCATCCGGCCCCATCATGCGGGCCAACAAGATTCCTGCCGCGAACTGGCAGACCATGTAACAGGCCTTCGCCGCGGCGCTTCCCAGGCTGCCTCGCAAAAGTTGCGCGCGCAGTCCGACACCATCTGCAAATAAGCGCCGCTTCAACATGCCCCTACGCGCCTACACCCCCCGCGCGTTCGGTCGGCTCACCAGTCCGATCGCGTCCACCACCACCTTGTTCAGAAACTGGTTCGGGTCGAGGCGCTTGAATTGGCGGTGGCCGACGAGGAAGACGGCGATGTCGCTCTCGCGCTGGGCGCGGCCGGCGTCGACGAGCTGGACGTTGTTCAGGCCCGCGAGCGGCGCCGGCAGCTCGGTGACGTTGGGCTCGCAGACCAGGATCTGCAGGCCGTCGGCCTTGGCCAGGGTCTCGACGATCTCGAGCGCTGGGCTCTCGCGCAGGTCGTCCACGTCGGGCTTGTAGGTGACGCCGTAGCAGGCGACGACCGCGTTCTTGAAGCGATCCGCTAGGCGGGTGACGCGCTCGACGATGCGGTGCGGCTTGTCATCGTTGACCACCCGGGCCATGCGGATCAGGCGGGCCTCTTCCGGCGCCGAGTTGACGATGAACCAGGGGTCGACGGCGATGCAGTGGCCGCCGACGCCGGCCCCGGGCTCGAGGATCGAGACGCGCGGGTGCTTGTTGGCGAGCTCGCGTACGGCCCAGACGTCGACCTCGAGCTTGTCGCAGATCATCGACAGCTCGTTGGCGAAGGCGATGTTCACGTCCCGGAACGCGTTCTCGGAGAGCTTGACCAGTTCGGCGGCGCGGCTGTCGGTGACGTAGCATGTGCCAGTGACGAACTCCTGGTAGAGGTCGAGCGCCTTCTGGGCGCAGGCCTCGGTCAGGCCGCCGATGATGCGGTCGTTCTGGACCAGCTCGCGGACCATCTGGCCGGGCAGGATGCGCTCCGGGCAGTGGCAGACGGCGACATCGGCGTCGGCGCCCTCCTCCTTGTAGCGCGGGAAGGTCAGGTCGGGCCGCGCGTGGCGCAGCACCTCGGCGACCATTTCGGTGCTGCCGACGGGCGAGGTGGACTCCAGGATCACCACCGAGCCGGCCTTCAGCGTGGGCGCGATGGCGGCGGAGGCCTTCTCCACATAGCTCATGTCGGGCGCGCCGCCGGGGCGCACCGGCGTGGGCACGGCGATGATGTAGTAGTCCGCCGTCTCGGGCTCGGTCGACGCGCGCAGCTGGCCGGTGGTGACGGCCGCCGTCAGCAGCATCTGCAGGTCCGGCTCCTGGAAATGGGCCTGGCCGGCGTTCACCAGCTCGACCACCTTTTGGTTCACATCATAGCCCACGACCTCGTGGCCGCGGCTGGCCAGCATGGCGGCGGTGGGAAGGCCGATGTATCCCAGGCCAACGACACAGATCTTCATGCGGCGGCCCGCTCCTTACGCGCATAGGCTTCGATGATGTCGGCGATCTTCTCGGCGGCCGTCCCGTCGCCGTACGGGAACACGGGCCTGGCGCGGCCGGCGTAGTAGTCCGGCTCGTCTAGCAGGCGGGAGACCTCCCGGTGGATCAGCTCGGGATCTGTGCCCACCAGGGAGACCACGCCGGTGGCCAGCGCCTCGGGCCGCTCGGTGACCTCGCGCATGACGAGCACCGGCTTGCCTAGCGCCGGGCCCTCCTCCTGGATGCCGCCGGAGTCGGTGAGGATGATGTCGGCCCGCTTCATCAGAGCCACCATGCGGACGTAGTCGACGGGCGCGATCAGGTGGACGTTGGGGAGGCCGCCCAAGCGCTCCATGACCACGCCGCGGACCTGGGGATTGAGGTGGACGGGATAGATCACCTCGACGTCAGGGCGGGCGGCGATGCGGGCGATGCCGTCACAGATCCGGTCGAAGCCGCCGCCGAAGCTCTCGCGCCGATGACCGGTGACCAGCACCAGCTTCTTGTCGGCCGCCGGGGTGACCTCCAGGTCCTCCAGCATGGCCTCGTCCACAAGGCCGGCCATGTAGAGCACCGCATCGATCCCGGTGTTGCCGGTGACGGCGATGGTCCGCTCGCGCGGCGACTCGCGGCGCAGGTTCTCGGCGCTGGTCTCGGTGGGGGCGAAGCAGAAATCTGCCACGGCGTCGACCGAGACGCGGTTGTACTCCTCGGGCCAGGGACGCGTGATGTCATGCGAGCGCAGGCCCGCCTCCACATGACCCACCGGAATGCGGGCGTAGAAGGCGGCGAGCGCCGCGGCCATGGCGGTGGTCGTGTCCCCGTGGACGAGCACCAGGTCCGGCTTCTGCTGCTCGAAGACCTCGGCCATGCGGGCGAGCACGCGAACGGTGATGTCGGTCAGCGTCTGACCGGCTGACATGAGCTCCAGGTCGATGTCGGGCCGCTCGGCGAAGGCGGCGAACACCTGGTCGAGCATCTCGCGATGCTGGCCAGTGACGACCACGACGGGGTCGAGGTCCGCCCGAGCGCGTAGCGCCTTCACCACAGGCAGCATCTTGATCGCCTCGGGACGCGTCCCGAAGACAACCAGTATACGGCTTCCCATTTTGACCCCCGCACCCCGAACTGCGCGGCTTCGTGCAAGCCCCGTGCCCCGGGGTTGCGCCAAGCGTGGCAATTATAGCGCCGGTATGACTGCCGTCGCGTGACGCGTAAAGCCGCAGGCTCGGCCCCCCGCCCGGTCCCTGCCGATGCGCGACGAGAGAGGCGCGTCGCCACGTTCGCGCGCGGCCGCGGTCACAAAACTGCGAGCGGGCAAGAAATCTGGCGAAAATCTGTCCGCGATGGGAACAGCGGCGCTGCACGCAATGTTAGGGGCCCGCTTGGAGAAGCAAAGCTCGAGAAACGGCCACGCTTCTTCAGGATCGGAGCAATCAATAAGCGGGGCTGTTCATGGCGCGGGTGCTGGTGGCGGGGGGCCTTGGCTTCATCGGATCGCATTTGGTCGATCGACTTCTGGAACGAAGCGACATCGACGAATGTCTGGTCGTCGACAATCTTTGGACGGGGTGCCGGACGAACCTGGCGCACGTGTCCGACCCCAGGCTCCGGATCCTGATCGGCGACGTCGAGCGGGTCCCCCTGAAGGGCAAGTTCGAGGAGATCTACCACCTCGCCTCGCCGGCTTCGCCGCCCTGGTACATGGCCCAGCCGCTGCGGACGATCTCGGCGAATGTGG